>NZ_JBFAZX010000004.1:445870-461583 GCF_040689395.1 Dactylosporangium sp. NPDC051484 | reverse complement strand
AGCAGCTGGCTGAACATGATCGAGATCTGGTTCGGGCTGATCACCCGCCAGTCCATCCGCCGCGGCACGTTCACCTCCGTCAACGCCCTCATCGTCCGCATCCGCGACTACGTCGCACACTGGAACACCGACGCCAAACCCTTCACCTGGACCGCCACCGCCGACGAGATCCTCGCCAAGGTCCGCTGGGTCCAGACCAGCATCAAGCAACTCGTCGACAACAACTCGAAGTAACGACAGCAGGATCACGAGACACTAGACGTCGCGAGAGGCGTCGAATAGCAGGAGGTCAGGGTGCACAGCAGTGGCTGCGAGTTCGCGGAACCAGCCGCGACGCGGCCCGGGTTGCGGAAGTCGACACCACGACGTTTGCACAGCCGACCGGAACTCGTCGCGACGCTTGCCCTTCGGCCGAAGGACAGGCAGAATCCAGGAATCTTCAGAGTCTCCGAAAGAGGCGGAGTCCTATGCCAAGTGTCGAGATTGACGAGGCGACGGATCAGTACCTCACGTTCGCCGCGTCGATCGCGAGGATCACGAAGGGACAGGTCGTAGCACGGCTGGTCGCCGAGGCACGAGCATCGACAGGTCCCGTGCCGGCCGACACGGACGAGGAGGTGGCGATCCACGCCGACTATGCCGGTCATCGCACGCGAGCAACGTTCGTGCGTGGCCCGGGTCGCATCGAGATCGCCGACGGACCGTTGGCCGGGAGGGAGTACCGCACCCCAAGCGAAGCAGCACGCGCCGTGGTCAGCCACTACAATCCATCCGTCTCGCCTCACCGCAACGGATGGGCTTTCTGGATCATCAGCCGCGACGGCGCCCCGCTCCAGCAGATCCGGCACCATGGTAATTAGCTGGTAGTAGCTCGCCCTCCACGTCTGCCATCCCCACACGGTCCGCTTAGGACATCGACTTACTCAAATGGTCGCATCGC
Organism: Dactylosporangium sp. NPDC051484; assembly: GCF_040689395.1. Lineage (NCBI taxonomy): Bacteria > Bacillati > Actinomycetota > Actinomycetes > Micromonosporales > Micromonosporaceae > Dactylosporangium > Dactylosporangium sp. NPDC051484. The sequence continues at coordinate 460,643 of NZ_JBFAZX010000004.1, read as the reverse complement.
ACATGGTGCACGCGGACCGTCAGGATGCCCCAGCCTCGCGGCCGGGGCATCCCCGGGTTCCGTAGTGTGCCAGCGGGACGGCGGGCGTCCCGCGGCGCTGGCGTGCTAGCCGAGCGCGCAGCGCTTGCCGTTGATCGTGAAGTTCACCGGTAGCGCACCCGTGACATCGTCCCAGGTGCCATTGAAGCCCACCCCCGTCAGCGTCGCTCCGGCGGCGAGCACGCCGTTCCAACTCGCGTTGGCGATGTTCGCCGTCACCCCGTTCTGGCTGAAGGTGCCGTTCCAGCCCTGGGAGAAGGCCTGGCCGTTGGCGAACTGCCACTGCAGGTTCCAGCCGTTGAACGCGACGCCGGACTGGTTGGTCAGGCTGATGTCGACCTGGAAGAACCCGGGCCAGGTCGTGACCACCCGGTAGGCCACCTTGCACGTCGCGGGCGGCAGGTCGTCGTCGGCGACGAGGAACACGTTGGGGTTGATGTCGGCGGCCGGTGTGTCGGTGTTGCGGGAGATGACCTGGGCCAGCGTCGTGTGGAAGTCGATCCCGTACTGCGAGGCGATCGTCGTCAGCCCCATGTCGTTGCCGTAGAAGAACCGGTCGCCGTCGCGCAGCGCGAGGAACTGCCTCGTCCAGATCGCGCGCTGCAGCTCGCCGAACTCGCTGCCGGGCATGTGCCGCTCGGCGATCATGCCGGTGAAGGCGTCGACGTTGTTGACATTGCCGTACACCGCGCGCAACCGCGCGGCGGTGGTGCTGCGGCGCACGCCCGAGGTCGAGCCGTCCGCAGCGCCGACGACCGTCGCGGTGCCGTTGATGTCGGCGGTACGCAGGAAGTCGAGACTGTTTGGGTTGTCGGCGCCGGAGCCGGCCGGGAATGCGTCGGTGGCCTCGCCGGTGATGGCCGTGAACGAGGTCTTGGGCGCGAGCCCGTACGCCTGCCGGAGCTGGTTGTAGCTGGGCATGCCGTGGTCGCGGCCGCGCTCGATGTCGATCGCGCCGAGGTCGACGACGCCGGTGAAACAGGCGGGCAGCGTCGGGCCGTCCAGGCAGGTCGGGTTGCCCGTGACGGGCACCTGGAACAGCACACTGCGCAGCTGGTTGTCGATCATCTCGTCGTTGTTGTACTGCGACTCGCTCAGGCTGGTCAGGAACGGCCCGAGGCCGATGGCGGGCAGCAGGTCCGGGTTGAAGAACGCGACGTTCAGCGGGATGCCGATCGCCACGTTCGCACCGTCGACCTCGACGTCCAGGCCCTGCGCCCGGAAGGCGGCCAGCTGGGTCGCCGTGTAGCGCGACGCCTGCGTCTGCGCCGTGAACTCGCCGTGGATCTGGCTGTGCGCGCGGTACCCGACGACGGCGAACTCGTTACTCAACGTGGTGTCCACGTTGGCGTTGTAGCCGGTGTACCGCGGCAGGTTGACGCCCATCGCCGGCAGGAACTCGTTGTAGGTGATGTACTGCTGCTCGGCGATCACGATCCGCCGGGCGATCTGGAACCGGTCCTCGGCACTGAGCGAGCTCGGCAGCATGGACACGATCCGGTTGTGTTCCCTGGCGAAGAGCGTCTGGGTCGCGGTCAGCGCGAGGTTCTCGTTGGCTCGCACGTCACCCGCGACCGCGGCGTTGTTGGGGTTCGCCGCGAGCCGGCCGTCGACGTTCATCACCGGGGCGGCGGCCGGGTTGCCCCGGGCCGTGCGGCGGGGCAGGTAGCTGCCCGGCAGCATCAGGGTCGCGGCGTTGTTGGCCATGTTGTTGTCGAACGGCCCGTCGCGCATCCACTCCAGACGTTGCGCCGTGCCGCCGTACACGGCCCACGCGTCGATGTACGAGCTGACGGTGTTGACCTGCTGGCGCGGGTTGGTGACGCCGGTGCCCGGCGCGCTGAGGTCCCGGGTGAACGGGATGACGCCCAGCGTGTTGGAGAAGGTCTCCAGCGGGTCGTTGGCGTTGAACGGGATGTTCGCGGCCTCGGTACCCCCGGCGGCGAGCCCGAAGGTGTGATCGAGGAACTGGCCCCAGGTCCAGCTCCACTGGCTCACCCGGTGCTCGGAGAAGATGTTCTGGTGCACGTCGTTGAAGATGCGGTTGCTGACCTGGCGGCTGTTCGGTCCGGCCACGGGCTGGCCGCGGCCGTCGGCGTACCGCGCGGCGGCCACCCTGGAGTAGGCCGTGCCCGCCTGGCCCTGGGCCGGCCGGGCGAGGTTGTTGCGGCTGCCGTCGAGGCTCTGCACCTCGAAGGAGACGGCGCCCTGGGCTGAATGCGCGCCGATGACGAGCAGGCTGGTCATGGTGGCGCCGACGACGATCGTGTGCAGCGCGTGTCGGAGTCGTCGCCGTAGAGGTCGGCGACTCGGGTGGACTGGGGCGGATGAACACGACATGGTTCCTCCCACGCGGCTCGAAGCCTCGCGTGTGGCGTGCCCGGCTCTGTGATCCGAACGAACTTCCGCGGAACGCGCAGCATGTTGCGTGCGGTTCAGCCGAGGGACGGCGAAGCAGGAGGGCTCGCCAGAGATGTTGGGTATGGGTCCGGTTGCGCGGTGCGCGTGCCGACCGGCTCTCGGCACGACAGGCGGAGCGCCGGCGCCGTGGGGTCAGTTTGGGCTTGATCCAGACAAAAATCAATAGATGATCATGATATTTGTAAAGGACCTTGCCAGATACAGATCAATCGCCTTGAGCAGCGTCTCATGGCTGGAACCGATCAAGGCGTTGCTTGCCGGGCGCAGCCCCGACCAGCCCCTGCCTGCTGTCGCGCGGCGAGCCCGGGATCGGCAAGACGAGGGCGCAGAGCGCAGCGATGCCGCCGAGAGAGCAGGTGATCTGGCCAGCGAAGCGCGGCCAGTGCCGAAGCGAAGCGAGGCATGGGGGTGCGGGGTGGGCCCCCGCCGCGCCGAAGGCGCAGCCAACACAGCGCTACAGAGCCCGGCGCAGCCACTCCTCGACGCCGGCCACGTGGATCGAGGCCCAGGCGCGGGCCAGGTCCGGCTGGCGGGTGGCGATCGCGTCGACGATGGCCTGGTGCTGCTCGCGTGTGCGGGCCGCGGCGCCCTCCTGGGTCAGGCCGCGCCAGATGCGCGCACGGGTGGTCGGGCCGGACAGGCCGTCGATGAGCGAGCACAGCACCGCGTTGCCGGCGCCGGCCGCGATCAGGCGGTGGAACTCCAGGTCGTTGGCGACGAGGGCCTCGATCGTCGGGTCGGCGCCGAGGTCGTCGAGCACCGTCTGCAGCTTCGCCACGTCCTCTTCGCTCATCCGCTCGGTGGCCAGGGCGGTCGCCGCGGGCTCCAGGATGCGGCGCACCTCGAGGAACTGCAGGACGGTGTCGTCGCGGTGGAAGTCGACCACGAAACTCAGCGCGTCGAGCAGCAGGTTTGGCTCAAGGCTGGTGACATACGTGCCGTCGCCCTGCCTGACGTCCAGGACGCGGATCATCGACAGGGCCTTGACCGCCTCGCGCAGCGAGTTGCGCGACAGGCCGAGGCGCTCGGCCAGGTCGGCCTCCTTGGGCAGCCGGTCCCCCGGGCCGAGCTCGCCCGAAGTGATCATGCCCTTGATCTTGTCGATTGCCTCGTCGGTCAGTGCCATGGGTCCCTCCGCGGCGACTCTACGCCCGCGGCGCCAACGTCCAGACGGTAGATCTCGGCGGCTGTGCCGCCGAACACCTGCGCGCGCTCCGCGGGACTGGTGAGCGGGGTGATCAGCTCGTCGGCGACGGCCAGGACCCGCCCGTAGGGCGCGGCCAGGCGGCAGACCGGCCAGTCCGAGCCGAACATCAGCCGGGCCGGCCCGAACAGATCGAGGGCCTGCTCGGCGTACGGCTGCAGGTCCTGGGGTTTCCAATGCTCCCAGTCGGCCTCCGTGACGAGGCCGGACAGCTTCGCCGCGACGTTGGGCCGGGCGGCGAGGGCGGCGATCGCGGCGCGCCAGGGTGCGAGGTCGCCGGCTCGGATGCGGGGCTTGCCCAGGTGGTCCAGGACGAACCGGACGTCGGGGAGGGCGGCGGCGACCCGCGCGGCGGAGGGTAGCTGGTCGGCGCGGATGACGAGGTCGAAGACGAGCCCGGCGGCGCCGATGCGGCGCAGGCCGGCGCGCACGTCGGCACGGTCGAGGTATCCGGCGTCCTCGGCCTGCACCTGGGCGCGCAGCCCGACGAGGTGCTCGGCGCCGGGCAGGTCCCGGTACGCCGGGAAGACCGGCGCGGCCGGGTCGTCCCAGGCGACGACGCCGGCGATCTCGGGGGTGTCGCGGGTGTGGCCGAGCAGTAGCGCCGCCTCGTCGGGGTCGCAGCGCCCGCCCTCGACGAGCACGGTGTGGGTCACGCCGGCGGCGGCGAGTTCCGCCCGCAGGTCGCCGGGGCCGAAGGTACGCCGGATCGGGGCGAGTTCGGGCGCGTCGAGCCAGTCGTAGCCGCCGCCCAGATGCCACAGGTGGTGGTGCGCGTCGACGATCACAGCAGCCCCCGCCCGGTCAACGCCGGCCACAGGGAGTCCGGCGGCGGCGCGTCGAACAGCGCGGCGTTGCGGCGCACCTGTTCGGCCGAGTCGGCGCCGAGGACGACCGTGGTGACGGCCGGGTCACGGCCGGGGAAGGCGATGGCGGCGGCCGGCAGCGTGGTGCCGTGCTCGGCGCAGACGCCGGCGATCTCGGTGGCCCGGCGCACGAGGTCGGCGGGGGCGGCGCCGTACTCATACGGCAGCCCGTCCCGCGGCCGGTCCTCGGCGAGCAGCCCGCTGTTGAACACCCCGGCGGCGAGCACTCCGACGCCGGCCGCGGCGCATGCCGGCAGCAGTCGCTCGGCGGCGGGTTGTTCGAGCAGCGTGAAGCGCCCGGCGACCATCACGACGTCGGGCGTGCACTCGGCGACGACCCGGGTCAGCACGGCCGCGTCCTTGGAGCCGGCCCCGATGGCGCGCACGACGCCCTCGGCGCGCAGCTCGGCCAGGGCCGGGAAGCCCTGCCGCAGCGCCTCCTCGGGGTGGTGCTCGGGGTCGTGCAGCAGCGCGATGTCGACCCGGTCGAGGCCGAGCCGGGCCAGGCTTTCCTCGATCGAGCGGCGCACCCCGTCGCGGGTGAAGTCCCAGACCCGCCGGTGGGTGCGGGGCACGGCGAACCCGTCGGCGAGGTCGTCGCCGCCCTCGCCGGTCGGCTCGAGCAGCCGGCCGACCTTGGTGCTGACGGTGTACTGCGAGCGTGGCCGGTCGCGCAGCGCGGCGCCCAGGCGACGCTCGGACAGGCCGATGCCGTAGTGCGGGGCGGTGTCGAAGTACCGAATGCCGGCGTCCCAGGCGGCGTCGACGATCGCGCGGGCGCCCTCGTCGGTGCGCTCGCGGTAGAGGTTGCCGAGCTGGGCGCAGCCCAGCCCGAGTCTGTCAGGCCTCACGGCCGGGCCCGCAGGCGCAGGCCGTGCATGCCGCCGTCGACGGACAGCACGGTGCCCGTCGTCGCGCTGGCCAGGGGGCTGGCCAGGTAGGCGATGGCGTGCGCGACCTCCTCGGCGCTGACCAGCCGCCCGGTCGGCTGCCGGGCGCTGAGCGCGACCAGCTCGGCCTCCGGGTCCTCGGCCTGGTCGAGCAGCCGGCGCACCCACGGCGTGTCGGCGGTGCCGGGATTGACGCAGCAGACCCGGATGCCTTCGCGCACGTGGTCGGCCGCCATCGCCGCCGTCAACGCCTGCACGGCGCCCTTGGTGGCGCTGTAGAGGGTCCGGTCGGGCAGGCCGGCGTGCGCTGCGATGGAGCAGGTGTTGACGATCGCGGGATGGGTCGAGCGGCGCAGGTGCGGCAGCGCTGCGCGGGTCACCCGGACCAGGCCGACGACGTTGACGTCGAAGACGCGGTGCCACTCGTCGTCGGGGTTTGATTCGACCGTGCCGATGGCGCCGATCCCGGCGTTGTTGACGAGGATGTCGATCCCGCCGAGGCGCTCGGCCGCAGCCGCCACGCCGGCACGCACGGCGGTGTCGTCGGCGACGTCGGCGACGAAACCGGCGATGCTCTCGGGCAGGTCGTCGGCGCGCAGGTCCAGGCTGGCCACCCGGGCGCCGCGGGCGGCGAGGTGCCGGGCCGTGGCCAGCCCGATCCCGGAGGCGCCGCCGGTCACGACGGCGGCGAGACCGTCGAACTCACCGTTCACGTAGGACTCCCAAATACATCGGAGGATTGCTGTCTATCAGCCCGACGCGTCCGGACACAAGGGCTTGACAGGAGCGCTGCGGCGGATGACCGTCCGATGTCACGCGGGTTCGCCGGCGGGCGGGGCGGAGGCGGCTCACGCGGCAGCGCCTCCAGCAGCACAACGCCGGCCAGCGTGAGCAGGATCAGTGCCGGGACCAGCCATACCAGGCGGAGCGCCAGCACGGCCAGGACAACCGCGGCAACCCAGCGGCGCCGCTCGAGCGGCATCGGTGCGGCGGGCAGTTCCCGCATCAGGTGGTACACCCAGGCGAATGGGCTGATCAGGCGCATCGCGAGCCCGGTGAGCACCGGGCCGGTCCAGTCATCGGACGACTTGACCGGCGACACGACGGCGAGCGCAAGCGGCGGCCACACCGCCTCCGGGGCGTGCAGCCGGTGCAGGGCGCCGGCGAGGGGCCGGCCGGAGGGCTCGCCCACCTCGCCGACCCGCGAGACGTGCCAGATCAGGCCACCCCAGCGTTGCCGGGACGTTGCCGGTGCGACGAGCCACGCCAGGCGCGCGGCGCAAGCGCACCCACAGCAGCGCGGCGATGCCGGCCATCGAGCCGGCGCTGAGCATCGTCAGGGCCGCCGCGAACGGCGGGGAGATGAACCCGTAGCCGCGCACCGGGCCGGGCCGGCGTCAGGAGCACAGGTCGCCGCCGTCGAGCCAGAGCCGGATCGCGCCACGGTACACGTGCGGGTCGAACCAGCCGTGCCAGTGCGCGGACAGCATGACGAAACCCGCGATGCCGGCGCTCAGCGCGGCGAGCCCGGAAGGGCTTCGTCAATGTGCGGTGCGGTGGCCGCCCGCCGTCGGCGACGATGCGGGCGGGCGTCGGACAGTCCTCAGATGTCCTCGTCGAGCTGGGTGCCTCGGCGCGGGTCACGGATGCTGCGGCCCGTCGAGTCGACGGGGCCCTCGTCCACGTGGCCGCCGCGGGCCAGCTGGTGCTCCAGGCTCTGCTGCCGCTCCGCCTCGCGGCGCGCCGTCTCGCGGGCCCGGGCCTCGGGGCTGTTCGGGTCGATTCCGGTCGGGTCAAGCGCGGTCATGCTGCTCACTCCCAGTGCTCGGCGGTGCAGTGGTCGGGTGATCGCGCGTCACCATACCCAGGCTGATCTGCGCTAATCCATAGGCAAAATACTGCAGATTCTCACAGGACCGCCCCGTTTACCCGGCATCCGAAGCAGGCGATGTGCCGGATGAAGCGCGGCTTCGCCCGCCCCGCCGGATCGCTCCGCGTGCCGCGCGCCCGGACGCGTGGATAGATTCGGGGTGAGAGCATTCTCGACTCCGAAGGAGACCTGACGTATGTCAGAGCAGAGCAGCGCGCGGAACGCCGGAACCATCGATGTCGGCGGCGACCTGACCGTCAATCGGCTCGGCTTCGGCGCGATGCGCGTCACCGGCGAGGGGATCTGGGGCGAGCCGCGCGACCGCGACGAAGCCGTCCGGGTCCTGCGTCGCGCCGTCGAGCTGGGTGTGAACTTCATCGACACCGCCGACTCGTACGGGCCTGACGTCAGCGAGGAGCTGATCGCCGCGGCCCTGCACCCCTACTCGGAGGATCTGGTCATCGCCACCAAGGGCGGCCTGGTGCGTCCCGGGCCCAACCACTGGGAGGCGGACGGGCGGCCCGCGCACCTGACGGAGGCGCTCGAGGGCAGCCTGCGCAAGCTGCGGCTGGAATCGATCCCGCTGTACCAGTTCCACCGCCCCGACCCGGCCGTGCCCCTCGAGGAGTCGATCGGGACGCTCGCCGAGCTCAAGACGCAGGGCAAGATCCGTCACATCGGCGTGTCGAACTTCACCGAGGAGCAGCTGCGGGTCGCCCAGCGGATCACCCCGGTCGTGTCGATCCAGAACCGGTACAACGTCGACGACCGCAGCTCCGAGTCGCTCGTCGACCTGTGCGAGCAGGAGCAGATCGTGTTCCTGCCGTGGGCGCCGATCCAGAACCTCGACGACAACACCACGATCGATGCGATCGCCAAGAAGTACGAGGCCACGCCCCGGCAGATCGTGCTGGCCTGGCTGCTGGCGCGCTCGCCGGCGATCCTGCCGATCCCGGGTACCGGCTCGGTGCGGCACCTGGAGGACAACGTCGTGGCGGCCGGGATCGCGCTGACCCCGGCGGAGGTCGCGGACATCACCCGCAGCGCGTAGCGCGGAAAAACTCCCGACCCGCGTGTCGGATCCGATCCGGCCCGTTCGAGGAGGGGACGGAGGACGTACCACCTGCTGTCGCACGTCGCCCCGTCGGCCGTGGTCGAGCTCAATCGCGCCGTGGCCGTCGGCATGGCCGAGGGCCCGGCCGCCGGGCTGGAGATCGTCGACGGGCTGGTGGCGCGGGGTGAGCTGGCCGCGTATCCGCACCTGCCGGCGGCCCGCGGCGAACTGCTGGAGCGGCTGGGCCGCGGCGCGGAGGCGCGGGCCGAGTTCGCCCGCGCCTCCGCACTCACGCGCAACGAGACCGAGCGCGAGCTGTTCGCCCGCCGCGCCGCCGGCTGACGCCGCCCCGGCCGTCCGCGCCGGCGGCTCAGTCGAGGTCGGTGAGGCGGTCGGCGGGGACGACCGCGTATTGGCGCAGGGACAGGTCGCGGAACGTGACCGGGCCGCGCGGGCCGGGGACCCGGTCGATGTTGATGCCGGTCTCCGGGACGTTGAGCAGCTTGAAGCCGTCCAGCAGGCGGGTCGTGGCGTTCCAGAAGGCGCCGGTGCCCGCGTACGCCGACAGGAACTCGCGGGCCGCGGCGGCGTCCTCGGTGACGACGCCGGCGGCCAGGCCGGAGGTCTCGTCGTTGGCGATGCGGGCGGCGTCGAGCGGGCCGGCGGCCGGGGCGATCGTGATGGTCGCCTCACGGGCCGAGTCGAGGGCCCACTCATACCCGAGCGGGTGGTCGTGCGGCGGCAGCGAGACGGCGACCCTCGGGGCGACCGCTTCGGTGACGCGGGACACCAGGTCGTCGAAGCGGTCGCGGTGGATGAGCAGCAGGTTGAGGCGGTTGCACACGCCGAGGCGGTCGAGGCCGGCGGTGATGAGCGCGAACGCCTTGTCGAGGTCGGCGGCGGCGTCGATGTAGAGCACCCCGCCGCCGTCGGCGTGGGCGAGGGTGCGCACGCCCCGCAGCGCGGCCTTCTCCGCCAGGCTGCGGGTGCTCTCGCCGCTGCCGCGCAGGATGACGAGCGGGATCAGGCCGGGCTGAGCGACCAGCGCCTCGGCGGAGCCGCGGCCACGGGCCCGGATGAGCTGCACGGCGGCCGGGTCGAGGCCGGCCTCGGCGAGGGCGGGTGCGACGACCTCGTCCATGAGGGCGATCGCGGAGGCGAGGGCGGCCGAGCCGGTGCGCAGCACGCCGCCGTTCTGCGACTTGACCAGCTGGGAGGCGACGTCGACGGTGACGTTGGGGCGGGCCTCGTAGTTGGCGCCGATGACGCCGACCGGGCGCCGCCACTCCTGCAGGATCAGGCCGCCGCCGAGCTCGCGCACCGTGCGCCGGGCCGGCTCGGGTGCGACGTCGGCGAGGATGTTCAGCTGCTCGGCCATCGCCGCCAGGCGGGCCTCGTCCAGGCGGAGCCGGTCCAGCAGGCCGCCGCTCATGCCGCCGGCCTCGGCCGCGGCGACGTCGGCGGCGTTGGCGGCGAGGATCGGGCCGGGGGTCGCGGCGAGGCGGCTGGCCATGCCACGCAGGGCCTCGTCGATGGTCTTGGCCGGCGCCGCCGCGAGCGAACCGGCGGCGGCCCGCGCAGCCCGGGCGGCCGCTGCCACGACCTCGTTCACGTCCTGCTCATCGGCCACGGCGACGGCTCCTCTTCAGTACGAACGCTTGCGTGCCTGAAGAGTGTATGTAAGCGGCAGTCGCTCGGGGCGCTCGGCCAACCGGTACTCCCCGTGCTCGTCACCGACGGTGAAGCCGGGCAGCGGGTCCCACGGGCAGCTGTCGTGCTCCTGCAGCATGGTCAGCTCCAGGCCCTCGCCGAGCAACGCCGTGACGATCTCGCCGAGGCCGTGGTTCCACTGGTGGGTGACGTTATTGACGAACTTGACGTCCGTCTCGACGTACGTGGTTCCGTCGTCCCACACGAGCGGGGCCTCTTGCTCGAAGTACGGGAAGTGCACCGCCAGGACGCCGTCGCCGCGGGTCTCGTCGACGCTCCACAGCATCGGGTGGCCCTCTCGGATGAACAGGCGGCCGCCGGGGCGCAGCAGGGTGGCGACGACCGCGGCCCAGCGACGGATGCCGGGCAGCCAGCACAGCGCGCCGACGCCGGTGTACACCAGGTCGAACGAGCCCGGCTCGAGCACGTTCGGCGCGGCGTAGACGTCCGACTCGACGTAGTCGATGTCCGCGCCGGTGCGCTCGGCCAGGGCGCGCGCCGCCGCCAGCGACGCGGGCGAGAAGTCCAGGCCGGTGACGCGGGCGCCGAGGCGGTGCAGCGACAGCGTGTCCGTGCCGATGTGGCACTGCAGGTGTACGGCCCGTAGCCCGCGCACGTCGCCCAGGCGCGGGCGGTCGAAGCGGACCACCTCGCTGAGGTACTGGGGATCGTCCACGAACCGATCGATCGCGTACCCGGTGGAGGCCGCATGCGCCGGGGCGCGCTCGTCCCACTGGGCGCGGTTGAGGCGGAGGTATTCGCTCACCCGACGAGGGTCACACGCCGGTCAAGCGGATAAGAATCCCGTCACGAGGTGGCGTACATGTCCGGTTCGACGACCGGCTCCAGGTCGAGGAACACGGAATCGGCCAGCTCGCCGTGCGCGGTCACCGCCAGCGACGCCCGCTGCGTCGGCGGGGTGTGGCGGTCCCAGATCCGCTGGTTGCGGATCGTCGCCGAGACGACCCGGGCGTTGATCGCGATGCCGGCGGACGGGCTCGTGGACGTACCGTTGCCTCGAATGCGGTTGTTGACGAGGAACGGGTCGATCAACGCGCCGTCGATGCGGATGCCGTCGCCCGCGTTGTCCCAGATGTCGTTGCCGTCGAGCACCATGTCGGCGGCCGGGAGCCGGATCGCGCCGGGCAGGTTGTGCTGGCGGTAGCCGTGGCCGCCGTTGCGGCTGATGCGCGTCGCGGTGACCGTGTATCCGCCCGGGGTGTTGCCGATGCTGACGCCGTCGCCCGGGTTGTCGTCGACGACACAACCGGTGATCACGCCGTAGCGGCCAGCGATGTGCGTGGTGCCCTGCCCGGAGACGTCGAAGCCGGCGGTGTGGTTGCCGATCATCGTGCAGCCGGAGACGAGCAGGCCGTCGGCGCCCCAGTCGGAGATGCCGTACTTGTTGTTCTCGGCGTGGCAGCCCAGGACGCGGATGCCGCGCGGCGGGGTCCACGAGGCGTCCTGCAGCTCGACGAAGATGCCGTTGGTGCCGTTGCGCAGCGTTACGCACTCGCTCACGGTCAGGCGCTCGACCGCGCCCCAGCCACCCACACCGATGCCGATGCCGGCGCCGCCCTTCTCCCAGCCGGAGTCCAGCCGCCCGCAACCGGCCGCGACCACGCGCTCCACGGTCGTGTCCTGCAGGAAGTCGCAGCCGAAGCCGGTCGCGGGCGTGTCGTGGATGTAGAGGTCACGGAAGGAGCCGCGCAGCACGTACTGCAGGCCGAGCCCCTTGGCCAGCACGTCATACGCGGGCAGCGTGACCTGCGAGCCGTCGATCTCGAACCCGGCGAAGGTGACGTCCGCGATCGCGCGCTCCGGCGAGGCACCGTGTTGCAGCGTGGTCCAGAACGTCAGCGGCACCGGGACGCCCGGCGCGCCCGGGTTGGACAGCACGAAACGGGTCGCCGACGGGCCGTCGCCGATCAGCGACACGCCGGTGCGCCAGACGGTGGCGACGTCGCGGATCAAATACGTCCCGGCCGGGCAGTAGATCACCTCGCCGGGCGGGCCGGCGTCGACCAGCCGCTGCAGCGCCGGCTGGTCGTTGGTGACACCGTCACCGACCATGCCGTGCTCGCGCGCGTTGATCACGGAGGTTCTGATACCCGCAGTGCGGTGAGTATGCGGGCCAGCTCCGCCCGGTCCCGCGGCGGGAGGGCGGCGAAGAAGCGTTCGCCCTCGACGCCGCGCTCGGCACGGATGCTCCCCGCGACGCTACCGCCGGAAGGCGTGAGCTCCACCAGCGTCGCCCGGCGGTCGGCGGGGTCGGGCAGCCGCTCCACGAGGCCACGCTCCTCCAGCCCGTCGACCACCTCGGTCGTCGAGCGCGGGGCGATCTTCAGGTGCTCGGACATCTCGCTCGGGCGCATGGTGCCGTGCCGGGCGAGCACGTTCAGAGCGCGCGCCTGCCCTGGCGTGATCCCCAGCGGCTGCAGCGACTCGTGCGAGCGGTGCCGCAGCCGGCGCGCCACGCTCCAGAAGAGCTCAGCGAGGCTCTCGTCCTCCACGGGAACACGGTAGCAGGGGTTGGTGTTGCTACCTCATAGTGAGGTAACCTCAACATGTTTCCGACAGAGAGGCGTTCCCCTTGGAGCCCAATCACCCCACCCGCGTCCGCGGGCCCCGGAAGGTCAGCGCCGCCGAGAAAGCGCAGGCCAAGCAAGTCTCCCTGACTCGCATCGGCCGCCTGTTCGCCGCGCATCGCGACCGGCTCGCGGTCGTCGTGCTCATCATCGTGGTGTCATCGGTACTGTCGATGGCGTCGCCGTTCCTGCTCCGCGAGGTCATCGACCGCGCGCTGCCCGCCCGCGACACCCGGCTGCTCGTCTGGCTGGTGCTCGGCATGGTCGCCGTGGCCGCCATCACCTCGGCGCTCGGCGTGGTCCAGACGTGGCTATCGACCAAGGTCGGCCAGCTGGTCATGCACCGGCTGCGCACCGACGTCTTCACGCACCTGCAGCGGCAGTCGATCGGCTTCTTCACCCGCACGCGCACCGGCGAGGTGCAGTCGCGCATCACCAACGACATCGGCGGGATGGAGACGGTCGTCACCAACACCGCCACGTCCATCGCGTCCAACCTCACCACCGCGGTCGCCACCGCCGTCGCCATGACGGCGCTGTCCTGGCGGCTGTCGCTGGTCTCGCTCGTCGTGCTGCCGCCCGCGATCTACCTGACCCGCAAGGTCGCGAGCATGCGGCGCGAGATCACCGCCCAGCGCCAACGCGAGCTGGCCGACCTCAACGTGACGATCGAGGAGGGTCTTTCCATCAGTGGTGTACGCCTGAGCAAGACCATGGGCGCGGGCGGCGCGCTGATCGACCGGTTCACCGCCTCCTCCGAGCGGCTGATCGACCTCGAGCTGCGCTCCGAGCTGGCCGGCCGCTGGCGGATGGCGTCGATGAGCATCATCTTCGCCGCCATCCCGGCGATCATCTACCTCAGCGCCGGCCTGCCGATGACCGCGGGCTCGCTGAGCATCGGCACCCTGGTCGCCTTCACCGCGCTGCAGGCTGGCCTCTTCCGGCCGCTCATGGGCCTGCTCGGCGTCGGCGTCGCGCTCACCAGCTCACTCGCGCTGTTCGCGCGCATCTTCGAATACCTCGACCTGCCCGTCGAGGTCGCCGAGCCGGAGCACCCCGTCGCGCTCCACGACGTGCGCGGCCACCTGCGCTTCGAGGACGTCACGTTCACCTATCCGGGCAGCGGCTCGGCGGCCGTGGCCGGCGTCTCGCTCGACGTGCCGGCCGGCACCTCCCTCGCGCTCGTCGGTGAGACCGGCTCGGGCAAGAGCACGATCGCCTCGCTCATCGCCCGGCTGCACGACCCCACCGCGGGCCGGATCACCATCGACGGCGTCGACCTGCGCGATCTGCGCCTGACCGACCTCGCCGCGATCGTCGGCGTCGTGAACCAGGAGACCTATCTGCTGCACACGACGGTGCGGGAAAACCTGCGATACGCCAAGCCCGACGCGACCGACGCCGAGCTCGAGGCCGCGGCGCGGGCGGCGCGGATCCACGACCTCATCGCGTCCCTGCCCGACGGCTACGACACGGTCGTCGGCTCACGCGGCCACCGCTTCTCTGGTGGCGAGCAGCAGCGCATCGCGATCGCTCGCACCCTGCTGCGCGACCCGCGCATCCTGGTCCTCGACGAGGCCACCAGCGCCCTGGACAACGAAACCGAGCGCGCCGTGCAGCGCGCGTTCGACGACCTGGCCCGCGGCCGCACCACGATCACCATCGCCCACCGCCTGTCCACGGTCCGCGACGCCGACCAGATCGCGGTCATCGACCACGGCCGCGTCGTCGAGCGCGGCACGCACACCGCCCTGCTCTCGGCCGCCGGAACCTACGCCACGCTGGCCGCCTGACCCGCCAGCGCGTCCACCCGACACCCGCATCGCACGCGCAACCCCGGCCGCACACGTCCGTCGCTGGGACGCACACCCCCTGGCCGCACACGTCCCGTCGCCGGCCATCGGGACACACGCCACCCTGGCCGCACATGTCCGTCGCCGGCCATCGGAACGCACGTCACGCCGAGCCGGCCGGGGCCGCGAACCCTCCGATGCGCCGTTGCGCCGACGACGGACAGTCACACACACCGCCCGCCGTCGCCGGCGGGCGGATCGTGGGCGTCGAGCTCGGCACGTCCGGCGGCCCCGGCCGGCCCGGCCGAGACAGGCCGGACGGGCCGACACGGCCGAAC
>NZ_JBFAZX010000004.1:130514-445776 GCF_040689395.1 Dactylosporangium sp. NPDC051484 | reverse complement strand
CCGAACGGGCCGACACGGCCGAACGGGCCGACACGGCCGAACGGGCCGACACGGCCGAACGGGCCGACACGGCCGAACGGGCCGACACGGCCGAACGGGCCGACACGGCCGAACAGGTCAGGACAATCTGAACAAGCTGAAACAAGCTTGACAGGTTACACAAACGGGATAGCACGGACCTGTCGACATATACCAGGCAGGTCGACACAGTCCAGACAGGCCGAGATAAGCCAGACAGGCAGAGACAGGCCGGAACAGGTCACCCTGGCCGCATGGGTCCGGGAAACCCCTGATGCCGGCGTTGCGTCGCGGGAGCATGCTGGATGCATGGGTCGTTTTCTGGTAGGTGCCGTAGCCGTCGTCGTGGGCCTGGTCATCGTGGGCGCGATCGCCAGCTGGGTGTTGCATTTGCTGATCGGCAGCATCGGCTATCTCATCGTCGGCGCGCTGGTCGTCGGCGGGGCCATCTGGCTATACGGGCGGGCCAAGCGCGGCCTCGGCAGCACGCGCAACCAGCGTCGCATCGAGGCCACCATGGCCACCTGGCGCCAGCGTAACCGCTGACATTCACCGGCGACGCCGCCTCCCTTAACCGGCGGTGATGCTGTCCCCCGCCCCCGGGGCGGGGCCCCCGTCGCCGTTCGGGCTGCGCTCCAGCGACCGGATCGCGGCCCGCATCGCCGTTCGGGCTGCGCCCCGGCGACCGGGTCGACGCGGCCGAGACAAGGGCGCGGCCGAGACAAGGGCTCGGCGGGCCACCGGGCGGCCGATGCCGGCGCTGCTGGATTGCGCCGGCGAGCCGGATCTCGCGGGCGTTACGAGCCGTGCTGGATTCCGCCGGCCACCAAGATCTCGTCGGCGAGGCGGGCGGCCCTCGTGACCTGGGTCTGGTCGATGCCGCCGCGGTCGCCCCGGCCGTCCTCCAGGCCGCGGGCCAGCGCGCGCACCGCTGCCGTGAGGTCGCCGACCCGCTCCTCCAGCAGGGCCACACGGTCGGCGGCCGGGCCACGCGTCGGGGCGGCGGCGCCGGGACGGGTCGGCGCGGTCGTCGCGCCGGTGACCAGGTCGCGCAGGTCGGTGGGCAGTTCCGCCGTCGCCTCGGCCAGCTGACCGGGCGACATGTGCTGGCCGATGACCTCCGTGACGGTGGCCGCGACCGCCGGGACCTGCGTCGAGCGTACGGCGGCCTGGGTGGAGAAGCGCCGGACGTACTCCTCGGCGCCGTAGCGCTCCGGAGCCCGGCTCGGTTCCCAGCCGTCGTAGTAGATCCCACGCAACAGCTCGGGCAGCTGGGCGCCGAACTTCACCGCGGCGGTGACGGTGAGCCGGTCGCGCAGCGTGTGCAGCCAGGCGCGCACGGCGCGCTGCGCGAAGCGACGGTCGTTGGTGCCGAACGCGCTCTCGACGTCGGCGACCCAGACGTTGGCCGTGTGCAACGCATGGTTGAAGGCGTCTCCTCCGGACGGCGACATGGTCATCCCTCCCGCGGAATCGGTGCCAGCTAACCCAACAACTACCGTGCACCGCCCGGCCGAAACGTCGGCCGGCTCGGCCACCGGCCGGCAGGAGGTCCCGGTGGTGGGGGGACGTGGGTCCCGGACGGTGGGGAGATTCGGCACAAGCCCCAGGTACGGGCCCGGGATGACGATGTGTGTGTCACCAGGGAACGGCAGGAGGCCGAAAATGCGTACCGCACACATCCACCAGGCCAACCACCTCGAGCGCGTCGAAGCCCCGGGCAGCATGCTCACCAAGACCGCCGCCAAGACCCTCGCCGTGCTGCGCTACGCCACCGGCTTTGTCTTCATCTGGGCCTTCGCCGACAAGACCTTCGGCCTCGGCTACGCCACCCCCGAAGCCAAAGCCTGGATCAACGGCGGCAGCCCCACCAAAGGCTTCCTCGCCTCCGTCGACACCGGCCCCCTCCAAAGCTTCTTCCACACCATCGCCGGCACCTGGTACGCCAACTGGCTCTTCATGCTCGGCCTGCTCGGCATCGGCCTCGCCCTCACCGCCGGCATCGGCCTGCGCATCGCCGCCACCTCCGGCACCCTCATGATGGCCATGATGTGGCTCGCCGAATTCCCCCTCGCCCAACACACCGCCAAAGGCACCCCCACCGGCTCCACCAACCCGCTGACCGACTACCACCTCATCTACGCCGTGGTGCTCATCGTCCTGGCCGCCGCCTACGCAGGCCACACCTGGGGCCTCGGCCGCCGCTGGGCCAAACTCCCCCTCGTCCAGCGCAACCGCTGGCTCATCTGAACGATCACAACCAGTCACCGAAGCCCGGCTGAGACCTCAGCCGGGCTTCCGCATGCGGCCGCGCAGACGTCGGCGCGACCGTCCGGCCGGCTCACAGGTCGTGCCGGTACCAGGCGTTGGCCTCCACGTAGGTCGCCACGTCGCGTTCCGGGTCGCACAGCACCGGGCCCAGGGCACCGGAGACGGCGACCGGGCCGGGCCGGTCGAAGGGCAGGCCGGTCCACTCCCGCCACCGCGCGAGGTCGGCGGTGATCGTCATCGAGTGCGGCGCCACCGCCACGAAGCGGCCGCCGGCCCGCTCGTGCACCCGCAGCCACGGATCCTCGGCGGTACCGTCCGGGCGGCGCCGGGCGACGTAGCGCTCCAGCGACAGCTGCGGGTGCAGGTGCTTGCGGGTCGGCCGGACCGGGGCGAACAGCGCCGGGTGCCCGAGCCGCGCCGCGTTGCGCCGGGCCAGGCCCAGCAGGTGGCCCGACACGCCGCGGCCGCGCAGGTCGGGGCGCACGGTGGCGAAGAGCGCCGACACGTCCGCGCCGGTGCGCCCGGCGAGCGTGTCCGCGGCCGCGGCGAGCAGCACCGCGTCGTAGCCGCCCGGCGGCAGCGTGCCGCCGGCGGCGAACGGCAGGGTGCACACCATCGCCGCGGCCCGGCCGCCGTCACGCTCGACGGCGAGCAGCGTGTACTGCGGATGCCGCTCGACCAGCTCGGCGAACAGCGCGGCGGACACCGGATCCTGATACAGGAACGGCGCCACGGTCGGGTCGTCGAAGGCCGCGGTCAGCGGCATGCGGTCGGGCCGCTCGGCCAGCGTGGTCACCTCAAGCCAGGCAAAGTCCATGCCGGAACCCTGCCAGATCGGCCGGAACCTCCGCCCCGCGAACCGCCCGGCCGATGCTAGTGGTGACGGATAGGACCTTGCCTACCCACGTTTCGCAGGACAAAGTAGCTCTTGGTGCGCAGGAGGGAGCGGCCGTGACGAGGCGGTTGACCTGGGCCTATGCGCTCTGTGCGCTCGCGCTTGCGATCTGTTACATCGCCGTGCCGGCAGCCGGGCTGCTGTGGTTCGCCGGCATCGTGGTGAGCACCCTCACGGTGATGGGCTACGGCATCGCCCGGCACCGGCCGCGCCGGCGGCACCCCTGGTGGCTGTGGGCCGCGGGCTCGTTCGCATTCGCGATCGGCACCGCGACCGCGGTCGTGCAGACCGACGTGTTGCACTCCTCGGCCTTCCCGTCGGCGGCCGACGCGGTGTCGCTGGGCGCGACGTTCCCGCTGCTGCTGCTCGGCCTGTTGCGGCTGAGCCGGTCCGGCGCGCGCAACCGCGACTGGGCGACGGTCATCGACTCGCTGATCTTCACCGCCGGTGTGGGCCTGCTGGCCTGGGTGTTTCTCATCGACCCGTACCTCAGCGACCCGGGCCGCACCGCGACCCAGAAGGCCGTGTCCATCGCCTATCCGCTGTGCGACGTGCTGCTACTGGCGATCATGGTCCGGCTGGCCCTCGAAGCGCGCCGCTGCTGGAGCGTGGCGCTCCTGCTCACCTCGGGTGCGGTACTGCTCGTCTCCGACGTGGTGTTCAGCCTGCGCCGTCTCAACGGTGACTGGGACCTGGGCAGCTTCGTGGACCTGGGCTGGCTCGTCTTCTTCGTCGCCGGCGGCCTGGCCGCGCTGCACCCGTCGATGGTGCGGCTCACCGAACCCCGCGTGATCGGCCCGACGCAGCTCAAGCCGCGGCGGGCTGCGCTGGGCATCGCCTCGCTGGTCGCGCCGGGCATCCTGTTCGCCGAGGCGCTGTCCGGGCCGGTGAACAACGGGCTGGTCATCGCGGTCGGCTCGGCCGCGCTCGGCGCGTTGTCGCTGAGCCGCGTTTGGCTCGCCGCCCGCAGCGTGGGGCACGCCCTGGTCCGGGAGCGGGAGCTGCGCCGGGCGTGCGAGGCGCTGCTGTCGGCGACCGAGGTGACCGCGGTCGAGCGGGTCGTGCGGGGAGCGGTCAGCTCGCTGCTGCGCGCGGGCACCCCCCACCGCATCGTCCTGCAGGTCCACGCGCCGGACGTAGCGCAGGACAGCACCGACGACGACGCGATGAGCATGCGCTACGTCGCGCAGCTGCCCGCCCGGCTGGCCCGCGAACTGGGCGGCTTCGAGCTGGCGCTGCACTGCGGGCTGTCCATCGGCGGCGTCCGGCTCGGCGAGCTGTGGGTCGCCGCCGCCGAGCGGGCCCTCGTGGACCTGCAGGAGTCGGCGCGGGTGCTGGCGGGGCAGGCGGCCAGCATGATCGACCACATCACGCTCAACCGGGAGATCACGCGGCGCAACAGCGAGGCGTACTTCCGCACCCTGGTGCTCAACGCCACCGACGTGATCCTCATCGTCGGCGGCGACGACCGGATCACCTACGCCAGCCCGTCGGGGCGGCAGCTCTTCGGCGGCACCGACGTCGTCGGGCGGCCGATCGCCGACCTGTTGTGGGCGGCGTCAACCTCGCCATCCACACCCACGCTGCCGGCCGGGCCGACCGTCGGCAACGGCGAACTGCACCTGGCCCGCCGCGCCGACGGCACCACCGCCGAGGTGGAGGTCACCGTCCGGGACCTCACCGGCGAACCGACCGTGGGCGGCCTGGTGCTCACCCTCCATGACGTCACCGAGCGCCGCCGCCTCGAGCGGGAACTGCTCGATCGGGCGTACCTCGACCAGCTGACCGGCCTGGGCAACCGCCTGCGCTTCCAGGACGGCGTCCAGGCGGCCGTCGCCGGCGCGGGCCGGCCCGGCGGGGCGGCAGCGGCGGTGCTGCTCATCGACATCGACGGCTTCCGTACCGTCAACGACACCATGGGTCAGGACGTGGGCGACGAGTTGCTGCGGGAGTTCGGCCGGCGCCTGGTCGAGGTGTGCCCCGGCACGGCCACCGTGGCCCGGCTCGGCGCCGACGAGTTCGGCGTGCTGGTGAGCGCAGCCGAGGTGGACCGCGTCGAGGAGATCGCCCAGCGAATCCTCGACGAGTTCGGCGCGCCGTTCGTGGCCGGCGGCAGCGTCGTCAACGCACGGTCGAGCATCGGCATCGCCACGACCGCCGACGCGGCCGACGACGCGCAGCTGCTCGGCACGGCCGACGTGGCGCTGAGCAGCGCGAAGAGCATGGGCAACCGCTGGCGCCGCTACTCTTCGGCGATGGGCGCCCAGACCATGCGCCGCATGCGGCTGCGCACCGACCTCGACCAGGCGCTCGCCGACGACGCGTTCGTGCTGCATTACCAGCCGATCGTGGATCTGCGATCCGGGCGGCCGCACGGCTTCGAGGCGCTGGTGCGCTGGCAGCACCCGTCGTTCGGGCTGGTCGCGCCGCTGGAGTTCGTCGAGATCGCCGAGGAGTGCGGGCTCATCGTGCCGCTCGGCGACTGGGTGGTGCGCCACGCGATCGACGCCGCGGTACGGCTGCGCCGGCTGTACCCGGCCGAGGGGCTGACGATGAGCGTCAACGTGTCGGTACGCCAGTTCCGCTCGCCCGGCTTCGTCCAGCGGGTCCTCGGCGAGCTGGCCAGGGCGCAGCTGCCCGCCGACGCGCTCATCATGGAGATCACCGAGAGCCTGCTGCTCGGGGACGACGAGCACATCCACGCAGACCTCGCCGCGCTGCGCGATGCCGGGGTCCGGGTGTCCATCGACGACTTCGGCACCGGCTACTCCTCGCTGAGCTACCTGCACCGGGTGGCGGTGGACACGCTGAAGCTCGACAGGTCGTTCGTGGAGACCGTCGCCAGCTCGCCCCGCCAGTACGACCTGGTGCACGGCATCGTCCAGCTCGCGGACACCCTCGACCTGGACGTGGTCGCGGAGGGCATCGAGACCGCCGCGCACCGCCAGCGGCTCGTCGACATGGGCTGCGGCTTCGGCCAGGGCTACCTCTTCGCCAGGCCGCTGCCGTACGCCGACGTGCCGGCGTGGCTGGATCACAACTACGCCACGACCGGACGGATCGAATCCGCGGCCGCCTGAGCCTGCCTCGGCCTGGCCATTCAGCCAGCAGGGGCGCCCAGGTCGAGCGCCCAGTGCTCGCACCGGATCGGCACGCCTTCGTAGTCGACGTCGACCGTCCCGCCGCTGACGAACCCCACCCGCCGCGCCACAGCCGCGGCGGCCGCGTTGGCCGGTGCGATGAACGCGTGGAGCCGCGGCACCCGGCCCGAGGCGTGCACCTCCGCCACGAGCAGCCGGATCGCCCCGACGGCGACCCCGTGCCGCTGCCGCAGGCCGGGCAGCAGCATGATGCCGAGCTCGGCGATCTCCTCGCCCTGCCAGGCCGTGCCGAACACGGCCACCACCCCCGCCGGGGTGTCGTGCGGGCCGGCCAGGATCGTGCGGTACCACTCGCCGGCGGCCGCGAGGCGTCGTTCATGCACCTGCCGCGCCCGGCCCAGCGGGGCGGGGCCGCCGAGGTGGCGCATGACCTCGGGGTCGCCCTCGAGGGCCTCGGTCAGCCAATGGTCCTCCTCGCCGTACGGCCGCAGCCTCATGGTGTGAACGTACTGTTTCGCGACGAAGAAGACGATCACGACGCGATGACGGCCCCCGCCGTCTCGGCGGGGGCCGTCATACCGTTACTCAAGCGGACTTGTACTCAGCGGGCGTGCGGATCAGCCCCCGGCGAAGCTCGGCTCGATGCCGCACTTGGCCTTCGCGTCGAGGCAGATCTTCACGAGCGGGCCGAGGTTCTCCGGTTTCCACGCGTTCATGAAGTCGCCGTGCATCGAGGACGCCATGCCCGAGGAGAGGGCCAGGCCGTCGCCGCCGAGGGAGTCGTAGTTGACCATGAACGAGAGGTTCGGCACGGCGACCGGGTACTTGCCTGAGCACTTGCCGTTCTGGATCGGGCCCATGTGGGACTTGTGGTCGGGCGAGTCGATGTGCTGGCCGTCCCAGCAGTCCTGGAAGACCAACTGGAAGATCAGGTTGCCGCCGGCCGCGCAGACCGGCCAGTTGCCGTCGGCGCTGCGGCCGACCTCAGCGCTGCCGGCGCACCAGAACTGGCCGCTGGCACCCTTCGGCGTGGCCACCTGCCGCTTCGCGTCGCCGTGCACCATCACCAGGCCGGGCGGGAAGGGCACGGTCACCGACGGGTCGGCGAGGCGCGACCCGTAGTACACCCGGAAGCTCTTGACCTTGACCGGCTGGCCGTCGCGCAGCAGCTGCGGCACCCAGTAGGCACTGTTGTCGCCCGGCGCGTTGCACGTCGTCTTGCGCGCGAACAGATCGGCCGTCGTCGTGGCGGCGTCCACCGTCGGCCCGAAGAACGTGTGCATGTGCGAGGCACCCGCCAGGTTCGGCAGCACGATCGGGTCGTCCTTGGCCTCGTTGGACACCTGGCAGTCGGTGTGGAACTCGGCGACGCGGGTCGTGCCGGCCGGGACCGGCAGCTGCTTGATCGCGTTGAACGCGGCCAGCTGCTGCTGCCATGCGGCCTGGTCGACGTCCACCCAGCCGGCCCCGGCGCCAGTTCCGGTTCCGGCACTGGCGCTGGGCGCGGCCGACGACGGCGTGGCGCTGCGTGACGGGGCGGCGGTGCTCGGCGCCGCGACCGTGGCCGTGGCCGGCCCGCGCGTCGCGCCGGCTCCCCCACCGAGGGTAAACCAGTTGATGTTGACGAAGTCGGCGCGCTGCGAGCTCTGCATCACCGCGACCAGGGTCTGCTTGCCGGCCGGCACGCGCGCGGCCTTGGCGGTGACGGTCGTCCACTTCTGCCAGCCGCCGGTGTACGCCACCGGGAACGTGGCCAGCAGCTGGCCCGTCGGCGAGCCGAGGTGGAGCTCGATCGAGCCACCGGCGCGGTTGTTCGCGGCGATCCGGGCGGTGAGGTCGATGCCACCGATGGTCACGTCGTCGTACTGCAGCCAGTCCCCGGCGGCCAGCCAGCCGACGTTCTTGCCGCCGCCTTTGTCGGCGGTGTTCTCGGTCTGGGCGCCGGACTGCGCGGAATACGACTCCGCCTCCAGTTTCGGCGCCGGAGTGATTTCGCCGGCATCGGCCGTCGCGATGTAAATGCCGCTCGCACCGAGAGCCGCAGCCACGGCGGCGCCCAGCAGAACACGGGTCTTCCTGCGCATTTCGATCCTTTGTCTCTGCCGTCTCGGCAAACGTCACGGGTCGTTGCGCCAGTCAGTGTGCGGATACCAGGGGACCAAATTCAAGAAATAAAGCAAGAATTACAACGGCCCCGGCCGGCGACTCCGGCAGAGCTTGAGAAGGCCATCCGATTACAGTTTTTCCGCAATCACTTCTTTAATTCCTCCTTAGTTTTCGGCCGTGCCCGCAAAGCGGCGCCGTCTTGGCCGCGTCACGCACCCACCGTGCCGGGAGCATAGCGCGGCGTATGTGGTGTGCCGGCGTCCGCTGTCGCGCACTTGCGGTCGGGCGGAGGCGTTCGTCAGGTGGTGGTCGGGATCTCCGTCACCTCGAGCACTCGGGCCGTCGGGGCGGTGTCGCCGTAGCGGGCCCGGATCGCGAGGCGGTCCGGGTCGACCATGAACGCGTCATATCCGGCCCGCGTCGCGAAGCTGATGATCTGCACCTCGGTGCCACCGCCCGCGAGCCGGCGCTGCAGCGTGCCGCCGTGCCTCGGCAGCAGCGCCAGCACCTCGTCCTCGTACTGCGCCCCGGCCTCCACCGAGTCCGGCACCATCTCGACCACCGCGACGAGCAACAGTCCCGCGTCCCCCATAGGGGTCAGACAATCACATCCTGTGACCGTTTCGCCGACGGCCCCGATGAGCGGCAGCCGGACCGCCTGGAGCAGCTGAGTCAGCGACCACCGGAGGCGGCGAGTGCCGCCGCGGCCGCGAGCAGGTGGAACGCCTGCGCCTCCGCGGAGGTGCCCTGGCGGTCGAAGGTCGGCGCGCCGCAGACCGAGGTGACGAGGCCGTCGTGGACGTGGGGCTCGACCGCGGCGCGCAACGAGTCCGCGACGGCGGTGTAGGAGGGCTCCAGCCAGCCGTACACGACGCCCGTGTACGCCGCGTAGGCCAGCATCTGCGCCAGGTTCGCCTCGCGGAAGGACTCCGGGTCGTCGAGCACGTCGCCGAACAGCCCGTCGGTGCGGCGGTAGGCCAGGCACGCGTCGATGACCTCGCGGGCATGCCCACCGAGCGGGCCGGCGAGGTCGGGGTCGTGGCGGATCGCCCGGGCGAGGCCGGCCGCGACCCAGCCGCTGGCGGTGCCCCACAGCTGGGGGCGGTTGTCGGCGGCGGCGTAGAGCCCGTCGCGGCACAGCCGCTGCCGGTGCCCCTCGGCCTGCTGGACCGCCAGCTCGGGCCGGCCGGCGAAGGCGAGCATCGGAACGACCATGTACACGGTGTCGGCCCACACCTCGGGCGCGTCCAGGACGTGGTAGAGCGTGCCGTCGGCGGCGCGCGGCGCCCGCTCGGTGATCCAGTCGAGCTGACGCCGCGCGGCGTCGGTCAGCCCCAGTCGGACGACACCCTCGAAGTTGGCGGCGCCGTCGACGGAGCCGCGCTCACCGCCGATCGTGCCGAGGCGCCCGTCGGGGCTCTGGTGGACGGCCGAGTCGCGGGCCAGCCGCCCGGCAAGGCCCGCCAGCCCCAGGTCGAGCAGGGCGTGGACGGCCACGCCCTGCTCCCAGTTCTGCCGCTGCATGGCCAGCAGCGTCAGCACGACTGGATAATCGAGCACCGGTCAGTCGCGCGGTGTGAGGACGAAGAGAGGGATCGTGCGGGCGGTCTTGGCCTGGTATCCGTCGTAGTCGGGCCAGGTCGCCGTGGCGCGCTGCCACCACAGCTCCTTCTCCTCGCCCGTCGCCTCGCGGGCCGTGTAGTCGCGCCGCACCGGGCCGTCCTGCAGTTCGACGTGCGGGTTGGCCTTGAGGTTGTGATACCACACGGGGTGCTTCGGCGCGCCGCCCAGCGAGGCGACGACCGCGTAGTGCCCGTCGTGCTCGACCCGCATGAGCGGCGTCTTGCGGATCTTGCCCGACTTGGCGCCGAGCGACGTCAGGACGATGATCGGGCGGTCGCGCATGGTGTTGCCCTCGGCGCCGTCCGTCCGCTCGAACAGCTCGACCTGCTCGCGCGCCCAGTCGCTCGCGCTCGGCTCGTACTCACCCGTCAGCGGCATGGTTGCTCCTCACTGTTGCCTGATCTCGTCATCGACGGTACTCGCCGCCGGGCGGGCCTCAGCACGTTCCGCGCGGCCGCGCGTGTCCTGCCCACGTCTCTCGTCGCCTGCTCGCTCGTCTTCCCGCTCGTGCTGTTGCTCGTCCTCCCGATCGTCCTCGCCGGCCGGCTCGGTGCCGGGCGCCTCGTCCCCGTCGGCCGGCTCGCCGCGGTGGTGCTCGGCCAGGTACCGCACCGCGGTGTTGCCCACCGCGAGCAGCGGCACGGCGACGAGGCCGCCGACGATGCCGGCGGCCACCACCCCGGTGGCGATCGCCAGGATCACCGCGAGCGGGTGCAGGGAGACCGCCCGGCCCATGATCAGCGGCTGCAGGACGTGGCCTTCCAGCTGCTGTACCGCGATCACGACCCCGAGCACGAGCAGCGCGCTGACCGGCCCGTGGGTGACCAGCGCGACGAGGATCGCCACGGTGCCGGACAGGGTCGCGCCGACGACCGGGATGAACGCGCCGAGGAACACCAGGGCGGCCAGCGGCAGGGCGAGAGGGATCCGAAGTACCACCAGGCCGATGCCGATGCCGAGCGCATCGACGAACGCGAC
Source organism: Dactylosporangium sp. NPDC051484 (assembly GCF_040689395.1). Taxonomy (NCBI): domain Bacteria; kingdom Bacillati; phylum Actinomycetota; class Actinomycetes; order Micromonosporales; family Micromonosporaceae; genus Dactylosporangium; species Dactylosporangium sp. NPDC051484. The sequence goes on along the minus strand of NZ_JBFAZX010000004.1, from coordinate 434,784 downwards.
CAGCACCGTGGCCCGCACGTAGGACACGAGGGTGAACCACGAGTAGTACCCGGCCCCGGCCACCGGCTGCTGAGCGTGCCGCGGCAGCAGCCGGCACAGGAAGGTCCAGATCTGCTCGCCGTCGCGCAGCAGGAAGAACAGCGTGAACAGCACCAGGAAGAAGCCGGTGATCACCTCGCCGAGTGTGGTGGCGGTGTTCAGCGCGCCCGAGGTCAGCGCGCCACGGTTGGCGGTGATCTGCCGCTGCAGCGAGTCGATGGTGTCGTTGAGCTGCCGCTCGGAGATGTGCAGCGGGCCGCGGGCGAGCCAGTTGCGGATCTCGTTGAGGCCGCCGCGGACCTGTACAGAGAGGTTGTGGAACTGGGCGATGAACGTGTAGACGATGGCGCCCAGGACGCCGAAGACGACGGCGAGGCCGCCGACGAGGACGATCGCGGCGGCCAGCGAGCGGTGCAGCCCGCGCCGGCGCAGCAGGCCGGCGACGGGCTCGAGCAGGGCGGCGAGCAGGATCGCCACGACGACGGGGATCACCATCAGGTGCAGCGCGGCGATGAGCTGCAGCAGCAGGTACCCGGCGAGGATGAACAGCACGATCCGCCAGGCCCAGGCTCCCGCGACCTTGACGCCGTGCGGGATGCCGTCATCCACAGTGGACGCCGGGCGCACCTCGATCGGGCCGGGGAACGGCGGGCTGCTGCGCGCGGCGCTCAGCCGCGTCCGCGCCCGCTCGCCGAACTGCATGAACCACGTCGTCATGCCTCGGCCAGTACCCCCGCATGGGTGGTGTCAACCGATCGGCAGGGTTCGCCCCGGGTCGCCTCTGCCGGTCGTACGCCGCTCGGTGTTCACTCGCGCATTCCACGCCATTCGCGGCCGGAAATGGCAAATCGCGTGATCTTTCGCAGGTTGCCCGATCCGGCAAAAGCCGCGAAACGACATGTCGCTGAACTGCGGAATTCCATTTGGCGCTAACTGGCCGGCCCACTCGGGGGCATTGTGTGTGACGATCGATCCGAGCGGGTACCCATCACGAACCGGGCAGGCCCGTCGGAGGAGGTTGGGCGTCATGCTCAGCGAGAGCGAGCAGCAGCGGCTCGCGGACATCGAGGCCGCGCTACGCAACGACACGCGCTTCGTCAATGGTTTCAACCGGGCCATGAGCCGCCGGATCACGCCGCGCCGCGTGATCTCGGTGATCATCGCCGTCGCCGCGATCGTCGGAGCCGTCATCGGACTGACCGCCGGCAACGTCTTCGGGACGGTGCTGGCGATCTGTGCGCTCGGCGTCGCCGGCGGCGTCTGGACCTACCAGCCGGCCCACCCAGAGCAACCGGCCCCCCACACGAACCCCTGACCTGCGTCTTCGGCGTCACCCGGAGTTCGGCGGCCCGCTCAGCGCAGGTCCCACGCCACCTTGGCCAGCACCGCGCCGAGCGGGGCGTCGATCAGGATCGCGGCGTGAGCGTCGCCGCGGGTCGGCCCCTGGTTCACGATTGCGATCGGCAGCCCTGACTTCGCCGCCCGGACCACGAACCGCCGACCGGACATGACGGTGAGCGACGAGCCGAGCACGAGCAGCGCCGCGGAGCGCTCGACGAGGTCGAAGCAGTGCTGTACACGCGGGGCGGGCACGCTCTCGCCGAAGAACACCACGTCGGGCTTGAGCATCCCGCCGCAGCCCCGGCAGTCGACAACCACGAACCCGGCGGCCTGCTCGTCGGTGAGGTCCACGTCGCCGTCGGGGTTGATGCCGCCCGCCTCAGCCGTGTATCCGGCATTGGCGGCGGCCAGCCGGGCGTCGAGCTCGTCGCGGGCCGTGCGCTCGCCGCAGTCCAGACAGACCACCCGATCGAGCGCGCCGTGCAGCTCGACGACCTCGCCGGCCCCGCCGGCCTGGTGCAGCCCGTCGACGTTCTGCGTGACGATGCCGGTGAGCAGCCCGAGGCGCTGCAGCCGCCCGACCGCGTGGTGCCCGGCGTTGGGCGCGGCACGGGCGATGGTCCGCCAGCCGAGGTGGCTGCGGGCCCAGTAGCGGCGCCGGGCGACCGGGTCACGGGTGAAGGTCTGGTAGGTCATGGGCTGGGCGTTGCGCCGCATCCCGCCCGGTCCCCGATAGTCCGGTATGCCCGACTCGGTCGAGATCCCGGCGCCGCTGAGCACCAGCACGCCGCCCTTGCCGACAAGCGCGCTGAGCGCTGTCACTGCCCGCTCCACGGCATCAATCCTGCCTCGCCCGTCACGCTCACCCCCGGCCGGCGACGGCGCGCGGGCCGCGGAGCGAGTTCGGCGAGTGGGGCATTACCAGGCATTTTCCGGACATATCATCATTTTCCTCCCACCGTAGCGGGGTGAGGGCTCGTGGTGACGGGACGCACACCATCCCGGCGGGGGACGTATCGTGTTCGGCATGGGTTTGGTGAGCAAATTCAACGCGTGGCGTCGCAAGCTGCAGGAGCAGCCGGGCACCACGATCGACCTCGAGCCGATGCGGGCCCTGCTGCCGCTGATCGAGGAGCGCGAGGCCGAGCTGTCCGAGCTCACCGACGACGAGCTGCGCGCCGCCGCCACGGCACTGCACCAGCGGGAAGACCCGAAGGACTTCGTCGAGGCCTGCGCGCTCGGCCGGGAGGCGGCCAAGCGGGCCCTGGACGAGCGGCCATACGATGTGCAGCTGCTCGGCGCCCAGGTGCTGCTCGCCGGGCACGTGGTCGAGATGGCCACGGGTGAGGGCAAGACGCTGACCGCCGCGATCGCCGCCGCCGGGTATGCCGCGCAGGGGCCGGTCCACGTGATCACGGTCAACGACTACCTGGCCCGGCGCGACGCGGAGTGGATGCGGCCGGTGTATGAGCTGCTCGACCTGACCGTCGGCTGGGTCAACGAGTCCTCCACGCCGGACGAGCGCCGTGAGGCGTATGCGAAGGACATCACATACGTCTCGGTCAGCGAGGCCGGCTTCGACCTGCTGCGCGACTCGATCGTGACGGACACGGCCGACCGGGTGCACCGCGAGCTGGGCACCGTCATCATCGACGAGGCCGACTCGATCCTGATCGACGAGGCGCGCGTGCCGCTGGTGCTGGCCGGCTCCACGATCGACGACAAGGACCAGCCGCTCGCGATCGCGGAGATCGTCGGCGGCCTGCGCCGCGACCACGACTTCGAAGTCGTCGACGAGGGGCGCACCGCGCACCTGAGCACCGAAGGCCTGGCGAAGGTCGAGTCGGCGCTGGACATCGACCTCTACGCCGAGGAGAACTTCGACACGCTGACCGCCGTCAACCTGGCGCTGCACGCCGAGGCGCTGCTGGTCCGCGACGTCGACTACATCGTGCGCGACGAGCGGGTCGAGCTCATCGACGAGTTCCGCGGGCGGGTCGCCCAGCGCCGCCGGTGGCCCGACGGGCTGCAGGCCGCGGTCGAGGCCAAGGAAAAGATCCGCAGCAGCGGCAGCGGCGCGGTGCTGCAGACCATCACGGTGCAGGCGTTCCTCACGCAGTACAAGAAGATCTGTGGCATGACGGGCACTGCCCTCCCGGTCGGGGACCAGCTGCGCGAGTTCTACAAGCTCGAGGTCGCGGTCATCCCGCCGCACCTGCCCAACATCCGCAAGGACTGGCCCGACCGCGTGTACGCCTCGGCCGAGGAGCGCGACATCGCCGTGGTCGCCGAGATCTCCGCGATGCACGCGACCGGGCGGCCGGTGCTGGTCGGCACGCTGAGCGTCGCCGAGTCGGAGCGGCTGGCCGCCACGCTCGCCGAGGAGGGCGTGGAGTGCGTGGTGCTCAACGCCAAGAACGACGAGGCGGAGGCGGCCATCGTCGCCGAGGCCGGCGCGATCGACGCGGTGACGGTCTCGACGCAGATGACCGGCCGCGGCGTCGACATCCGCCTGGGCGGCAGCGATGAGAAGGACCGCGACCGCGTCGCCGGGCTCGGCGGGCTGTTCGTGATCGGCACCGCCCGCAACGACTCGCGCCGCATCGACGACCAGCTCCGCGGCCGGGCCGGCCGGCAGGGCGACCCGGGTGAGTCGATCTTCTTCGTCAGCCTTGAGGACGAGCTGATCCAGCGGTACGGTCCGGAGCCCATGCCGATGGGGCAGGCCGACGCCGACGGCGCGATCGACGACGAGGACGTCCGGTGGGCGATCGGCTCGGCGCAGCGGGTCGCCGAGACCGTCAACCTCGAGATCCACCGCAACACCTGGCGGTACAACTACCTGCTGGACCAGCACCGCCAGCTGCACGGCAAGCGGCGCGAGGAGCTGCTCACCACCGACGCGGCCGGCGAGCTGCTCGCGGAGCGCAGCCCGGACAAGTACAACGAGCTGTCCGAGAAGCTCGGCGAGGACACGGTGCTGCGCATCGCCCGCCAGGTCGCGCTGTTCCACGCCGACAACGCGTGGTCGGAGCACCTCGCCGACATGAGCGCGCTGCGCGAGGGCATCCACCTGCGGGTGCTCGGCTCGCAGGACCCGCTCGACGAGTTCCACCGCGAGGCGATCCCGGCGTTCCGGGGCCTGCTGGCCGAGATCGACAACCGCACGGTCAACGAGTTCGACGAGCTGGAGATCGACGGCCCCGAGTGGGAGCCCAGCGACGCGGGCCTGGTCCGGCCGAGCGCCACGTGGACGTATGTGGTCAGCGACAATCCGTTCGGCTCGGAGATGGAGCGGTTCTTCGCCGGCATGGTCAAGCTGTTCCGCAGCGGCAAGGGCGTCAAGAAGGGCTGACCGCCCCGCCCCGTTCATCGAAGACGGCCGCCGCTTGCGCGGCGGCCGTCTTCACGTCCCGGCCGCTCCCTCGCGCGGTCGGGACGGGTCCCCGCTGATCCGGCCTTCGCCGTCTTCGTCGTCAGCGGCTGGAGAGCAGGCCGCCGCCGACCAGAAACACGGCGAAACCGCACCAGACGATGAGCACGACGGCCTGGAGGACCGTGAGGATCCAGCCGGCGACGATGCCGACGGTGGCCAGCTCGCTGCCGCGCTCGCCGGTCTGGGCGATCTGCGCGCGGGCCTTGTACCCGAAGTAGATGCCCAGCGGCGGCAGGACGACGAACGCGAAGATGGCGGCGAGGATCGCATAGGTGTTGGTCGGCGGCGCCGGGTAGTACATCACCGGCGGCTGCTGATACATCGGCGGCGGGAGCGGCTGATCCGGTCGTGGCTGATCCGGTTGCGACGGCTGGTCCATGAGTGTCTCGCCTTGCGGTTGTGTCGTGCCGGCCGGGATTCCCGCAGTATCGCAGGATCTTGAGCTGCGCGTAATCCCTGCGAAAATCGCTGCCCCGCCGGGTGCCACGGCCGGTACGTTCGCACTCGTGGACAAGACAAACGCGACAGCGGCCGCGCGGCGGGCCACGGCGGGCGACGCCGAGGAGCTCATCCGGCTGCGGATCGTCATGCTGGAGTCGATGGCCGGCGAGCCGCTGCCGCCCGGCGAGTGGTCGGAGCTGGCCGTGGCCTCGCTGCGACGGCGGCTGCCACTACCGGGGGCGCGCATCGCCGCGTTCGTGGTGGACCGCCCCGGCGGCGACGGGCCTGGGCTGGCCGCGTGCGCGATCGGGGTCTTCGAGGAGCGGCTGGGGTCGCCGGCCAACCCTGCCGGGCTGAGCGGATACGTGTTCAGCGTGGCGACGGATGCGCGGTATCGCCGCCGCGGCTACTCGACCGCGTGCCTCAGTGGGCTGCTGGGCTGGTTCGCGGACAACGGCGTCAGCCAGGTCCGCCTGCGCGCGACGAGGGAGGGCCTCCCGGTGTACGAACGGCTGGGTTTCGCCCTGGAGGACGGCCCGTCGATGCGCCTCTCGGCGGATCGCGCGCCGGCCCTGCCCGCTTACCGGTCCGAGCCCGGCTCGTAGGCCGGCGTGCGCTCAGCTCCCCCGGTACGTCGAGTATCCGAACGGGCTCAGCAGCAGCGGCACGTGGTGGTGGCGCGCGTCGGCGATCGTGAACGCGATCGCGACCTCGGGGAAGAACGCGGCCGCCCCGAGGTAGGCGGCGGTGTCGACCACCATCCGGTAACGGCCGGTCCCGATGTCCTCCCAGCGCAGCCGTCCGTCGAGGTCGGTCTGCCCCTCGCCGATGCAGATGTGATCGGCCGTCTCCAGCCGGATCGGCACCCGCGCCGCCGGTATACCGCGGGCCGTGTCCAGGACGTGCGTGGACAGACTCATGCCCGCCCCGCCGCACTGCCGCCGCACGGCCCCCGGTCCTGCCGCTGGTGAGCGTCCCTGCCGCCGGGTCTGGCTCGATGCGGCTTCGCACTGATCGACCCGGACCAGGCGCCGCTCCGCTCCGGACCGCTCATGCCGAACCTCCGCTTCGCTCCGGCCTCGATGATGAGCGGCCCCCAACGCCAGGTCTGGCTCGATACGGCTTCGCACTGATCGACCCAGACCAGGCGCCGCTCCGCTGCGGACCCCTATGCGGCCTCGGCCGACTCGGCGAGGCGCTCCAGGCGTAGCTCGACGATCTTGCGCAGCTCGCCGCGGACGACCGTCTGCTCGGTCTCGTCGTCGTTGCCCAGCCGACTGTGGGCCTCGGCGACGATGTCATCGGCGGACCGGCCGGTGGAGAAGACCAGGAACAGGTGGCCGAAGCGGCGCTCGTAGGCCTCGTTGGCCTCGGCCAGCTCGCGCGCGGAGCCCTCCACCGCGACCTGCTCGTGGCGCGACCAGGCCGCCTCGGTGCCGTCCCCGGTGGGTCTCTGCCCGATCCGCGGATGGGCGGCCAGCACCTGCAGCAGGTCGGACCAGCCCAGTTCGTCGAACGCGTTGACACCGGCCACGACCAGGTCGGCCGGCGTCGGATACGGCCTCGCGGCGGCCACGCGGGCGGCCCAGCCAGGCGACGCGCAGCACGCGAGCAGGGCCTTTTCGGCGGCCTCGGGCGCGAGGCGGTTGAACCGATCGAGCATGGCACCCCTCTCGTATCCCCGGCACAGCTATCCGGGGATGTCTCCTGCCCAGCTCTTCGCGATCACGTCCAGTATCCGCGTTTTGTCCGGAACCGCGAGACGAGAGCGGGAGCGCTTCGATCCCGACGGCGTGCTCAACCCGGGCAAGCCGCCGGCCTGAGCGCGGCCCGGGCACCTATCGGTGCACGCTGTCGACGTGTGCATTGCGCGGGCCGTCGCCATTGTCGAGACATTCGGGAATCGGCACCGGCGGTCCATGGGGAAAGCGGCTGCTTGTTCCCGCCTTTCGGGGAATTCGGCGGAGATTCCGCCTGACCGTGCGCGGCATTGTCGAAAGGCGGCCGTGATGCACCGGGCGCCGCATATTGCCGCGAACCATTCGATGCGTTGCCGGCCCGGTGGGCTGGCGCAGTTGTGGCGTTGATGCGCGGCGACGCTTCGGGACAGGACGGGGCTGCCCGGCACCATCGGCTTGGCGCGGCGCGGGATCGCAGTCGTTTGCCACGGCGCTGCTCGCGGGACGCCGTGCCTGGTCAGGCCGTGTGACCGGCGGAGGCGACGGAGGCGGCGGAGGCGGCGGAGGCGGCGGAGGCGGAGGCGGCGAGGGCGGCACCGGCCCATGCACCGACCCCTGCATCTGACCGTCCCGCTGGTCGCTGACCGCCGGCGGGGTGTCACCGCGCACGCGACGCAGCTTCTCGGCGTGCCTTCTGGCCAGGCCCCAGTCTCGATGCCGAGCATGCTCCCGGCGGAACTGCTCATTCGCCGGGGAATAACGACGTGACCTGGTCCGGTCGCGCATGGCAGCCAATTCCGTAGCCGAAAAAAATTGCAGCTGCCCTCATACATGCCATTATCCCCAGAACCCGGCCGAAACCGCCGCCCCGAACGGCATTCCATAATGTCAAATGGTGCACGCGCTGGCCGCTGATAATGCGTGCCGGTTGCCCATGAGGCCAGTGGTGGAGGGTCCATGCCTGCTGGAGCCGCCGGTAGGAGGCCAGCCGCGCGCGGCGGGCCGGCGGCGGGGATTCGTGGCAGACTCGGACACATGGCCGAGGTGGCGCTGCGGCCCGCGGTGGAGGTCGTCGACGTCGGCGGGCGCGTGGTGCGCATCGTCGACGGGCATCTGCTCTCGGCCGGCAACGGCCCCAGGCCGATCGGGCACGACCTGCCCAACCGGGGCGTGGAGATCAGCGTCGACGCCGACGGATACCGCGCCCGCTGGGTCCGCGGCGCCTTCAGCCTCTCCGGCCTCGCCCGGCTCTTCGCCGGCGGCGCGGCCGGCGGGGCACTGTTCCGGCTGCTCGGGCTGCCCGGCGCGGTACTCGGCACGATCATCGCCGTCGGTGTGGCCCGTAGCGCCCGCCAGGCCGGTCCGCAGGACGTGGAGGACCCGGCCGTGACGGTCCGCGAGGACGGCCCCGACCTCGTGCTGGAGTCGACGTCCCTGGCCTCGCTCGTGCTCGCCGTCATGCAGCTCACCGGGGCCGAAGGGCCGGTCACGGTCAGCCCCGCGGCGTCGGCCCCGGTCTGCGATGGGGTGCGCCTCGACGACGTCGGCGGCCTGGAGGACGTGGTGGCGCAGTTCCGCGACGTCGCCGTGTCGTTCCGCCACGCGGACGTGATGGCCCGCTGGGGCGCGACCCGGCCGCAGGGCATCCTGCTCTTCGGTCCGCCCGGCACCGGCAAGACCATGCTGGCGCAGGCCCTCGCCAACGAGATCGGCGCCGACCTGCGCGAGATCCGCACGCCGGAGATCCTCGACAAGTGGGTCGGCAACTCCGAGAAGAACATCCAGCGGATCTTCACCGAGGCCCGCGCCCTGCGCTGGCCGACGGTGCTGCTCTTCGACGAGTTCGACTCGATCATCAGCTACACCGGCGCCGCGATCGACGCCGCCGGCCAGATGATCAACGCGGTGGCCGGCATCTTCAAGCAGGAGATGAACGCCCTCATCGAGGCCAACCCGAACGTCATCGTCGTGGCCACGACGAACTTCCCGGACCGCGTCGATGCCTCCCTGGTCCGTTCCGGCCGCTTCGACCTCAAGATCGCCATACCGCTGCCCGGCCCCCAGGCCCGCGCCGACATCCTGACCAAGCTGATCCGCGGCCTCATCGCCCGCCACGAGACCCCCGGCTTCCGCATGTTCGCCGACGACGTGGACACCCAGTCGCTGGCCGCCGCCGCGACGGGCCTGACGGGAGCCGACCTGAAGGAGGCCCTCCGCCGCGCCCAGATGGCCAAAGCGATGCACGAGGCCCGCACCGGCTCCGTCTCGTCCCCGATCACCCACGAGGAGCTGCTGACCGCCATCACTCGCCTCCGGTTCGCAATGCCGCAGGACGTTGGTTGACGTCTCCCGACGGCCGCGCCGCCGCCGCGATCAGGATCGGACGTATGGCGTCGTGGTGGCCAGGCGGACGAAGCCGAGCCGCCGCAGGATCGGGCTGCTGTCGGCGGAGGCGTCGACCTGCAGGTAGCGGTAGCCGGCCGCCGCGGCCAGCCCGGCGCGATACGCGACAAGGGCGCGGAAGACGCCGCGACCGCGCCAGTCCGCAGACGTGCCGCCGCCCCAGAGGCTCGCGAACTCGGTGCCCTGGTGGAACTCGACCCGCCCGGCGCAGATCGGGCGGTCGCCGGACAGGGCGACGACGGCCCGCACGATGTCGGGGCGGGCGAGCAGGTGCCGGCCGATCGCCGAGTGGTCGCCGCCGAAGACCTCGTCGTGGACGCGGACCAGCAGGTCGGCCTCGGGCTCGCCGGTGACGGGCACCAGGCGTACCGAATCGGGAAGCTCCACCGACCGCCGGAGCGCGTCGACCTCGGCGACGAGCAGCGACTCCGGCGGACCCGGCTCGAAGCCCGCCGCCAGCAGGCGGGCGGGCAGGTCGGCCGGGCAGTCGTGCGAGTACAGCTTCCACTCCCACGGCTGTCCGGTCGCGGCGAAGCGGCGGACCTGGGCCGCGACGACCGCGTCGGCGTCCAGGCCGGTCAGGTCGGACCAGGTGATGCCGGCCCATCCGTCGTGGGCGGAGACGACCCGCACGATGCCGGGTTCGCGCTCGACGATCGCGCCCGGGCCCTCCTGCGGCCGCTGGCGGATCTCCCGGTCGAACCGTGCGAGGATCTCGTCGGTGTTCATGGGCTCACCCGACACCGGCCGCCCTCGGCCCCGCAACCGAATTCCGCGCTGGTGACGCCTGGTCTGGCTCGATCAGCGCGAAGCCACGGTGCGGTCCTCCGGACGCCGCGGACGAGCCGGCTACGGCCGATGCCGCGAATGACGGCGACTCGTCCGCGTGGCGCCCTGCGGACCGGGACGAAATCAGGCGCGGTGCACGCCGAGCGTGCGGCGGCCCAGCAGCGGCACGAGGCTCAGCAGCAGACCGGCCACGGCCACCGCGGTCACCAGATTAATGCCCGGGTGGAACTGGCCGAAGTCGTTGCCGCCGGCCGGGGCTGCGGCCGCGACCAGCGCGGTCACGACCGCCAGGACGAGGGCGGCGCCGACCTGGCCGGACGTCTGCACCAGGCCGGAGGCCAGGCCCTGCTCGGCGTCGGAGATGCCGTCGGTGGCCTGGGCCATGATCGAGCTGAAGCCGAACGCGAATCCGCCGCCCAGCAGCAGCATCGTCGGCAGCGTGGTGACCGCGTAGTGCGGGGCGCTGCCCGCGGTGAGCAGGAACCAGCCGTACCCGAGGCTCATCGACAGCATCGAGCCGAGGATCAGCGGGGGCGTGCCGTGCCGGGTGATGAGCCGGCCGACGAACGGCGAGCCGAACGCCACGATCAGGCCCGCCGGCAGCAGCGCCAGGGCCATCCGCAGCGGCGACCAGTGCAGGACGTCCTGCAGGTACAGCGTCATCATGAACTGGAAGCTCAGGTACGACCCGAACAGCGCGACCATGCTGAGGTTGGCCCGCACGATGGAGCCGATCCGCAGGATGCCGAGGCGGATGAGCGGGTGGCGCACCCGCCGCTCGATGACCACGAACCCGGCGAACAGGGCGACCGCCGCGGCGGCGAAGCCGAGGGTCACCGGGTCGAGCCAGCCGCGGGCGGGGGCCGACACGACCGTGTAGACGGCCAGCAGCATGCCGCCGACCAGCGTGGCCGCACCGGCGAGGTCGTGGCCGCCCTCGGCGGCCGGTCGGTCGCGCGGGATGAGCGCGATGCCGGCGGCCAGTGCGGCCACCGCGAGCGGGACCGGGATCAGGAACGTCCAGCGCCAGCCGACGCTGGTGAGCAGGCCACCGAGGATGAGGCCGGAAGAGTACCCGCTCGCGCCGAAGACCGAGAACACCGACAGCGCGCGGTTGCGGGCCGGGCCCTCGTGGAAGGTGGTGGTGAGGATCGACAGGGCGGTCGGCGCGGTGAACGCGGCCGCCAGCCCCTTCACGAACCGGGTGGCGATCAGCAGGCCGCCGTCGTCGACCAGGCCGCCGATCAGCGAAGCGACGGCGAAGACGCCGAGCGCGACGAGGAAGATGCGGCGCCGGCCGAGCAGGTCGGCGGTGCGCCCGCCGAGCAGGAGGAGGCCGCCGTACCCCAGCACGTACCCGTTGACGATCCACTGCAGCGAGGTGGTCGTCAGGCCGAGTTCGCTGCCGATCGAGGGCAGCGCCACGCCGACCATGGAGACGTCGAGCCCGTCGAGGAACAGCACGGCACACAGCACCGCCAGCACGCCCCAGAGCCGTGGAGTCCAGACCTGCTCTGTCGCCCGTGGTGCTTTGGTGAGTGTCATAGTCACGAGCGGAGACACTAGATGCGCATGCATTCAATGTCCATGCACTAGATTTGCTTGCATTTAATGCAGGTGCAATCGCATGCGGGAAAGGGTAGGATGCCGCCCATGAGGTCCGAGGGAGCCCTGATCGAACGCTGGCGCTCGCTGCTGACCAGCTACAACGAGGTCGCTGGGCATCTCGAGCGGGCACTGCAGGAGCGCCACGGGCTGACGCTGAGCGAGTTCGAGATCCTCGACCGCCTCAGCGCGCAGGACTGTGAGAAGCGACGCATGCAAGACCTCGCCGCGGACATGTACCTGAGCCAGAGCGCCCTGTCCCGTGCGGTCGCCCGCCTGGAGAAGCACGGCCTGGTCGCCCGCGCGCTGTGCGAGGCCGACCGGCGCGGCGTGTTCGTCAACCTCACGGACGACGGGCTGGCCCGGCACACCGACGCGCGCCGGACCCACCTGACCATCCTCGCCGAGCACCTGCGGCCCGCCTGATCTCGGTCGACCGGCTCGACCCAGCGGTGCCGGCGCACCGCATCGGGCTCGGGCCGTCAGCCGACGTGGCGCTGCCCAGCGCGGGGACGACCGCCCAGCTTGCTACGCCGCGTTGGCGTTCCTGCGCCGGTAGTGGGAGTGCACGGCGTCCTGGCCCGTGTAGTTGGGGCCGGCCCGGTCGTCGGCGCCGAGGTACTCGTACGGCAACGCGACGTCGCCGCGGTCGTCCCGCCCGATCCGCCGGCGGCGGCCGTCGTAGCTGAAGCCGGCCTCACGCAGGTCCGCGGCCAGGCGACGGCCGACCGGGGAACCGTCGGCCAGGCGTACCGCGGAGAGATCGAGGTCGGCGACCAGCCGGCCGCCGTCGGTCAGCCACCCGGCCGCGCGGCCCAGCAGGCCCAGCTTGTCGCCGACATAGTGCAGGCCATGGACGCTGGTGATGAGGTCGTACCGCCGGTGGGGCGCCCACGCGAGCACGGGCGCCACGGTCAGCCGCAGCCACGGCACGTCCGGGGCCGGGTCGAAGGCGTCCACGAGATCCACGCCCTGCACCAGCACCCGGCCGGCCACGCCCTGCTCGTCCAACCGGCGGGCCGCCTGGATCAGCGCGCGGCCGGAACCGCAGCACAGGTCGAGCCAGGCGACCGTGTCCGGCGCCCCGGTGACGCGCAGCAGGGCCGCGAGCACGTCGACGGGGTTGAAGCCGAGCTCCTGCTCGTAGCTGTCGACACCGGAGAGTTGCCGTTCACGGTTCATCGCGGAGTTCGCCACCACTGCCGATCCGGCGAGGGCGTCGTCGTCGAGCAGAGGCACCGCGACATGATTGCAGCTAATGCCGATGACGGGAACCCCCCATGATCGTGCCCGGGCCGGGTCGTCGAGGCCCTGCCGCTGCCCGACGTTCGGTCGTCCGATCAAGGCCCGCTCGGGCGGCGGCCCCGTCCGAGCCCGGGTGAACTGCCAGGACGACCCGACCCCAGGCCATCGAGCAGGCTCGCCCAATGTACTCGGCGCCGGGCGGGTCGGCCGTGCGTGGCGACGCCGCCGTCAGGCGTTGAGCGCCGCGCGCACTGCGGCGGCCGGCCCGGTCAGCGAGCCGTGGACCAGCTCGGTGCGGTGCACCAGGCGCGGCTCGGCCACCGGCACCCCGCGCAGTGCCGACGTGATGGCCGAGGCCGGCAGCAGCGCCAGGCCCGCGCCTGCGGCGATCAGGGACAGCAGCGTGCCGGTGTCGGTGCCCGGATACGCCAGCCCGCCCCGGAAGCCCTCCGCGCGGGCCAGGGCGCGCAGCTGCGCGGGCGGAGTGGTGGCCTCGGGCGCGTCGAGCCAGACCGCGTCGGCGAGGTCGGCCAGGCGCAGCGAACGGCGCCCCGCGAGGGGATGGCCGGCCGGCAGCGCCACGACCACCGGCCGCTCGGCGACGACCGCGGTGTCGAGCTGGCCGGTGTCCGGCAGCGGCAGCGGGTCGCTCGGCGCGGTGACGCCGTCGACCAGGCCCAGGTCGAACCGGCCCGTGGCGACCCCGGTGGCGACCTCTCCACGGCCGGCGACCCGCAGCGTGAACGCGACGCGGGGCATGGCGCGCTGCACCGCCACGAGCCGCCCGGCGTCCAGGCCGGACAGCGGCGTCGCGCCGAGGAGCACCGTGGCCGGCGGCGGACCGGCGAGCCGGGCGACGTCGGCGCGCGCCGCGGCCAGCCGCAGCAGGATCGGGCCGGTGTGCTCAAGCAGCCGCGCGCCGGCGTCGGTGAGGGCTACCGGGCGGCGGCGCAGCAGCGGCGCGCCGACGTCCTGCTCAAGCGCGGCGATCTGCTGGGAGACGGCCGACTGGGTGTAGCCGAGCTCGTCCGCGGCGGCGGAGAACGATCCCAGCCGCGCCACGGCGGCGAAGGTGCGCAGCAGGTGCGGGTCCACGACATCATGATTGCTTATGTCGGTACCACAAAGAGTCGTTGGACTGATGACGGCAGCTCACGACAGGCTCGAGCCATGACGACAGACATGACAACGACCCGCACGGCCCGCGTCGCGCTGATCGGCGACCGGTCCCCCTCCGTCCGCTCGCACACCCGCGTTCCCGGCCTGATCGACGTCCTGCGCGAGCAGCACGGGCTGGCCTTGGACGCATACTGGATCCCGACCGAGGAGGTCGCCGGCACCGAGCTTGCCGGGTTCGACGGCATCTGGCTGCTGCCGGGCTCGCCGTACCGCGACGAGGCGGGCGCCCTCGCCGCGGTGCGGGCCGCCCGGGAGCACCGCATCGCCTTCCTCGGCACCTGCGGCGGCTTCCAGCACCTGCTGCTGGAGATCGCCCGGAACCTGTGCGGCCTGACCGACGCCACGCATGCCGAGAGCGGCCCGGGCGGCGAGCGGCCGCTCATCGTGCCGCTGTCGTGCTCGCTCGTCGGGCACGAGGGCGCGGTGCACCTGGCGCGCGGCAGCCTCGCGGAGCGGATCTTCGGCGTGGAGCGCGCGGTCGAGCGGTACCACTGCGCGTACGGCCTCGACCACGCGTACCTGCCGCTGCTGGAGGCACACGGCCTGCGCTTCACGGGCCACGACGACACCGGCGAGGTGCGCGTCGCTGAGCTGTCCGGCCACCCGTTCATGCTGGGCACGCTGTTCCAGCCGGAGCTGGCCGGCGACGGCTCGCGCTGCCACGCGGTCATCCGCGCCTTCGCTGAGGCCGCGGTCGCCACGAGCGCGGCGACGGTCCCACTGCCGGCGGCCGGTCCGGAAACTCCGCCGGCGGCGCTACACCGAGGCTGCTGAGGAAGATCCGTACGGAAATCAACGCTAAGGGTGATCTTGGAATCCCCTGTAGGCCGGGTCCGCATTGGGGCGTGACTGGTCGTAGGTTGTCCGGCTGTGCCCCTCAACTTCCTGACTGATATGACCAAGTTGCCGCGTACGAGCGGTTCGTTGGTGATCTCACGCGGCCGGAGCTGGAGGGCTTCTTCCTGCTCGACGGGGACGGCGCTGGATCTGATTGCATGGCTTCGCTTCGTGGACCGGCAGCAACGGCGTCGGGCACCGCGGCGTCGAGGCGACCCAGGTCAACGGCAGCACGGCCGGTCGGGGCGGGGATAGCGGCGGGCTGGTCTTCGTGCTCAAGGCCGGTAACATCCGCGAGGCCCGCGGCATCGTCAGCAACGGCGGCGGGACCACGCTTCGCTGGACCGAGGCGCCGTACATCTTCTCGACCTTCGGGATGTCGCTCGCCCCCTGACCGCTCGACAAGCGGCGGACCTGCTCCGGTGCGCCCGGCCCACTCGGGGGCTTTAACGGACGCGCGCCCAGGGATCAAATGTTGATCTAGGAACTGGTCGCGGCCGCTGGAGGCTGTCGGGAAAATTGCCGCCTCACGGAGCGTGTTGGTGCCCCAGCCGTCGCCGCAGCTCGTAGCCGTCGTTGCCTGCCTCGGCGGCCAGCGCAAACGCGAACGAGTGGCGCAGGTCGTGCGACAGTAGCGGGCTGATGCGGCGGGTCGGTGTGCTCGGCGTCGTGCCAGCGGTCGATCTGCTCGCCTCGCTGCCACCCGACCAGCGAGCACTGCCCTCGGTCGCGGCGTACGACCGGCTGCTCAACCAAGATCGTCGTTAGCGTTCGTTTCCGTACGAATCTTCCTCAACCCCGTACACCCGGCACGCGTCGGCCAGCTCTCAGTAGCGCCACCGCGTCGCGGCCGCGACGTGCGCGGGCCCGGCGTCGGCGAACAGGTCCACCTCGGCCCGGCGTACCGCCAGGAAGGCATCGAACAGCGCCTCGCCCATCGCGGCGCGCAGGCCGTCGTCGGCCTCCAGCCGGCCGATCGCCTCGGGCAGCGAGACGGGCAGCCGGGGCGGCTGATCGCCGTCCGGCAGCGACGCCGGGTCGACGGCGATCTCGGCCGGTAGCCGCAGCCCGGCGTCGACCGAGTCCAGGACGAGGGCGCAGACCGCGCCCGCCACGAGGTACGGATTGGCCGCGCCGTCGACGCACTTGAGCTCCGCGTTGGCGGCCTGGTCACCGTGGCCCGCCACGCCGGTGACGAACCGCAGCCCAGCCTCGCGGTTCTCCCGGCCCCAGCACTGGTACGGGCCGGCCCACCGCTGCGGCACCAGCCGGAGGTAGCTGGCCACGCCGGGCGCGCCGATCGCGCACAGCGCCGGCAACCGCGCCAGCACCCCGGCGAGGACGGATTCGCCACGAGCGGTCAGGGCGTACGGGCCGGCGCCGCCCGCGAACAGGGCGCCGTCCGCGTCGCGGACCGAGAAGTGCAGGTGTCCCCCGTTGCCGACCTGACCGGCGGTGACGACCGGGGCGAACGACACCCGCAGGCCGTGGCGGGCGGCCACGGCGCGGATCGTCTGGCGCACCAGGACGTTGGCGTCCGCGGCGGCGACGGGGTCGGTGGCCGCGACCGACAGTTCGAGCTGACCGGGTGAGTACTCGGGGTGGTACTGCTCGACCACGACACCCTGCGCGGCGAGCGTGGCGAGCAGGTCGTCGCTGTAGCCGGACAGCGCGACGAGCCGGTTCATGCCGTAGGCGGGGCCGGTGCCGGCGGGCCGAGGATCCTCGGCGTCCTCGGTTTCCTGGCCCAGGAACCATTCCACCTCGAAGGCCATCCGCAGGGTGAGCCCGGCCGCCGCGGCCCGCTCCATCATGGTGCGGGCGAACCGGCGCTGGCAGGCCGCATGCGGCTCGCCCTCCTGGGTCCAGCGCTCGACCGGCGCCCAGGCCCACCCCGGCTGGGCGGCGAGCACGGTCAGCCGGTCCAGGTCGGGGTGCAGGCGGAGATCGCCGGTCGGGCCGCCGATGTGCCGGCTGGTGGTCACCGAGTCGTCGAGGCAGAAGACGTCGAACACCGGGGACATGCCGACGCCCCAGGCGGCCGCGTCGGGCAGGCGGCCGGTGGGAACGCTCTTGACCCGCGTGATTCCGGCGTTGTCGACCCAGGTCAGCGCGACCGCGTGCACGCCCTGGGCAGCGAGCGCCGCGGCGCGGTCGCGGGCCCGCTCGGCGAGATGTGCCCGGTCCATACGGAAATTCTGTCCGGCTTTCCCGGGCAGATGCTCGCCTGCGGGCTCTGATCACCCGGTTCCGCGGCTATTCGTCGGAGCCCACGCGAGGCGCCGTGGTGACCGTGCCTCGCGGGGGAACATGTGCTGGGGCGGCGTCACGCCAGGAATATGTCAGCCGATCGTGACCACCCGGGCCCAGGCCGGAGGCGAGTCCGGCCGGTAGTCGGGGTCCTGCTCGCTCCACCGTGTTCGCGCTGTGGAGCGAGGGAACAGGCCCACCACCGTGCGGCACGGCGGCCGGCGCTGCGGCCACGGAGTCTGGCCGTCGGTCAGCACCACGACGACGTCCGGGCGGGCGCCGCCGACCCCGGCCCGCAGCGCCCGGGCGAAGCCCTCGCGCAGGTCGGTGCCGCCGCCCCCGGTCAGCGGGATGCCCTCGGCGCCGCACAGCGGGACCACCGTCCGCGCCGCGGCGTCGCAGGGCACCACGGTGACCAGGTCCCGGCGGCCGCCCACCGTGCGAACGATCGCGGCGACCTCCAGGATCGCGCTGCCCAGCTCGGCGTCGCTGACCGAGCCCGACGTGTCGATGACCACGCTGACGCGCGGCGGGCGTCGGCGCAGGCTCGGCAGGATCACACCGGGCAGGGAAGCGGACCGCCGCGCGGGGCGGGCGTATGTGTAGTCGTCGCCCGCCCCGGCGGCGGAGGCGGCCGCGCGGAGCGCCGCACCCAGCAGGTCGCGCCACGGCTGCGGCGGGTGGAACGCCTCCTCCGCCCACCGCTGCCAGCCCATCGGCACGCTGCCCGGGCGGCCGCGGATGCCCTCCGCCACCCGGAACCGGACCGCGTCGCGCTCCTGCGCGCTGAGCCCGTACGCGCCGTCCGGGCCGAGGTCCCACGCCCGGTCCAGGCCGTCGGCCCCGCTGCCGCAGTCGAGCCAGGCCATTTCCCGGGTGTACGGCCCGAGGCGGAACTGCAGCAGATAGTCCTCCATCAGCTCGCCCGCGGGCAGGCCCAGCTTCGCAGGCACGACGGCGCCCTCGGGGCTGGGCAAGCCCTCGCCGAACGCGTCGTCATTGATCTCGCAGTCCGCGGCGATGTTCATCCGCAGCCGCTCGCCGGGGCCGGACAAGTTGCGCCGCGCGGCGAACCGGTCGCCGCGGCCGTGGTGGTCGCGCAGCAGGTGCGAGACCTCGTGCACCCAGACGGAGGCGAGCTCCTCCAGCGGGGTGCGCTCGACGAACGCGGGCGAGACGTAGCAGCGCCAGTACCGGTCCACCGCCATCGTCGGCACCAGCCGGGAGGGCACCGGGTGCAGCGCGAACAGGGCCGTGGCCAGGTACGGGCGCATACGCGTCGCGTGCAGCCGCGCGGCGAGCAGCTTCCGCAGGTCCAGCTCGGGCTCGGTCATCGGGCCGCCACCGCGGTCGCCTCCTCGCGGACCCGATCGGCGTGCTGGGCCAGCGACACCGCGCCGGTCAGCCGCTCGATCGCCGCGGGCACCTCCCACTCGTGGTCGCGCAGCGCGGCGAGCGTGGCGGCCGGCACGACCACGAGGTCCGCCGGGCCGGTCTCGGCGGCGCGGGCCAGCAGGGCCCACGCGGCCTCCCAGCGGGCGCGCTCCGGGCGCCGGCGGACCGCCTCGACCACGCCGTCGAGGACGGCCTGGCGCAGGTCGCCGCGCTCCGGCAGTACTGCCCCGGAAGGGTCCCGCAGCAGCTGCTCGGGATCGGGAAGGTCCATCCGGTCGAGGCTCGCCAGCAGCTCCAGCCCGGGGCCGTCGCCGACCGTGCCGCGCACCAGCATCGACAGCACGTCGCGGTCGGTGCCCGCGGCGGTGGCGAACGCGACCAGCCGCAGCGTCATGTCCCAGCTGCGCGGCGACGGCCACGGCCCGCCGCGGCGGGTCTCGCCGCTGGGCAGCTTGTGCACCAGGCCCGGGCGGGCGGACAGCATCCCGCACACGGCGCGCCGGGCGTACTCGACGGCCTCGCGCAGCCGCCCGGGGTCGAGCCGCGGCAGGGCGGCCCGCGGCCATACGCCGCCGAGCCCGCGCACGACGACGTCATGGTCGTACGTCCACTGCAGATGGACGAACCGGTTGGCCAGCGGCGCGCTGAGCTCCCAGCCGTCGGCGGCCGAGGAGCGCGGGTTGGCCGCGGCCACGATCCGCACGCCGGGCGGCAGGCACAGCGTCCCGACCCGCCGCTCCAGCACGAGGCGCAGCAGGGCGGCCTGCACGGCCGGCGGCGCGGTGGACAGCTCGTCGAGGAAGAGCAGGCCACGGCCGGCCCGCACCAGCCGTACGGCCCAGTCCGGCGGCGCCATCGGCACGCCGTGCATCGCGGGATCCTCGCCGAGCACCGGCAGCCCCGCGAAGTCCGACGGCTCGTGGACGCTGGCGATCACCGTGGTCAGCGGCAGGTCGAGCGCCGCGGCGAGCTGGTTGAGCGCCGCGGTCTTGCCGATGCCGGGCTCGCCCCACAGCAGCACGGGCAGGTCGGCGGCGACGGCGAGGGTCAGGGCCTCCAGCTGCGCGTCGGCGCGCGGCTCGGTGTCCGTGTCGCGCAGCAGGGCGAGCAGGTCGGCGGCGACGTCAAGCGTGGGCATAAGCATGGGCATGCGGCATCACCTTGGGTGTGTGAAGGGAAACGGTGGCGAGCTTCGGGGGCCGCGCCGGGGCGGCCGTCGCGGTTGGTCAGGCGCTCGTCGCGTTGCGCGGGTGGGCGCGGACGCCGCCGCGCCGACGGGGATCGCGGTGGGGCGGCGCGGCCGGCGCGCGCGGGTCCAGCCCCGCGCGGAACATGCTGTGCGCGAGGCGCCGCCGCGTCGCCGTCTCCAGGGCGTCGCGCAGGGCGCCGCCGCGCAGCGGCCCGCCCGGCCCGAGCAGCCCTTCGACCGCGGCGAGCGCACCGTCGGCGTCGCCGTGGTCGAGCCGGGCGCGGACGTCGTCGAGGCCCTCCGGGTGCCGGTGCGCCTCGTCGATGGCCTGCAGGCAGGGCAGTGGCGGCCCGCCGAGCGCGGCGAGCAGCTCCTCCCGGCGCAGCTGCTCGGGGTCGTGGTCGAGGGCGACCAGCGCCCCGCCCACGAGCCCGATGCGGTGCCGCGCGCCGCGGCAGTCGACCGGCCGCGTCCCGCCATCGCCGCCCGGGCCGCCGTTGTCGTCGTCGCGGTGGCCGGCCGCCCGTTGCGGGGCGAGCGCCCGCGCGACGAGCGGGTGCAGCCGGCCGGCTTCGATCAGCCCGGCGCGCAGCAGTTCGGCGTCGGGCGGTTCCCACGTCGCCGCGTGCGGCAGGACCGGAGGCGACGCGCCGCCCCGGCGGGCGGGCCGGGTCCGGCCGGAGCGCTCCAGCAGCAGCCGGTGCCGCCCGCCGAGCCGCACGACTACGGCCTCGTCGTCGCCCCGCCCGTCCGCCCGCCGCAGGATCTCGGCCTCCGCCGCCCACCGGCCCGGCCCGCCGCACCGCTCGGGAAGCTCCCCCGCCCGCCCGGCGTCCCAGAGGTGGCGGTGCAGGTCAACCCGGAAGTGCCGGTCGGGCCGCGGATGCGGGTGCCCGCACGCCCCGCCCCCGTCCCACAGCGCGAGGCTGATCCGCTGCCCGGCACCGGCCCAGGCGGGCGGCGTCCGGGCGACGAGGTGCAACCCGCCCGTGCCGCTCGGCCCGTACCGGGCCAGGGCCACGGTCAGCCCCGGCCGCAGCAGCCCGTCCGGCGCGATCCGCGGCATGTGCCAGCGCAGCAGGTCCGGCGCCAGGTGCCGCAGGTCGGCCCGGACGAGCCCGGCGAGCTCGTGCCCCCGGGTCTTCGCGAGGATTCGCAGGTTGAGGTCGACATCGACCCGCGCTGCCGCGCAGGCCCCGCCCCAGTCCCCGGCGGCGCGCCGGGCGGTGGCTGATTCGATCATCGGCGGCGGCACGGCGAACTCACGTATCCGCTGCCAGAAGAGAAGCCGGGTTTCACCATTCGCTTCGTGAGTGCGCATCAGCACGCACCTTCGGCGAACGGGACCCCCGATCTGCACTTGTAGGTAAGCATCGTGGGTAGGTTACAACGCCCCGCGCCGTCTGTCAGGCCCGTCCGCCAAGCGCGGAGGTGCGCCGAGGCCGCGTGGGGGCTCCTCATCGCCCGACGAGGAGCCCCAGCAGGGCACGGTCGCTACCGGGCGGGCCGACGAGCGCGATGCCGGCCGGCGGTGCGGCGCCGGTCGGCACGCAGACGCTCGGCAGACCGTAGGCGCTGGCCGGCACGGCGCAGTGCAGCGCCTCCCGGCGCCACGTGTCGCGGCCGGCCGGGCTGAGCTCGCGCGGGTGGCCGGGGCCGCCGGCCGGCAGGGCCAGCCAGGCGTCGTCGCCGAGCAGGTCGAGCAGCTCGGCCCGCCACTCGGTCAGCCGCGCCCGGGCGCCGGCCTCGTCCTGCGCCGAGACCTGCGCGCCGAAGCGGAAGCGGCCCTCGACGTCGGCGGCGAGGGCGCGCGGGTGGGCCTCGATCCAGGCGCCGTGCACCCGCCACGCCTCCGCCGCCTGCACCTGCCGGAAGGCCAGCAGCAGCGCGTCGGGCTCGTCCCAGCTGGACAGCGTCACCTCGGTCACCGGAGGGCCGAGCAGGGCCGCAGCCCGCGCCGTACCGCCGGCGCAGAGAATGCGCGACGGCGGGCCTTGCGGGCCCGGCGGCAGCAGCACGTCGCCCACCGCGGCCAGGGTCCGCGCGTCGCGCGTGATCCAGCCGACCGTGTCGAACGACGGCGCGAGCGGCAGCACGCCCTCCGTCGGGACGGCGCCGTGGGTGGGCCGCAGCCCGAACAGGCCGCAGCACGACGCCGGCACGCGGATCGAGCCGGCGGTGTCGGTGCCGAGGCCGACATCGGCGTGGCCCGTGGCCACCGCCGAGGCCGGGCCGCTGGAGGAGCCGCCGGTGACGAGGCCGGGCGCGGCCGGGTTGGGCGGCGCGCCGTAGTGCGGGTTGGTGCCTGACAGGGAGTAGGCGAGCTCGTCGGTGTGCGCGATGCCCTGCACGTGGGCGCCCGCGGCGCGCAGCCGGGCGAGCGCCGGGGCGTCCTCGGCCGCCGGCAGCGCCTCGGCGAGCCAGGCCGGGTTGCCGCCGCCGACCGCGAAGCCGGTGACGGCGAAGAGATCCTTGACCGCGAGGCGGAGGCCGTCCAGCGGGCCGTGGCCGGCGGCCGGCGCCAGCGGCATTCCCTTGACCCGCCATACCCTAGGGTCAGCTGTCACATGAGCAGCGTGTCACGTGAGCAGGGCACTGCGCTACCAGACCGGCGAGCCCTGCCACGGTGCGGGAATATCGCCGCCCGGCCCGGTGCTGAGCATAGTTTGTGAGTGAACTACCGCTTTCCGTCCTCGATGTCGCACCGGTCGCCGTCAACGGCTCCAACGGCGAGGCCCTGCGCAACACCACCGAGCTCGCCCGCCGGGTCGAGGCGCTGGGATATGGCCGGTTCTGGGTCGCCGAGCACCACAACATGCCGGCCATCGCGAGCTCCTCGCCGGCCGTCCTGCTCGCGCACCTCGCCGCCGCCACGTCCACGATCCGGGTCGGCTCCGGCGGGGTGATGCTGCCCAACCACGCCCCGCTCGTGGTGGCCGAGCAGTTCGGCACGCTGGAGGCGCTGCACCCGGGCCGCATCGACCTCGGCGTCGGCCGGGCGCCCGGCACCGATCAGTACACTGCGCTCGCCCTGCGCCGCACGATGGAGGGGCTGTCGGCGGAGCACTTTCCCGAGGAGCTGCAGGACCTCATCGCCTACTTCGAGGGCGACGCGCGCATCCTTGCCTCCCCCGGCAAGGGCGACAAGCCCGACGTGTGGCTGCTCGGCTCCAGCGGCTACAGCGCGCAGCTGGCCGGCGCGCTCGGCCTTCCGTTCGCGTTCGCGCACCACTTCAGCGCGCAGAACACGCTGCCGGCGCTGGCGCTGTACCGCACGAACTTCCGCCCGTCGCGGTGGCTCGCCGAGCCCTACGCGATGGTCGCGGTGAGCGCGATCGCGGCCCCGACCGACGAGGAGGCCGAGTTCCTGTCCGAGCCGAGCGCGCTGTCGTTCCTGCGGCTGCGCTCCGGGCGGCCGGAGCCGCTGGCCACGCCCGAGGAGGCGGCGGCCTATCCATACAGCGAGCGCGAGCGCGAATTCGTGCTGCAGCGCCGCGAGGGGCAGGCCCTCGGCTCCCCGGACACGGTCCGCAAGCAGCTGATCGAGCTGCTGGAGGCGACCCGAGCCGACGAGTTCATGCTCACCTGCATGGTGTACGACCTGGAGGCCCGGGCCCGCTCGTTCGAGCTGATCCGCGCCGAGGTCGCACCCGCGCTCCGCAAGGTGGACGGCTGGGCTCGGGGCTAGCTCGGGACGCTACGCGAAGCGGCGGGCCAGCTCCCGCGCGCGGGCCTGCTGCACGCCCCGGGCCTGGCGCACCACGAACCGCCGCAGCGGCGCCGGGGACTCCACGGTGATCGTCTCAGTGACCGTGGTGTGGCCCGGGGCATCTGCGTGCGGCGCCAGGTCCACCTCGGCGCGCAGCCGCACCCGGCCCGGGCTGGCCACCTCGCTGACGATGCGGTCCTCACCCACCGTCAGCGCCACCCGGATCGCGTTGCGGTAGAGGCCGAAGCGCTCCACGGCCACGTAGCGCACCACGTCCCCGTCGCGCCGCACGTCGCGCACCGCCACCACCAGCGGCGACAGCCCGACGTAGGAGTCCGGGTCGGCCAGGTGCGCGCGCACCGCCCCAGGTGTCGCGGCGACGACGAACGAATGCGCGAAGACGTCGACGGCCATGGTCTGACACGCTAGCGTCACGCGATTACGGACGATCCGCCGGATGGCGGCGGCCGCGATCTTCGGCGAAGATGACGGGCGATCTTGCGGGTCGAGTGAGGTGGGGGCACGTGAACAAGACCTGGGTGCGACTGCGGCCGGTGCTCGAGGGCGACCTGGCGATGTTCCGCCGGTTCGCCACCGAGCCGGGCCTGGCGGGAGCGGCCTGGACCGGCTACCAAGAGCCGAACGGCCCGGCGCGGCGCTTCGCGCAGGACGGGTACCTCGGCGCCGAGGACGGCCGGCTCATGGTCGAGGCGGACGAGACCGCCGCGGGGTTCGTGCACTGGTTCCCCATCGGGTCGGGCCTGGCGCAGTACTGGGGGATCGGCATCGTCCTGCTGCCGGAGTGGCGCGGCCGCGGCGTCGGCTGGCGGGCTCAGACGCTGCTGTGCGACTACCTGTTCACGAGCACCCCGGCGCAGCGCATCGAGGCGCGCATCCAGCCGGAGAACATCGCCGAGCAGAAGGCCCTCGAAAAGGTGGGCTTCCTCAGCGAGGGCATACTGCGCTCGGCGGACTTCCGCGACGGCGCCTGGCGCGACGTGCTCGTCTACGGCCGCGTGCGCGGCGACCGCTGACTCCCGCTCCGCAGCCGCCGGCGTCAGGTCACGTCCGGGTGGGCTTTCAGGATCGCCTCGACGATCCCGCTCGGCGGTGACTCGACCGAGACCTCGGTCGCGGCCTCGTCCGGCGCCGGCGGCTCCAGGGCGGCGAACTGGCTGTCGAGCATCTCCGCGCGCATGAAATGACCGTGGCGGGTCGCGAGCCGGCGCGCGATCAGCTCGGGGGAGCCGTCCAGGAACACCATGCGCACCTGCGGGCGGTCCCGGCGCAGCCGGTCGCGGTATGCGCGCTTGAGGCCCGAGCACGTCACGACGCCCGGCTCGCCGGCGACGGCGCGCTCGTCGATCCAGCGGCCGATCGCCGCCAGCCAGGGTTCCCGATCGGCGTCGGTGAGCGGGATGCCGGCGGCCATCTTGGCCACGTTGGCGGCTGGGTGGAAGTCGTCGGCCTCCGCGTAGCGCCAGCCGAGCCGGGCGGCCAGCAGCGCGCCCACGGTGGTCTTCCCGGCGCCGGCGACGCCCATCACGACGAACACCGGCGGCGCGTCTGACATGCCGACACCGTACCCGCGCGGCCGGTTCGCCACACCCCGACAATATCCTTGCAAGTTCGGATATTTCACCATTTATCGCGGTGCATGGCGCGAGGTAGGGTTCATCGCGTGATCGTGCGCGCCGCAACCGATGCCGACCGGCCCTGGATTCGTGAGACCCTCGTCGCGAGCTGGGCCGGCACCCGCGTCGTCGTTGACGGGCGCGCGCGGGACGCCGCCGGGCTGGACGGGCTCGTGGCCGAGGACGGCGGGCGACTCGTGGGCCTGCTGACGTATGAGATCGGGCCGGCGGGACTGGAGGTCGTGACGCTCGACGCGACCGAGCGCGGGCGCGGCACCGGGACCGCGCTGCTGCTCGCGGCGCGGCGGGTCGCGGCGGAGCGGGGCACGGGCCGGGTCTGGCTGGTCACGACCAACGACAACCTCGACGCGCTGCGGTTCTACCAGCGGCGCGGGATGCGCATCGCCAGCGTCCGCCCCGGCGCTGTCGACCGCGGCCGGCTGGTGCGGCCGTCGATCCCGCTCGACGGGGAGTACGGCATCGCGGTGCACGACGAGATCGAGCTGGAGCTGACCGAGGCGCCCGTGCGCATCCGGACCGGCGCGCTCGGTGACCTCGACGCCGTGCTGGAGCTGCTCGACGGCGCGACCCGGTGGCTGGTGTCGCTGGGTCGCACCGGCCAGTGGGGCACCGAGCCGCACTCGACGAACCCGCGGCGCCGGGAGTCGACGGCCCGCTGGGTCCCGCCGGGC
Organism: Dactylosporangium sp. NPDC051484; assembly: GCF_040689395.1. Taxonomy (NCBI): domain Bacteria; kingdom Bacillati; phylum Actinomycetota; class Actinomycetes; order Micromonosporales; family Micromonosporaceae; genus Dactylosporangium; species Dactylosporangium sp. NPDC051484. The sequence continues at coordinate 408,921 of NZ_JBFAZX010000004.1, read as the reverse complement.
CACCTGCACGTGGCGGAGCTCGGCGGCCGGCCGGTCGGCGCGCTGGCCGTCGGCACGGCGGCGGACTGGATCCCGCCCGCCTCCGGCCCCGAGCTGTACGTCAACCTCCTCGTCACCAGCCGCGAGCACAAGGGCCTCGGCCTGGGCGGCGCCCTGCTCGACCACGCGAGGGCCCTCGCGATACGGCGCGGCCTGCCGCTGCTGCGCGTGGACTGCTACGGGGGCGGCGACCGCGCACTCGTCGGCTGGTACGAGCGGCAGGGCTTCACCGCGACCGAGCCCTTCACCGTCCGGCTGGCCGACGGCACCGAATGGCCGGGCCAGGTCCTGGAGCAGCGCCTGCCCTGAGCGCGGGACCGCTACACCGAGCGGTACGGCGGCTCGGCGGCCGCCGCGTCCACGAACGGCAGCGGCGCGGCGTCCAGGGTGTCGGCGAGCAGCTCGAGCAGCCACAGGTCGTACAGATAGCCGGACGCCCCGGAGCGGCGCACCGCGACCAGGCCCCCGGCGCCGCAGCGGACGCGCACGTCGCGCCAGACCTGGCGGACCGCGGCGAGCGAGGCGAGGGCGGCGGCGCCGGCCGGGGGCGCGCCGGCGTCGACCACGAACGCGCCGGCGGCGTTGCCCAGGGCCTGCAGGTCCGCTGCCGCGGCGCGCACCCACGTCACCGTCGTGCCGGCGGCGTTGCGGATCTCGACCTGCCGGCCCGCGCGGAAGCCGGTCAGGCGGACCCGCTCGTCCTCGTCGACGCGGACCAGCCCCGGCGGCAGGACCTCCGGCATGCCGGCGATTCCCAGGGCGGCGAGCACGGTCTCGGTCAGCTGCGCATCCACGCTGCCAGGGTCCCGCGGCGCGGGCCCCGCAGGCCACGAGGGGCACACCACGGAATCCGCGTCGCCTTGTGGTGCGCACACCACTGACTCCTGATCGGCCGGCCTACCGATCGGCGAGGTACAGCAGGACCGCACCCACCCGGCGGTGCGTCTCGCCCTCCTCGGCCAGGCCCAGCTTGGCGAAGATCGAGTTGATGTGCCGCTCGACGGCGCGCACGGTCACGAAGAGACGCTCGGCGATCGTGGCGTTGTTCACGCCGGTGGCCATCTCCGCGAGAACCTGGCGCTCGCGCGCGGTGAGGTGGCGCAGCGCACTGCTCGCCGGCCGGCTGCGCGCGCTCAGCATCGACTCGACGATGCGCGGATCGATCACCGAGCCGCCTGCGGCCACCGCCCGGACCGCCTCGGCGAGCTGACCCGGCTGCGCCAGCCGCTCCTTGAGCAGGTACGCCCGGCCCGCCACCCCGTTCTGTAGCAGCGCGGTCGAGTGCGCCGGGTCGTCGTACTGGCTCAGCACAACGACGCCGACCGCGGGGTGGCTCACCCGCAGGGCGAGCGCGGCCCGCACCCCCTCGTCGGTGTTGGTCGGCGGCATGCAGATGTCGGTGACAACGACATCCGGCACCAATTGCTCCACAGTGGACAAAAGCTCGTCGTGGTCCGCGGCGAGTCCGATTACCGACAGGTCGGACTGGTCACTGAGCAGTGCCCGCACGCCTTCCCGGACCAGCAGACTGTCATCGGCCACCACGACCCGGATTCCCATGGGTCCGTAACCTACCCGGGGGGAGCGCGTGACACAGCTGGACGACCCGCCGGCGGAGCTGCTGGGCACGGCGAAGAGCCTCGGGCGGCGCATCGGCGACGCGCTGCACCACGCCCGGGCCGACGAGTCCGTGCACCGCAGCGAGGCCCTGCTGCGCGCGGTGCTCGACTCGGCCCTGGACTGCGTGGTGATCGCCGACGCCGACGGCATGGTGCTCGAGTTCAACCCGGCGGCGTGCCGGACGTTCGGCTACGAACGGCACGAGGCGATCGGGCGGGAGCTGGCCGAGCTGATCGTCCCGCCGCAGCTGCGCGAGTCGCATCGCGAGGGCCTGCGGCGCTACCTGCGCTCGGCGCAGCCGCGCGTGCTGGACCAGCGGGTCGAGATCACCGGCATGCGCCGCGACGGCTCGCAGTTCCCCGTCGAGCTCACCATCACCCGCGTCGCCGTCGAGGGCCGGCCGGTGTTCAGCGGCTACCTGCGGGACCTCAGCGCGCGGTACACCGCCGCCGAGGAGCTCAAGGCCTCCCGCCGCCGGATCATGGAGACCGCGGTCGGCGAGCGGCAGCGCCTGGAGCGCGACCTGCACGACGGCGCCCAGCAGCGGCTCGTCGGGCTCGGCATGGCCCTGGCCCGGGCGCGCACCGCACTGCCGGACGAGCCGGCCCGCGCCGCGGCGATCCTCGACGACGCGATCGGCGCGCTGGAGGAGGCCGCGATCGAGCTGCGCAACTTCGCCCGCGGCATCCACCCGAGCAGCCTGACCCGCTACGGGCTCGGCGCCGCCCTGGCGGACCTGGCCCGCCGCTCCCCCGTCGAGCTGCGCGTCGGCGCCCTGCCCGAGGAGCGCTTCCCGCCGGCGGTGGAGTCGACGGCGTACTTCGTCATCAGCGAGGCCCTGACGAACGTCGCGCGGTATGCCGGTACGGATGCGGCGGAAGTCAGCCTCGGCGTCGAGGACGGTGTGCTCGTCGTCACGGTCGTCGACGACGGCCGCGGCGGCGCCGACGCGGAGCTCGGCACGGGCCTGCGCGGGCTCGCCGACCGTATGGCGATGCTCGACGGGTCGATCGAGGTGCACAGCCCGGCTGGGCAGGGCACCCTCGTGCGCGCGCGCATCCCGGTATAGCGCCACGGCGAACCCCCTGTGGTGCTGACACCACATCGAGGGTTCGTGATCGACGGGGCCCGATCCTGGTGCGCACGCCATGCCGGGAAGGGGCGGGTTCGCCGAGACTTTGTCCTGCGACCGCCGGGCGGCGGTGGCGGGACGAGGGGGAGGAAGCAGCCATGACCGCGATCGTCACGACGCGCTGGGCCGGCCCGACGTGATCAGGACAGGGCCGACAGATCGGACCTGTCAGTGATGCGGTGCACGGCGGCGACCGCGGATCGCGGCAGCGGCGCGTAGAGGTGCGGGTACACGCCCCCGGACGGGCTCCGCTCCCACCTGAGCGCCTCGCCGAGCGGCTGCGGGTCGACGGCGAGGATGACGAGTTCGGGCTGGTCGGCGAAGTATCGCTCGACGGTGCCCGCCACCTGGTCGCCGCCGGAGAGGTGGACGAACCCGTCGGCCCGGTCGAGCGGCGAGCCCTCGAAGACACCGGACACCCCGGCGGCCTCGAACGCGGACCACTCCGCGGGGAGCAGGATCTTGTAGATCGGCACGCACCCACTCTGCCACGATTCACCCCCGCCGGGTGGGCGGCGGGCGGCGACGGCTCACCCGGCGGCCGCCTAGCGTGCCCCGCGATGAAGACCAGGGCATGGCAGTGCGTCGCGGGCGCGGCGCTGATGGCGGGCACGCTGAGCGCGGCGCAGGCGGCACGCGAACCGGCTCCGCCGCCGATGGTGGAGCGGTCCAACGCCACGACCATCCACCCGGACGGGACCGGAACCGCCGTCGCGCGGCGCGACGAACGCGCCGTCTACTACGTGCTCACCGGCTCCGGCCTGCTGGCCTTCGCGGGCGTGGTCCTGGTCGGCGGCGTCGTCGGCCTGGGCGGGATGCGCGTGCCCGGCGGCGTCTCGATGGGCGTCGCGCGGTCGCGGCTGTGGTACCGCTCGATTCGCCGCGCCGGCGCACACGCCGCGTCGCGATGAGCGCGCTACTCGAACAGCGAGCCGCGGCCGCCGCCCTCGCGGAAGCGGGCCCGGCGGCGCAGCACCACCACGACCGTGTCGACCAGCGCCGTCGCCGCCAGCACGAACAGCGCGACCGCCAGCCAGGTCAGCCCGGCGATCAGCGAGAGGACGCCGAGCCCCACGCCGACGACGAGGCCGAAGAGCGCGAGGAGCAGGCGGAGGTTCAGGGCGCTGTACGGGTGCCCGACGGTGCCGCGGGCGCCCCGGGGCTGGGCGCGCATCGTTCGATCATCCCTTCAGCTGCGTGATCCTGTCCTCGAGGATCGTGGTGGCGATCGCGACGCGATGCGGCTGGCCGCGCAGGAACGCCTCGGCGAAGCGCACGGCCTGCTGGTAGGTGACCTTCGCGGGCATCGGCGGCTCGTTCGGGTCGACCGCGACGTCGACGAGGGCCGGGCCGTCGTGGGCGAGGGCCGCGCGCAGCGCCTCGTCCAGGCGGCCCGGTTCGCTGACGTGGACGCCGAAGCCGCCGCAGCCGCGCGCCCACGAGGCGTAGTCGGGGGCCGGGTCGCCGAAGCGGACGCCGTACTCCGGGAAGCCGAGCACCATCTGCTCCCAGACGATCATGCCGAGCGCGTTGTTGTTGTTGATGACGACCTTGACCGGCAGTCCGTAACGGGCCGCGGTGTGGAACTCGGCCATGAGCATGGCGAAGCCGCCGTCGCCGATGTAGGCGATGCACTGCCGGCCCGGGTACTCGTGCTGCAGCGCGATCGCGTAGGGCAGCCCGGGCGCCATGGTGGCGAGCGTGCCCGACATGTAGAACTCGCGCCGCCCGACGATCTGCCAGTGCCGCGCCGCCCAGGTGGCCACCGTCCCGGAGTCGCAGCACAGGATCGCGTCGGTGGAGGCGGCGCGGTTCAGGGCCGCGGCGAGGTACTGCGGCGCGATTGGCGAGCGCTCCGCGTTCTCCAGCCCCGCCATGCGCTCCCGCCAGTCGCGCATCTTCTCCTGGTACCTGCGCAGGTGCCTGCGGTCCTCCCGGCGGCGCAGCCGCGGCAGCAGCGACTCCAGGGTGGCCGCGGCGTCGCCGACAAGCGGCACGTCGGTCGGGATGCGCGTCCCGGCGCGGGTGGCCTCGGCGTCGATCTGCACCACGTGCGCCTGCCCGGGCTCGGGCAGGAACTTCGTGTACGGGAAGTTCGTGCCCACCATGAGCAACACGTCGCATTCGTCCATGAGGTCCTCGCTCGGCGCGGAGCCGAGCAGCCCGAGACCGCCGAGGGCGAACGGGGAGTCGTCGGGCACGACCATCTTGCCCAGCAGCGACTTGACGATCGGCGCGCCGAGCACGTCGGCGGTGAGCTCGACGAGGGCGCCGGCGCCACGCGCGCCGACACCGGCCAGGATCGCCGGGCGGCCGGCCGCGTTGAGCAGGTCGGCGGCGGCCTGCAGGTCGTCGTCGGCGGGGCGGACGGGCGGCGGGACCCATACCGGCTTGGTCGCGGGCTCGCGGACCGGCCCCACGTCCTCGTACGGGTTGTCGCCCGCGGTGGCGACCTGCACGTCGTTGGGGATGGTCAGGTGTGCCACGCCGCGGCGGGCCAGGGCGGTGCGCACCGCGATGTCGACCAGCGACGGCACCTGGGCCGGATTGACGATCGGCTCGTTGTACTCGGCCACGTCCGCGAAGAGCCGGTCCAGGTGTACCTCCTGCTGGTACGCCGTCCCGAGCACGCCCGACTCCTGCATCCCGGTGATCGCCAGCACCGGGGCGTGGTCGAGCTTGGCGTCGTACAGCCCGTTGGCCAGGTGGATGCCGCCGGGCCCGGACGTGGCGACGCAGACGCCGAGCCGGCCGGTGGCCTTGGCGTGCGCGACGGCCATGAACGCGGCCGCCTCCTCATGGTGCACGAGCACGAACCGGACCCGGTCGGCGTTGCGCCGCAGGCCCTCCATCAGGCCGTTGATGCCGTCGCCCGGCAACCCGAACACGGTGTCGACGCCCCAGGCGGCCAGTCGCGCGATGATCGCCTCGCCCACGGTCTGCTTCGTCATACGTTGCGCTTAGCCGCATCCGTCGCTTCCAAACCTCCGGGCGGCGATCCGGTACCGTGCAGCATCGACCCGCCCCCTGAGGCACGACCCCGCGTTACGGCATCGGATGCAGCAGCGCGCGCAACCGGGCCCGCACCGCCGGGTCCTTCGCGTCGGGGTGTGGCTCGGCGACGCGCTGCCCGTCGAAGCGCGGGGGCCCGGTCAGCGACCGGGCCCGATGCGCCTAGTTGCCGCCGGGGATGGTGAGGCCGCCCGAGGCGTCGGGGGCCTCGATGTCCAGGATGTCGACATAGAAGCGCAGGTCGCCGGCGGGGGCGCCGGGCTGTTGCGGGGTGTCGCCGTACGCCTCCTTGGCCGGAATGTCGAGGATGACCCGGCTGCCGACCTTGAGCCCGACCAGGCCGCGGTCCCAGCCCTCGATGACCTGGGGCTGCTGCTTCTGCTCGAGCATCCCGACCCCGACCGGGAAGGTCTGCTTGTGCTGCCAGGACGAGTCGAAGACCTTGCCGTCCTTGTACGTCAGGCCGACGTAGTTGACCACGATGGTGTCGCCGGGCTTCACGGTCTTGCAGTTGCCCTGGATGAGCACGTCAACGTGGCGCACCCCGACGCTCGGCTCCTTGCCGGCCTCCGTCTTGGGCTCCTCAGCCAGTCGCTTGTCGAAGCCGCCGAGCAGCGGCGGATACGCGGCCTGCTCCGGTGCGGGCGACGCGTTGTTCGAGGCCTTCGGCGCCGGCTTCTTGCACAGGGTCTTCTGCTCCTCGGCGCGGTTGCCGAAATACCACACGCCGGCGAACGCGCCGCCGATGGCGAGCAGGACGATGAGCGTGCCGGCGATCGCCTGGCCGGTGCGGCGCCGCCGGGCGGACTTCGCGGCGGCGACCCGGGCGGCGGCGCGCTGCTCGGCCTTCGTCAGCGGCGCGGGCGCCTTGCCCTTCGACTTCGCCGACTTGTCTGACTCTTCCGGCGCATCGCCGGCGGCGGACTCAGCGTCGGTCTCGGCGTCGGTGTCCCCCGAGGCGGCGGCCGTCTCGTCCGCGTCGGTCCGCTCGGACGCGATCTGCTCGGCGGCGGTCGCGTCGGTGACCTCGGCAGACGACTCCTCCACCGACGCGTCCGGCTCGGCCGGCGCCCCAGCCTTCGGCGAGGTGGCATTGGTCGACCTTGCCGGGCGGCGGTTCCTGCCCCGATCGCTCACAGTTCGTCGACTCCCCTGGTGGACGGCCCAGCACACGGACGGACCTGAGTTTCGTTCGGCAGAGCTTCCCATACCACACGCTTCGCGGCACGCACCGGGGTACCGCCCGATATGGCCTAAGGTCGGTCGTATGGGCAACGCTACGGGCGTCGAGATTACCGGACCTCTCGGCGAGCGCTTCGCTGAGATCCTCTCCGAAGAGGCTTTGAGTTTCCTGGCAGATCTGCATCGCGGCTTCGACGCGCGGCGCCTGGAGCTGCTCGGGCTGCGCGAGCAGCGCGAGGCCGCGCTCGCCGCCGGCGGCACCTTCGGCTTCCTGCCGGAGACGCTGGACGTGCGTGAGGGCGAGTGGCGAGTCGCCGAACCGGCACCCGGCCTGCAGGACCGCCGCGTGGAGATCACCGGGCCGACCGACGCGAAGATGACCATCAACGCGTTGAACTCCGGCGCGAAGGTCTGGCTCGCCGACCATGAGGACGCCAACACCCCGCTGTGGGACAACGTCGTGCGGGGCCAGCTCAACCTGCGCGACGCGGTCGCCGGCCGGCTGGAGTACACCTCGCCGGAGGGCAAGCGGTATGCGCTGAGCGACGGCCCGCGGCCGACCATCGTGGTGCGGCCCCGCGGCTGGCACCTGCCGGAGAAGCACATCCTGGTCGACGGGCAGCGCACCTCCGGGTCGTTGACCGACTTCGGGCTGTACTTCTTCCACAACCACCTCGCCACCCGGCCGTACTTCTACCTGCCGAAGATGGAGTCGCACCTGGAGGCGCGGCTGTGGAACGACGTGTTCGCCTTCGCCGAGGAGCGCTACGGCCGCCCGACCGGCACGATCCGCGCCACGGTGCTCATCGAGACGTTCCCGGCCGCGTTCGAGATGGAGGAGATCCTCTACGAGCTGCGCGAGCACTCCGCCGGGCTCAACGCCGGCCGCTGGGACTACATGTTCAGCGTGATCAAGAAGTTTCGCACCCGCGGCCGGGAGTTCCTGCTGCCCGACCGCAACTCGGTCACGATGACGGTGCCGTTCATGCGCGCCTACACCGAACTGCTGGTGCGCACCTGCCACAAGCGCGGCGCGCACGCCATCGGCGGCATGGCGGCGTTCATCCCGAGCCGGCGCGACCCCGAGGTCAACCGGGTGGCGATGGAGAAGGTCACCGCGGACAAGACGCGCGAGGCCGGCGACGGCTTCGACGGCTCGTGGGTCGCCCACCCGGACCTGGTCCCGGTCTGCCGGGAGGTCTTCGACGCGACGCTGCGAGACCGGCCGAACCAGCTCGACCGGCTCCGCGAGGACGTCTGCGTCGGCGCGGACGACCTGCTGGCCATCGGGCAGACACCGGGCGGGCGGACCGAGGCCGGGCTGCGCAACGCGGTCAGCGTCGGCGTGCAGTACCTCGACTCGTGGCTCAAGGGCACCGGCGCGGTCGCGATCAACAACCTGATGGAGGACGCGGCGACGGCCGAGATCTCCCGCTCGCAGGTCTGGCAGTGGCTGCACAACGACGTCACGCTGGACGACACCGGCGAGAAGGTCACCCGCGAGCTCGTCGAGCGCATCGCCGACGAGGAGCTCGCGGCGCTCGCCGGGGACTCCGGGCGGGATCTGGCCGAGGCCCGCGCGCTGTTCATGGAGGTGGCCGTGGCCGACGACTTCGTGGACTTCCTGACCGTTCCGGCGTACGAACGTATGGCATGAGTGTCGATGCGCTCGCTTCGGCGGTGCGTGCGGTGCTGCTGCCGGAGCAGATCATCACGGACCGGCAGCGGCTGCGCACGTACGAGTGTGACGGGCTGACCCACTACCGGGTCGTGCCGGGCATCGTGCTGCTGCCCCGCACCGCCGAGGAGTGCGCGGCCGTGGTGCGCGCGTGCGTCGCCAACGCGGTGCCGTTCGTCGCCCGCGGCTCCGGCACCGGGCTGTCCGGCGGCGCGCTGCCGCACGCCGACGGGGCGCTCATCGTCACCTCGCAGCTGCGCGCGATCCGCGAGATGGCGCCGCGGGACGAGCGGGCCGTCCTCGAGCCAGGGGTGATCAACCTGCAGGTCAGCCGGGCCGCTAACCCGCACGGGTACTACTACGCTCCCGACCCGTCCAGCCAGCAGATCTGCTCGATCGGCGGCAACGTCGCGGAGAACTCGGGCGGGGCGCACTGCCTGAAGTACGGCTTCACGGCCAACCACGTCACCGGCGTGCAGATCGTGACCCCGGACGGTGACCTGGTCCGCCTCGGCGGGCGGGCGCCCGACGCGCCCGGCTACGACCTGCTCGGCGCGTTCGTCGGCTCCGAGGGCACTCTCGGCATCGCGACCGAGGTCACGGTACGCCTGGTGCGCCTGCCCGAGACCGTGCGCACCCTGCTCGCCGCGTTCGCCGGCACCGACGAGGCCGGCGCGGCGACCTCGGCGATCATCGCCGCCGGCGTGGTGCCCGCCGCCGTGGAGATGATGGACGCCCTGGCGATCGAGGCGGCCGAGGCCGCGGTGCACTGCGGCTACCCGGGCGGGGCCGGCGCGGTGCTGATCGTCGAGCTCGACGGCCCGGCCGCGGAGGTCGACGCGCAGTTCGCCGCGGTGGAGGACTTCTGCCGCGCGCACGGCGCGTTCGAGATCCGCATCGCCGCCGACGACGCCGAGCGGGCGCTGTTCTGGAAGGGGCGCAAGTCCGCGTTCGCCGCGGTCGGGCGCATCTCCCCCGACTACATCGTGCAGGACGGGGTCATCCCCCGCACCGCGCTGCCGCAGGTCCTCACGCGCATCGGCGAGCTGGCCCGCGAGCACGGCGTGCGGGTCGCCAACGTCTTCCACGCCGGCGACGGCAACCTGCACCCGCTGGTGCTGTTCGACGAGTCGGTCGCGGGGCAGGCCGAGCGGGCCGAGACGGTGTCCGGGGCGATCCTCGACATCTGCGTCGAGCACGGCGGCTCCATCACCGGGGAGCACGGGGTCGGGGTCGACAAGGCCAAACACCTTCCGCGGATGTACTCCCCGGCCGACCTCGACACGATGCAGCTGCTCAGGTGCGCGTTCGACCCGCGCGGCCTGGCCAACCCCGGCAAGGTGTTCCCGACCCCGCGGCTGTGCGGCGAGGTGCCCGGCCGGCGCAAGGGCGTCCATCCCCTGCACGAGTCCGGCGTGGCTGAGGTGTTCTGAGGATGGTGTTCTGTGAGGGTGAGGTGGTCACACGGTGACGGTGCTCGCTGAGATCGCCGGGGTGCCCGCCGCGGCGGTGGCCTCGCCCGCGTCGACCGCGGAGGTCGCCGACGTGGTGCGCGGCGCGGCGCGGGACGGGCTGGCCCTGGTCGCCCGCGGCGCGGGCACCCGGCAGGACTGGGCGCTGCCGCCGCAGCGGCTCGACCTGATCCTGGAGATGAGCGGGGTGAGCGGCCTCGTCGAGCACGCCGCCGGCGACCTCGTCGCGGTGGTGCGGGCCGGCACGCCGCTGCGCGACGTGCAGGAGGCGCTGCGCCCGGCGGGGCAGCAGCTGGCGCTGGACGAGCCGCTGCCCGGGGCGAGCGTCGGCGGCACCGTCGCGGTCAACGCGTCCGGCCCGCGCCGGATGCTCTACGGCACCGTCCGCGACCTGCTCATCGGCGTGACCGTGGTGCGCGCCGACGGCGTCGTGGCCCGCGCCGGCGGCAAGGTGGTGAAGAACGTCGCCGGCTATGACCTGGGCAAGCTCGTCGCCGGCTCGTACGGCACCCTGGGCGTGATCACCGAGTGCGCGTTCCGGCTGCATCCCCTGCCCGCCGCCGCCCGCTTCGTGTCGGCGCCCGCCGTCGGCCCCGACGAGGCCGGCCGGGCCGTGGCCGCGGTCCTCGGCTCGCAGGTCGTGCCCAGCGCACTTGAGGTCGACATGGCCGACGGCCGGCTCACCGTCGCCGCCCTGGTCGAGGGCGTTCCCGCCGGCGTCGACCGGCGCGCCGCCGACCTGGAGAAGCTGCTCGGCGACGGTGCCGTGCAGGGCGAGACGCCCCCGCCGGGCTGGGGCGAGTACCCGTGGGCACCCGGCGACGTCGGCATCAAGCTGACCTGTGCCCTTTCGAGGGTTTCGTACCTGCTCACCGCCGCCGGCGTGGCCGCGCAACTGCACGACGTGCCGCTGCGGGTGCGCGGCTCGGCCGGCACCGGCGTGCTCTACGCCGGCCTGCCCGGCGGCACCGACCCAGGCGTGGTGGCCGGCGTCGTCAGCGACCTGCGCGCGGCCGCCCGGGCCGGCGCCGGGCACTGCGTGGTGCTGACCGCCCCGCCCGCGGTCCGCACCCGCATCGACGTCTGGGGCCACGTCGACGGCCTGGACCTCATGCGCCGGGTCAAGGACCAGTTCGACCCCGCGGGCACGCTCGCGCCGGGCCGCTTCGTCGGGGGCATCTGATGAGCGGGGACCGGCCCGAGCTCATCAACGACTGCGTGCACTGCGGCTTCTGCCTTCCCACCTGCCCGACGTACGTGCTGTGGGGCGAGGAGATGGACTCCCCGCGCGGGCGCATCCAGCTCATGCTGCAGGAGAGCCAGGGCGAGCCGCTGACCCAGACGATGGCCGGCCACTTCGACGCGTGTCTGGGCTGCATGGCGTGCGTGACCGCGTGCCCGTCCGGGGTGCGCTACGACGAGCTCATCACCGAGACCCGCGCGATGGTGGAAGAGGTCCGCCCGCCGTCGGGCCGGGTGCTGCGGACGGCCCTCTTCGCGCTCTTGCCGTACCACCGCCGGCTGCGGGTCGCCAAGGCGCCGCTCGTGGGGTACCGATCGCTCGGGACGCCCTTGAAACGGCGCCTGCCGGCGACCCTGCGCACGCTCGTCGACCTGGCCCCGCCGCTGCGCCGCGCGGTCCCGCTGCCGCCCCTCGTGAACGCGCTGGGCCCGCGCCGCGCGCGCGTCGGCATGCTCACCGGCTGCGTCCAGCATGCCTTCTTCCCGTCGGTCAACGCCGCGACCGCGCGCGTCCTGGCCGCCGAAGGCTGCGACGTCGTCATCCCGCCGGCGCAGGGCTGTTGCGGCGCGCTGAGCCTGCACAGCGGCCGCCGCGACGAGGCCGCCCGCTTCGCCTCCGCGATCCTCGACGCGTTCGCCGACGTCGATGCGTTGGTCGTCAACGCCGCCGGCTGCGGCTCGGCGCTCAAGGAGATCGCCCAGCTGCTCCCCGACGACCCGCGTGCCGCGGCCCTGGCCCCGAAGGTGCGCGACCTGTCGGAGTTCCTGGCCGAGCTGGGCCCGGTCGCCCCGCGCCACCCGGTCCCGGTGACGGCCGCCTATCACGACGCGTGCCACCTCGCGCACGCCCAGGGCGTGCGCGCCCAGCCCCGCGCCCTGCTCCGCGCGGTGCCGAGCTTGGACCTGCGGGAGATCCCCGACCCGGAGATCTGCTGCGGCTCGGCCGGCATCTGGAACATCCTCAACCCCGGCCCCGCCGCCGAGCTGGGCGACCGCAAGGCCCGCGACGTCCTGTCCACGGGCGCGTCGCTGCTGGTGACCGCCAACCCCGGCTGCCTGATGCAGATCGCCGCCGCCGTCCAACGCGCGGGCGCGACGATCCGGCTGGCCCACACGGCGCAGGTCCTGGACGCCTCGATTCGCGGCGTCCGCCCGTAACTCGCAACGTCGACCGTGTGCCCTGTGACGCGAGGGTCAGTTGGGGCGCAGCGGGCGGCCCTGGCCGTCGACCGGGCGGCCGGCGAACATCATGATGCCGTCGATGATGAACCACAACCACAGGCCGCCGGTGATGAGGAACGGCACGAACAGGAAGAAGCCACAGAAGAAGGCGACCCAGCCGACGGCGAAGCTGAGGATCAGCTGGGTCACGCCGAGGGCGATGTTGCCCGCGTAGAGCCGGCCGATGCCGCCGACGGCGAACAACAGGCCCGGCAGCAACTGCAGCAGGCCCGCGACGAGCTTGCTCTTGTCGGAGTACGGCTGGCCGGTCAGCGGGTCGTAGGCGGCCACGGCGACGACCGGGTAGCCCCCGGGCTGGGCGTAACCGGGCTGGGCATAGGCGGCCTGGGGGTAGATGGGCTGCGCGTAGGCGGCCTGGCCGTAGGGATCGAATCCGCCCGAGATCGGGGCGCCCGAGACCGGGGGCATCTGATAGGCCGTCGAATACGGCTGGCCGGACGCGGGCAGGCCGGAGGCCGGCGGCGCGGACATCGGAGGCGGCGGCAGCGCGGGCTGGCCGTAGGGGTTGGACTGCGGGTACGGCACCGGCTGGCCGTATGGCGACGGCTGCCCATACGGCGACGGCTGCCCGTACGGATCCTGCTGCCCATACGGATTGGGGGTTCCATACGGTGGCTGCGTCATGCCGAGCAGGCTACAACGAGGGCAGCGGGCAAACGACCCGGTCTGCAAGACGCGAAGGGCGGCGCGGCCGAAGCCGCGCCGCCCGCCGCTATGGCGCCGGTCAGTGCGCCGCCGCCATCCGGCCCCGCCCGGTGCGCTGGTGCGTCAGCTGATACGCGGCGACGAGCAGCAGCACGCCGCTGATGATCGCGTATATGCCGATGGCCCAGGCGATGGCCAGCGCCCCGGCGGCGGGGCGGACCATGATGAACAGCCCGGCCACGATCGCGAGCGCGCCGATGAGCGCCAGCGACCAGCCCCCGTGCTGGCGGGTCGCCAGCCAGAGGTCGGCCAGGCCCGTCACGACCGCCCACACGCCGACCATGATGGCCAGCACGATGGCCGTGATCCCGGGCCACACGATGGCCAGGATGCCGAGCACGAGGCCGACGGCACCGGCCACGCCGCGGGCCACCCGCGGCCCCGTACCGTCGGCGAAGCCGGTGATCACGTTCGACGGCCCGGGCGACGGACGGATCGCGTGGACGAGCTGCTCGACCCCGGTGACGATGGCGAAGATGCCGAACAGCAGCGCCAGCGCGATCACCGTCACCCCGGGCCAGACCACCGCGATGATGCCGAACGCGATCGCGAGCACACCACGGATGCCCAGCAGCCAAGCTTCCCTTTTCAGCATGTGATCCCCTCTTCCTGCGTTGTCTAGATGAGCCGGGCGTCGAACGGCGACTCTCGGGCGAGCGAGCTGTACAACGCGTGCTCGCCGGGGGTGAGCCGCTCCGGCACCACGATGCGTATCTCCGCGAACAGGTCACCGGCCGGGCCGCGCGGGTTGGGCAGGCCCTGGCCGCGCAGGCGCAGGCGCCGGCCCGAGGACGAGCCCGCCGGCACGTCCAGGCGCAGCTCCCCGGCGGGCGTGCCGACCGGGACGACCGCGCCCAGGGCCGCCTCCCACGGGCTGAGCGGCACCTCGACCATCACGTTGCGACCGGACACCTTGTATCTCGGGTGCGGCGCCAGGCGTACGACCAGGAGCAGATCCCCCGAGGGACCTCCCCGCGTCCCGGGCGCGCCCTGGCCGGGCAGCCGCAGCCGCTCGCCGTCAACGATGCCGGCCGGGACGTTCACGTCATACTGCCTGGGCCGTCCCGCCGGGCCCGGCAGCGTGACGCGCCGCCGTCCGCCGGTGTAAGCGGTCTCCACGCCGATCGTGAGCTCGGCTCGGGTGTCGGTGCCGCGCGCCCCGCGGAACAGCCCGCTGGACAGATCGACGTCGATGCCGCCGCGGTACCGCTGGTGCCGGCCACGCCGCCCTGCGTCGTACTCGCGCCGGCGTTTCGGGTCGGCCAGCACGCGGTACGCCGCGGTGATCTCCTTGAACCGCTCCTCCGCGCCCGGCTCGGAGCTGACGTCGGGATGGTAGCGGCGGGCCAGGCGCCGGTACGCGCGCTGGACCTCGTCCTGCCCCGCGCCCCGCGCGACGCCGAGCACCTCGTACGGGTCGCGGAAGTCGACCGCCATGACGACCCGCCCTGGGTCCCTGTGGCCCGCCTCAGCCCATCGAGCTGCGGCCGACCTGGCCGGTACTGCCGGTGCCCCACGAGCCGGCGCGCTGGCCCGCCGGGCCGGGCCGCGACTGGCCCTCCTTCATCTGTTTGGCCTTCGCGGCCGGATTGTCCGGCGATTTCAGGTGTTCCGTGGACGGCTCCGGCGGCACCACGGAGGAGTCGACGATCTCCTGCTTGCGATGTATCTCGATCCGCCGCGCCTGCTGCCCGCGCGCCTTGGGCGCCAGGATCGTGAGCACCCCTGCGTCCAGGTCCGCCTGGACGCCCTCGGGGTCCACGTCGCCGGGCAGGGCGACGATGTACTCGAACTCGCCGGTCCTGCGCGCGTGGTGGCGCAGTGTCCCCTCACGGCGGCGCTCGCCGAACGTGCCGATGACCCGGATCTCGTTGTCGCGCAGCTCGATCTCCACGTCGCCGGGCGCGACACCCGGCAGGTCCATCTCGACCCGGAACGCGTCGCCGGTCTCCTCGATGTCGACGGGCGCACCGCTCGTCAGGGGCATGCCCAGCGCCGGATACACGGCAAGCGACCGGCGGGGACGGGTGACCAGCAGTGTCATGGTGGCGCCTCCCAGTTGTGCGGGCTGCACGTACCTCGCCATGCTGGGCGGGGAGCGGGTGAGGCGGTCCCACCCGCGGCGGATGACCCGCCACCGCCCGCCCGCCAGCGCCGTCCCCGCCGAGTGATGGCCGCTCACCTGCGCGCCCGGCAGCGTTCGGCGCATGTACGAAGACGTGTTCATCGCGGAGGTACGCGAAAAGACCGGCATCACCGATCCCGAAAGCGCCCGCCGGGCCCTGCGCGGCGTGCTGCACGCCCTGGCCAACCGGCTGCCCGACGGCTGGGTGCACCAGCTGGCCGCGGAGCTCCCACCGACGCTGGCCGAACCGCTGTGGTCCTACCAGCACCTGTACGACCAGGAGGTACACCTCGACTTCCTGGCCGACGTCGCGGCCCGGTCCGCGGTCGCGCCGGCCGACGCGGAGCGCCTGGCGCGTGCCGTGTTCGCCGCCGTGGCGGGAGTCTGCGACCCGGCCCTGCTGCGCCGCGTCTACCGGCCGCTGTCCAGCGACGTGCTGGTGCTGACCGAGGCGGACTCGTCGCTGCTGCCGGTCTGATCGGCGCTTCGACCGCCGGAGAATACGACGGAGCGCGGCCGAAGCCGCGCTCCCCGACCCCAGCGAGCGCCCTACGCTCCGGCGCGCAACTCCTCGACGAGCGCCGCTCCAGACGGGCTCCAGCCCAGCGACCTGGCCTTCGCACCCGTGGCCTGCTGGTCCAGCAGCAGCGCGTCGGCGAACGGTGCGCTCAGGCGCGCCCGGGACGCATCGGCGGTCTCCGGGGCGACGCCCGCGCCACCCGAAGCGGCCTCGGCGAGCTCCCGGACGGTGGGGTTGACGCCCGACGCGGCGACGAGGCGGCCGAGCCGCTCGCCGCGCTCGACGACAAGCGCGTACAGTGCGGCGACATCGTCGACGTGCACGGTCGCCCAGTGCTGCGAGCCGTCGCCGACGAGCCGGACGCGCCCGTCCTCGTCGCGGGCCGCCACGAGCACCCCGGCGGGGATCCCGCCACCGTGGCCGTAGACGACGGCGGGGGCGACGACCGTAGCCACCAGGTCAGCGTCGAGCACCGACTGCTCGATCTCCGACCGCCACGCCGTCAACGCCGGCGGCGCCAGCGGCGACTCCTCGGTGATGTCGGCGTTGTCGCCCCAGCTCCAGATCCCGCCGGTGTGCACATACGGCTTCCCGGTGCCACCCAGCGCCCGCACGGCGGCGGCAACGATGGCCTGGTCGAAACGCGCGGACTCGCCATCACCGGTAGCGGCGAGGTGCACGACGGCGTCGCCGCCGACGAACTGGTCCGCGGTCCACTCGGAGTCGAACAGGTCACCGACGACCGCCTCGGCGCCGGCCTTGCGTACCTTCTCGGCCGCCTCCTCGCCGCGCACGAGCGCGGTGACGGCGTGCCCGCCGGCGACGAGCCGCTCCACCACGGCGGAGCCGATGTAACCGGTCCCACCGGTCAACACAATCTTCATGGCCTCGACGCTAGATCGACGGAGCCGCACGCGGGACGTGGGTTACGCCTCCCCGCCGGCCGGAATAAATCCGCTTCAGCCACGCGCAGCCGCGCAAAGAGGCGGTGACGCACGTCGCCAACCCAGAACTCGCTGATCACGACGGGCTCGAAATCCCGCCGCGCACCACGGACCGTCTCATGTGGACATATGACGGAGGCCGGGCCTCGGCTGGGTCCATCGACAGTATTCCGGCCCGCTGAGTCGGAATACTGACGCAGAACGAAGCGTATCCGCAAGGTCGACAGGGCGACACTCAGGTGGGTTGCGGCCAGGTGCCGGCGGCGTACGCGGACATTGTCGGCGCGTCCGGGGTGTCAGCGCCGACGGTGATGAACGGACCGGACGGGGGCGCGCCGAGCAGGTGGATGTCGTGGTACACGTGCTCGGCCACGAACCGGCACACCGCCCGGTCCATGGCCGGCGAGCCGGAGAAGTCCAACGGCAGGCGCAGCCCCTCGTCGAAGCAGACCAGCCCGGCCTGTCCCGGCACCGCGAGCCGGTCGTCGAAGCACGCCAGTTTCGCGCCGTCGGTCACTGTGACACCTCCTGGAAACGGTCGGATCAGGTGCCGCCAGGGTCACAGGCGTTACCCATGTTGGCTCCGTGGCGTCACCGGAGCTGAGCTACTGCCCTCGCGCGGGCGCCCGACCGACGCTCACGCGGCGGAGCCCAGCCGCCGGCGCAGTTCGTCGAGTGCCGTTGCTGCTGTGCGCAGTTCTCGCCGCGCTGCCTCGAAGTCGATCGCCGCCGACGTCGCGAGCGCGACGTTGCGTATGTACGTCGACACCGGCTGACCGGCCGCAGCCGCCGCCGCGACGATGCTGTCGAGCTCGCCGCGACCGAACCGGACGGACACCACCGAACGGATATCGGCGGCGGGCTCGCTCGGGACCTCGCCGCCGACGGTCTGGTCGCGATGCACGTACAGATCCTCGCCTGCGGGTATTAACAGAGTGAGTCCTCACTCCCTAGCATGGTTTGCATGACTGATGCACCGGCCCGGTGTAGAGCGCCGGCTGGGCAGTGCTCGCGCTTATTGAACGGCAGTTGCCCCGGATCGTCCGCCGAGTGCGTGACCGGACGGCTCGCGCCGCCACGGCAGCATCGAGGCAACACGCAGGCGACTTGCGGAAAGCCAGTAACGCTGCAATCACCTCATTGTCGAGACATTCGGGAATTGGCGCCGGTGGTCCACGGGGACAGCGATTGCTTGTCCCCGCCGTGCGGAGCATACGGCGGAAATGCCGCCCGGCCCTGCGTGGCATTGTCGAAAGACCGCCGCGATACACCGGCAACCGTGCATTGCCGCCAACCATTCGATGCGTTGCCGGACCGGCGGGCCGGCGCAGCTGTGGCATGGATGCGCGACGACGCTTCGGGACAGGACCGGGCCGCCCGGCGCCGCCCGCCTGGCGCGGTGCGGGATCGCAGTCGTTTGCCGCGGCGCTGCTCGCGGGACGTCGTTCCTGGTCAGACGGCGTGACCGGCGGCGACGGCGACACCGGCCCCTGCCCCTGCCCCGATCCGTCCCGCTGGTCGCTGGCCGCCGGCGGGGTGTCACCGCGGACGCGGCGGAGCTTCTCGGCGTGGCGTCTGGCCAGGCCCCATTCCCGATGCCGAGCATGCTCCCGGCGGAACTGCTCCTTCGCCGGAGAATAATTACGTGACCTGGTCCGGTCACGCATGGCAGCCAATTCCGTCCTGGAAAACAACTGCAACTGGCCCATGCGTGTAATTATCCCAGAACCCGCCCGAAACCACCGCCCAGAACGGCAGTCCATAATGTCAAATGGTGCACGCGCATGCCGCAATCCGCGCCGCGGCACCGGTAGGCCTCCGGACCGCATCCGCCGTGCCGGCTTTCCGGGCAACGGGCTCTCCAGTGACCGTCTCGTGGGTGGTGACGAGCCGTATCTGGACGATCACCGCCGTCGCGATTCTGCTGGTGCCCTTCGTGCCGATACTGGGTATCGGCATGGACGCCGCGACTCGCGCCACCCTCGGTGCCCTGCGCGTCGTGGTTGCCGCTGTCCAGGTCCCGGCCATGACCCCCATCGTGTCCGCAGTCGACCATGAGAGGGCCGCCCGATTCTTCGCCCGCATTTGGTGGCATAGGTGGTGCTGGCGCCCCACTGGACCAACAAAACCTTGACCGGTGGCATCTACTGCCACTCTCGATGTAGGACGAACCAACGGCTTGCGCAATACGCGGCAAGGTGAAATCAGGCGACTTACGGTTACGACGCGGCCACCGCCGGGGCCGGCGCGGGCGAGGTCGTGGTGCGCGCTGCCGCATCCCGAATACATGGGGCCGATGTCGCGCGTCATCGCGGCGTTCCGTGGCCGACTAAACTGGGGCCATGATCGTCGAGTGCACGTCGCAGCGCGGCGCCGCTGGGCCGGGGTGCTCGCAGGCGTGACGACACCGGAATTCTGGGGGACCCGGACCGTCCGCGTCGAGGGTGGCATCCGGGCCCGCAGCACGCGCGGCGCCATCGGCGAGAGCTGGTGGTCCAAGCGGTTCCTGGCCGTGCTCGAGTCCTTCGCGCTCGGCACCCGCCTGACCCGGGGCCGCAACTATGCCCGCGCCGGCCAGGTGCTGCGGCTGGACGTGGCCCCCGGCGCGGTGACGGCGACCGTGCAGGGCTCGCGCCCCACGCCGTACAAGGTCTCCATCGGCCTGGCCGTCTTCCCCGACAGCGTCTGGTCGGCCGTCGAGCACGCCCTGGCCGCCGAGGCGCTGGGTGCCGCGAAGCTTCTGGCCGGCGAGCTCCCGCCGCACGTCGAGGACGTCTTCCACGCCGAGTCGGCGCCGCTGTTCCCGGCCCGCTTCGCCGACCTCGCGATGCGCTGCTCGTGCCCCGATCAGGCCGTACCGTGCAAGCATCTCGCGGCGACGTGCTATCTGCTGGCCGAGCGCTTCGACGCCGACCCGTTCCTGATCCTGCTGTGGCGCGGCCGCTCCCGCGAGGACCTGCTTTCGGCGCTGCGCACCCTGCGCGCCGGCGGCCCCGCGGAGCCGGACGACCACGAGCCGGCGCCCGCGCTCTCCCCGAACCCGATGATCGGCACGGCGGGCGCGCTGGCCGGCCTCACCGAGCCCGACGTGGAGATCGAGCGGTTCTGGCTGCCGCCGGTCCCGCTGAGCGACCCGGAGCCGTCGTACGTCACCGAGCGGGACCTGCTGCTACGTCAGCTCCCGACGCCTCCGCCGGACCTCGGCGGCTCGGAAACCCTGCGAACCCTGCGCCGCTGGTACCGCTGAGCGCTGTTCTGCGTGCCGTGCCCGAGTGGCGGATGCGAGCGGCGCGCGAAAGCTACCATTGCGCGTCGGCGCGTACCGGGACGGAACGGAGCACATCGTGAACGCGTGGGAGCAGGTCGAGGCGCTGCGGTTCCCGGGGCGGGAGTTCGACCCGTCGACCGGGGTAGCGCGCTTGCACTACGCGCTCGGCGACCTCGTACTCACGGAGACCGTCGACTTCGGGCCGCCCGCCGCCGGGCACCCCGCGCTGGATCGGGTGCTCGACCTGCTGTATGTCGCCGCCTCCACCTCGTACTACAAGATCGCCGCGCCGAAGCGGGTCGAGCTCGGCGGGGTGGCCCTGGCCGAGGGGGCGCTGCCGTGGGTGCGCGCGCTCTTCCACGACGGGCTGGGCGAGTTCGCCTACCGCAACAAGCTCGAGTATGTGCTGGACCTGCCGATCGAGGCGGAGCGCGCCGTGGCACCGCCGGAGTGGACGCACACCCCGGCCGGGCCGCCGCTGGCCGCCGTCGGCGGGGGCAAGGACTCGATCGTGACCATGGAGGCGCTGCAGCGCGCCGGTCTCGACCCGGTGCTGTTCGCGGTCAACCCCAACGCGATCATCCGCGGGGTGATGGCGGTGTCGGCGCAGCCGGTGCGCGCCGTGCGCCGGCAGCTCGACCCGCGCATGCGCGAGCTCAACGAGACCGGCGCGTACAACGGGCACATCCCGGTCACCGCGATCAACTCGCTGGTCGCGGTCGCCACGTCGCTGATGCACGGGCTCGGGCCGGTCGTCATGTCCAACGAGAGCTCCGCCTCGGTGCCGAACCTGACCTGGCTCGGCCGGGACATCAACCACCAGTGGTCGAAGGGGCTGCCGGCCGAGGCGCACCTGCGCGCCGCGTTGCTGGCCCATGCCGGGCTGCAGGACGCGTACTTCTCGCTGCTGCGCGGCCTGTCCGAGCTGCACATCGCCGGGCTGTTCGCCAAGTTCAGCGCGTACGACGAGGTGGTCACCAGCTGCAACGCCGCGTTCAAGCAGCGCGACGCGAGCGAGCGCTGGTGCGGGCACTGCCCGAAGTGCCGGTTCGTGTTCCTGGCCCTGGCGCCGTTCACCGGGCGGGAGCGGCTGGTGCACATCTTCGGCACCGACGTGTTCATGGATCTCACGCAGCTCGAGGGGTACCGCGAGCTGATGGGCCTGACCGCGCACAAGCCGTTCGAGTGCGTGGGCGAGATCGAGGAGTCCCTCGTCGCGCTACGGCTGCTCACCGAGCACCCCGACTGGCGCGACACCCCGATCGTGAAGGCGCTCGCCGCCGAGGTGCCGGCGCTGCCCACCGACGCCGAGGTCGACGCCGCCTTCCGGGGCGACGGCCTCAACGTAGTCCCGCCGCGCTATCTCGACGCGCTCAGCGCCCTGGGGGTGCCCCGGTAGGCGAGGCGATCGGCGCGCGACGGCCCTGACAGTGCGAAGCGTCCGAATTGTCGCGGAAACGCACGCCCGGTAGTGTCGTCGGCATGTCCGGCGCCTACCCTCAACCGCCGCCGTCGTACGGCACGCCGCCCTACCAGCCGTCGCCCTACCAGCCGCCGTCCGGCAGCAATCGACGGCTGGTCATCGCGCTGGTGAGCATCGTCGGTGTCCTGGCGCTCGCGTGCGTCGCCGGGATCGTGGGCGTGGTGTGGTACACGACGAAGAAGACCTCCGGCGGCGACGCGTCGGCGGACATCGCCGGGCTCATCGACTATCGCAGCACGCACCCCGAGTGGCTCGAGCGCGACCACCGCGACGAGGGCGAGAAGATCGAGTATCCGATGGTCCCGGCCGCCGGTGGGCCGCACCACCCGGTGTGGGAGCGCTGCGCCGGCGACGTGTACACCGCGCCGGTCGACGAGGGCAACGCGGTGCACAGCCTGGAGCACGGCGCGGTCTGGATCACCTACCGCGCGGGGCTGGCGCCGGCCGAGGTGGAGCGGCTCGCCAAGCGGGTGCGCAACAACAACTACATGCTGATGAGCCCCTATGACGGGCAGCCCACGGCGATCTCGCTGCAGGCGTGGGGGTATCAGCTGCGGGTGACCTCGGCCGACGACCCGCGCATCGACGCGTTCATCCGCGAGTATCGCCAGACCGCGACGCTGGAGCCCGGCGTGCCGTGCAGCACCGGCGGCATCTCGAGCGACGCGAGCGCCGCACCCTCCGCCACCGGCTGACCGGGACCGGCTTGCGGCGCAGGGCGTCCGGCCGGCCCGGGAAGCGCGCGGGTCAGTCGGCCGCGGCGCCGGGGTCCAGGGTGAGCAGGGAGCGCAGGTCCGCCGTGGACAGCTCGGTCAGCCACTGCTCACCGGTGCCGACGATCTTCGCGGCGAGCCCGCGCTTGTCCTTGATCAGGGCGGCGATCTTCTCCTCGACCGTGCCGGCCGTGACGAACTTGCGGACCTGCACCGCACGGCGCTGGCCGATGCGGAACGCGCGGTCCGTCGCCTGGTCCTCTACGGCCGGGTTCCACCAGCGGTCGGCGTGGATGACGTGGTTGGCGGCGGTCAGGGTCAGGCCGGTACCGCCCGCCTTGAGCGAGAGCACGAACAGCGGCGGCGAGGACGGCGACGCCTCCTGGAAGCGGGCCACGAGCGCGTCGCGCGACGCCTTGGGCAGGCCGCCGTGCAGGAACGCGACCTCGCGGCCGAATCGGGCGGAGAGCTCGGCGCGCAGCATGGCGCCGAACTCGGCGTACTGGGTGAAGATGAGCGCCCGCTCGCCGGCGGCGAGGATCTCCTCGGCGATCTCCTCCAGCCGGGCGAGCTTGCCGCTGCGGCCGGGCAGGCGGCTGCCGTCGCGCAGGGCCAGGGCCGGGTGGTTGCAGATCTGCTTGAGCCGGGTCATCGTCGCCAGCACCAGGCCGCGGCGCTCGATGCCCTCGCTGCTGTCGATGCGGGCCAGCATGTCGTCGACCACGGCCTGGTAGAGGCTGGCCTGCTCGCGGGTCAGGCTGCACACCACGTCCATCTCCAGCTTCTCCGGCAGGTCGGAGATGATGGTGCGGTCGGTCTTGAGGCGGCGCAGCACGAACGGCTGGGTGATGCGGCGCAGCCGGGCGGCGGCGTCGGCGTCGCCGAGGCGCTCGATCGGCTCGGCGTAGCGCTCCTTGAACTTCGTCGCGCTGCCCAGCAGGCCCGGGTTGGCGAACTCCATGATGGACCACAGGTCGGCGAGGCGGTTCTCCACCGGCGTGCCGGTGACCGCGACACGGTGCCGGGCGGGCAGCCGCCGCACGGCCGCGGCCTGTTTCGTCGCGGCGTTCTTGACCGCCTGCGCCTCGTCGAGCACGACCCGGTGCCACGGCACGGCCCGCAGTTGTTCCGCGTCGCGGGTCGCGACGGCGTAGGTGGTGACGACGAGATCGAACGCGGCCGGGTCGAGCTCGCGGACGCGATCGGCGCCGTGGTGGACGTGCACCCGCAGCCCCGGCGCGAAACGGGCCGCCTCGCGCTGCCAGTTGCCGACCAGCGACATCGGGCAGACCAGCAGCGTCGGACCGGTGCTCCCCCGCGCGTCCCCGGCGATGAGGGCGAGCAACTGCACCGTCTTTCCCAGACCCATGTCGTCGGCGAGGATGCCGCCGAGGCCGGCGGCCTCCAGGAACCGCAGCCAGTTCAAACCCCGCTGCTGGTACGGCCTGAGGCTGCCCTCGAACGCCGCGGGCACCTCGGCGTCGCCGATGCGCAGCTCCGCCTCCCCGCTGAGCAGGTCGCCGAGCCAGCCGTCGGCGGCGACCTCGACGACCGGCAGGCCGCCGGGCCCCTCGGCCGCGCCGCCGGCCAGGTGCAGCAGGTCCGCGACGGTCATCGACTCCTGCGCCCGGTGCCGCTCCAGGAACGACAGGCCCTCGGCGAGCCGGCGCGGGTCGAGCTCGACCCACTGGCCGCGCAGCCGTACCAGCGGCGCCTTGAGGTCGGTGAGGCGGCGCAGCTCGTCCTCGGTGAGCGACTCGTCGCCGACGGCGAGCTCCCACCGGTAGTCCACGACGGCGTCGAGGCCGAGCCCGCCGTCGGTGGCGACGGTGCCGGGCGCCGCCGAGCTAGATCCGCTGGCCCTGAGCCGGGCGCCGAGGCGCGCCGACGCCCGGCGCCACCAGCCGGGCAGCACCACACCGAACCCGGCCGCGGCCAGCAGCGGCGCGGCCTCGCTGAGCAGCCGGTGCGCGCCGTCGGTATCCAGCGTCAGCGCGACCGGGCGGGGCTCGCGCAGCGCGTCCTCGATCGCGGGGTACAGCCGGCTGGCCCGGCCGAGCTCGGCCAGCAGCGTCTCCTGGGGCGCCGGGATGTGCCGCTGCAAGGCCTTGAGCGCGCCGCGGGAGCGCCACACCCGGCCGGCGTCGACGACGAGGGTGGGCTCGTCGGCGGCCTGCAGCGCGAACTCGAGGGTCCACCGCGGGTCGGTGGGCGGCTCCTCGTCCTCGCCGGGCTCCGGCGGCTCGACGAGGCGGAAGCAGGCCCGCACCGCGCCGCCGACCGCGTCGGCCTCCCAGGCGGCCAGCTGCGTGCGCAGCCGCTCGAGCGCGGCGGGCGCGACGCCGGCGATGCGGCGGTCCCGGCCGGTGAGCGCGGCGAGCCAGGCGCCGGCGGCGTCCCCGGGGCGGTGCCCGGCGGCCCGCGGCCCGGCATCGGCGGGCAGCGCCGCCCGCGCGGCGGCATCGGCGAAGGCGTCGAGGACCTCGGCCAGCGCGGCGGCGCGGGTGGTGTCCGGGGTGGCGGCGAGCACGGCCTGGGGCAGCGCGAGGGCCAGGGCGCGGGCGTAGGCCGCGTCGCGGCCGGTGAGCACCGGCAGCCAGCGGGCCTCGTCGCCGGCGGCGCCGGCCGAGCCTGCTTGGCTGACCGAGCCGACCGAGCCGGCCAAGGCGGGCAGCATGCGGCCGCGGGCGACGAGCCCGGCTGCGAACGCGGCGACGCCGGCGAACCAGCGGGCGGAGTCGCCGAGCACGATGTCCTCGCCGGCGGCGGACGCGAGCCCGCGCAGCAGGCCGAGGGCGTCGTCGGGGTCGTACTCGACGGTGTCGACGGCCCACCGCCGCAGCACCGGCCGGCCGCCCTCGACCGGCATCGACGCGGCCGGCGAGGGTTCGGGCCGGCCGCCGCGGGTGGGCAGGGCCGGCGTGCGCACGGCGGTGGTGCCGGTGCCGCCGTCGAGGTCGAGCCCGGCGACCGCGAACGGGTGCCGGCGGGCGACCCGCGCGGATCCCCGTCGAGCCGCGACGGGCGCCGCCTGCTGCGGGCCGGCCGGCGCGGAGCCCTGTCCAGCCGGACCAGATGCGGGGGGCGAGGCGGTCGACGGGTCCTCCGCCCACAGGGCGACCCGGCCTTCGACCCAGAGCGCATGGACCACGAGCACCCCGGAAGCGTAGTAGAGGCCCAGCGTATCGATGGTGCGACACCTCTGTTCAGTGACCGGCGTCGTTGTTACCATCCGGTAATCCGAGTCATTTTCATGTTGACTCGCAACCCCCGGAAGGGATCCGCCATGTCCCTACCCCTCCTCAAGCGCGTCCTGGAACGCGCCGTGGGGGCGCTACTGCTCACCTCCGCGGTGCTCGTCGCCCCCACGCTCGCCGCACCCGCCCGGGCGGCCGTCCTGGCACCCAACGACTACTGCCTCGATCAGTGCAACGACATCCTGCCGCCGGGCCAGAACGGCAACGCCACGCTCGCCGACATCCTGGCCCACCAGGCGCTGGGCACCAGGCCGGCGCACGCGGCCGACCAGCTCGGCCCGTACGCGAACCTCGTCGCGGCCTACACCGGCCTGACGGACGAGCAGATCTCCTCCTTCTACAACAGTGCCTCGTTCGGCGTTCCGGCCGATCAGGTGGCACGCAGCTACAGCCCGCGTTCCGACGTGCGGATCGTGCGCGACAAGGCGCTCGGGGTGCCGCACGTGACCGGCACGACGCGGGCCGGGACGATGTTCGGCGCCGGGTACTCCGGCGCGGAGGACCGGCTGTTCGTGATGGACCTGATGCGCCGGGTCGGCCGGGGGAAGGTGACGCCGTTCGCCGGCGGCGCGCCGGGCAACCGTGAGCTGGAGCAGAGCATCTGGCGCAACGCCCCGTACACCGAGGCCGACCTGCAGGCCCAGGTGGCGGCGCTGCGCACCAAGGGTGCGCGCGGCGCGCAGCTCTACGACGACGTGCAGCAGTACGTCGCCGGCATCAACGCCTACATCGCCGCCTGCATGGCCGGGCGCAACTGCCCCGGCGAGTACGTGCTCACCGGCCACCTCGACGCGATCACGAACGCCGGCGGGCCGGAGCCGTTCCAGATGACCGACCTGATCGCGATCGCGGGCGTGGTCGGCGGCCTGTTCGGCGGCGGCGGGGGCGGCGAGGTCGAGTCCGCGCTGGTGCGGGTCACCGCCCGGGCCCGCTACGGCGCCGCCGAGGGCGACCGGCTCTGGGCCGCCTTCCGCGAGCAGAACGACGAGGAGGCGGTGCTGACCCTGCACAACGGGCAGTCCTTCCCGTACGGCGCGGCCGACCCCGACGCCCCAGGCGTCGCGCTGCCGGACCTGGGCAGCGTCGCGGCGCAGCCCGTGGTGTTCAACCCGAGCGGCTCGGCGGCGACCACCACCGGTCTGGCGCCGGGCGCGGCGACGAAACGCGGCATGTCCAACGCGGTGGTGATCGACGCCGCGCACTCGGCGACCGGGCATCCGATCGCCGTGTTCGGGCCGCAGACCGGGTACTTCTCGCCGCAGCTGCTCATGCTGCAGGAGCTGCAGGGGCCGGGGATCAGCGCGCACGGCGTCGCGTTCTCCGGGCTCAACCTCTACGTGCTGCTCGGCCGCGGGCAGGACTACGCCTGGAGCGCCACCTCGGCGGAGCAGGACATCACCGACACGTACGCGGTGCCGCTGTGCAACACCGACGGCTCCGCGGCCACGACGCAGTCCTCGGCGTACCTCTTCCATGGCGTGTGCACGCCCATGGAGGCGCTGGTGCAGTCCAACGCCTGGACGCCGACCGTCGCGGACTCCACGCCGGCCGGGTCCTACCAGCTCATCACGTACCGCACGAAGTACGGCCTGGTCGCCTGGCGCGGGACGGTCGGCGGGCAGCCGGTCGCGTTCACCCAGCTGCGCTCGACCTACCGGCACGAGGCCGACTCGGCGATCGGCTTCCAGGCGTTCAACGACCCGGCCGCGATGGGCACACCGGCCCAGTTCATCACCGCGGCCTCCGACGTCGGCTACGCCTTCAACTGGTTCTACGTCAACGCCACGGACACCGCGTACTTCAACTCCGGCAGCAACCCGGTGCGCAAGCCGGGCGCGAACCCGAACCTGCCCACGAAGGCGGACGCCGCATATGAATGGTCCGGCTGGAATGCGGATACGAATACGGCCGACTACATTCCGGTGACCCAGCATCCGCAGTCGACCGGGCAGGATTATTTCGTCTCTTGGAATAACAAGCAAAGTAAGGACTTCGGCGCGGCCGACGGAAACTTCAGTTTCGGCGCCGTGCATCGCGCGGATCTGCTCGACAAGCGGGTCAAATCCGCGCTCGGCGCGGGCAAGGTGGATCGGGCCGGGGTCGTGCGGCTGGTCGAGGACGCCGCGGTCACCGACCTGCGGGCCGAGAACCTGCTACCGGAACTGCTGCGCATCCTCGATCCGTCCGGGACGAGCACCGACCCGAACGTCGCCGCGCTGCGGGCCTGGCAGGCGGCCGGCGCGAAGCGCGTGGAGACCTCCCCCGGATCGCACGTCTACCAGCACGCGGCCGCGATCCGCACCTTCGACGCCTGGTGGCCGAAGTTGATCGACGGGGCGTTTCGGCCCGGGCTCGGCGACGACGTCTACACCGCGCTGACCAGGGCACTGCAGATCGACGAGTCGCCCTCCGGGGCCACCGGGCCGACCAGCGGTGGGTCGCTGAACCAGAGCCAGACCCACAAGGGGTCCTCGTTCCAGTACGGCTGGTGGGGCTACCTCGACAAGGACCTCCGCTCGGTCCTCGGCGACCCGGTGCGCAGCGGCCTGGGCCGCACCTACTGCGGCGGCGGTTCCCTGACGGCGTGCCGGCAGGTGCTGGTCACGACCCTCGCGGCGGCCACCGCGGAGCCCGCGACCACCACGTATCCGGGCGACAAGTACTGCTCGGCCGGCGACCAGTGGTGCGCGGACACGATCGTCCAGTCGCCGCTGGGCGGGATCACGCACGACAAGATCTCCTGGCAGAACCGGCCGACGTACCAGCAGGTCGTGTCGTTCCCGGCCGGGCGCGGCGACGACCTGACGAACCTGGCGCAGGGCCGGACGGTCACCGCCAGCGGCACCCAGCTGGGCTACAGCGCCGGCGCGGCGGTCGACGGCAACCCCGCCACGCGGTGGAGCAGCGGGTGGAGCGACAACCAGTGGATCACCGTGGACCTCGGCTCGGCGCGCCAGGTGCAGCGGGTCATCCTGCGCTGGGAGGCCGCGTACGGGTCGCGGTACCGCATCGAGGTCTCCACCAACGGCAGCACCTGGAGCGCCGCGGCCGTGATCGACGCCGGCAACGGCGGCACCGACAATGTCACGTTCGCGCCGGTCAGCGCCCGGTACGTGCGCATGGCCGGGGTGGCCCGCGCCACCGGCTACGGCTATTCGCTGTGGGAGATGGAGGTGTACTCCAAGTAGGTCACGTCTTGCCCCGCCCGGCTGAGCACGCACGTGCCGACGAGCACGTGCTGGGCGAAGCCGGGCGGCGGCGCGCCCAGCGCCCACGGCCCGCGGGTCCGGCTCTCACGTCGCGCGCCAGCCGGTGATGAGCTCCTGGACCTCGTCGGCGACCTCGTCCGGGACCAGGTCGTCGGTGTCCACGACCGCGCCGAACGCGCGCAGCTCGCGCCGCGCGGTGAGGTAGGCGCCCAGGTTGTCCAGCCGCCAGCCTTGCGGGCCGGGGTCCTCGTCCGCCTCGATCCGCTCCACCAGGACCGGCGCGGAGACGTCCAGCAGCACGTGGCGCACCTCGTGGCCGCGGCCGCGCAGCCCGGCGACGATCTCCTCGAGGTAGCGACGGCGCAGCACCGTCATCGGCACCAGCAACGGGTCGGCGCCGCGTGCCTGCCAGGCCGCGGCGGCCACGGTCGCCGCCCGCCAGGCCGGCAGGTCCTGGTAGTCGCCGTGGCGGACCTCCTGCCGGACCCAGCCGAGGGTCCGCTTGAGCACCCAGCCGATGCGCTCGGGGTCGAACGCCCTGGCCCTCGGCTCGCGCCGGCACAGCTCGGCGGTGAGCGTCGACTTGCCCGCGCCGAACGGGCCGTTGATCCACACGATCACGGGCAGCCTCCCTGTGGTCCGGCCTTCCAGGATTCTCGCAGGCGGGGCCAAGGGTCGTATCAGGCCGGCAGGCGATAAAGGAGGCATGAGAATCGTGACCCTCCCCCAGCGCACCGCCGCCGCCCACGCCGGCAAGCACGTCGACGTCCTGCTCATCGCCCCGCCCGGCCGCCACGCCGACCTCGAGCGGCACCTGCCCCAGGGCTGGGTGGTGACCCGGCGCCACGAACCGCCGGCCGGCTGCCGGGAACCCGACATCGTGCTGCTCGAAGACCCCGGCCCAAGTACGGTCGCCGCCGCGTGCCTGCGTCACCCGGCCGCCTCGATCGTGGCCGTGCTCAGCCCGTACAGCGATCACCAGGCCGTCGTCGACGTGCTGGAGGCCGGCGCGGACGCCTGCGTGCGCTCCTCCACCGACGCGGTCCTCGCCGCACACCTGGAGGCCTGCGCGCGCCGCCAGGCGGCATGACGGTTTTGGCGTTTCCCACAACATATTCCAGAGAGCGCTCTCACCCGATTCTCGGATTGACATTAGGCTAGTCATGAGCCAGTCTGATTGCAGTCTTGAGAGCGCTCTCCGGCCGAGCGGCGGCCCGGGCGACCGGCGAAATCGTGACTCAGGGTGTAACCGGTGTGAGGGTGCGACGGGCGGTGGAGCGACATGCTCCATCGCCCGTCCCTTTTTGTGCGCTACACAATGCCGAGCTTCAGTCATGATGGTCCGCGGAACAGAATATGGGGGACGCCAGAATGGTGCTGTCGGGGCGGGACCGGCCCACACTCGAAAACGTCGCGCAACGCGCCGGTGTGTCGCGCGCCACGGCCTCCCGCGTGGTCAACGGCTCGACCTCCGTCGCGCCACACATCCGCGACAAGGTGCTCAGCGCGGTCGAGGCGCTCGGCTACGTGCCCAACCAGGCCGCGCGCAGCCTCGTCACCCAGCGCACCGACTCCATCGCGCTGGTGGCCTCCGAGACGGCCAGCCGGGTGTTCTCCGACGACCCGTTCTTCTCCAGCATCATCCGCGGGGTGAGCCTGGAGCTGGAGGCCGTCGACAAGCAGCTCGTGCTCATGATGGTGGGCCCCTCGGGGCCGAGCCACGACCGGGTCGAGCGCTACGCGACCGGCGGGCACGTCGACGGCGCGATCATCTTCTCCATGCACGGCGCCGACCCCCTGCCCGAGCGGCTCAGCCGGGCCGGCGTGCCGGTCGTGTGCAACGGGCGCGTGCTGATCCAGTCCTCCGTGCCGTACGTCGACGTGGACAACGACGACGCGGCCCGCACGGCGGTGCGCCACCTGCTCGACACCGGGCGGCGGCGAGTGGCCACGATCGCCGGGCCGCAGGACATGAGCGCCGGCATCGACCGCCTCAAGGGCTACCGCTCGGCCATGCAGGACAGCGGCAGGCGCTCGCTGGTGGCGGTCGGCGACTTCACCCGGCAGTCCGGCGCCCTGGCGATGAGCCAGCTGCTCGGCGACGACCCGGACCTCGACGCGGTCTTCGCCGCCTCCGACGCGATGGCCGAGGGCGCGCTGCGGGCCCTGCGCCAAGCCGGCCGCCGGGTGCCCGACGACGTGGCCGTGGTCGGCTTCGACGACATGGACTTCGCGCGCGACACCGAGCCGCCGCTGACCACCGTGCGCCAGCCGATCACCGACCTCGGCCGGATGGCGGCCCGCCAGGTGCTGCGGATGGCCGGCGGCGAGCAGATCGAGCCCGTTTTGCTGTTGCCCACGGAGTTGGTGAAGCGCGAGTCGGCATGAGGCTGGCATTGTGGCAGGGGTGAGACTTGCCACCTGGAACGTGAACTCGGTCAAGGCCCGGCTGCCCCGGCTGCTGGAGTGGCTGGAGCAGGCCCGGCCCGACGTGCTGTGCGTGCAGGAGACGAAGGTCGCCGCCGACGCGTTCCCGGCCGCCGAGGTCGGCGAGCTGGGGTACAGCACGGCGCACCACGGGGAGGGGCGCTGGAACGGCGTCGCGCTGCTGTCCAGGGTGGGCCTCGACGACGTGCGGCGCGGCTTCGCCGGTGATCCCGGCTGGGCCGGCGAACCGGGCGGCGCCGAGGCCCTGTTCGACCAGCCCCACCAGGAGGCTCGCGCGGTGTCGGCGCTGTGCGGCGGGGTGCGGGTCTGGTCGGTCTACGTGCCCAACGGGCGCACGCCGGAGTCGGCGCACTACGGGTACAAGCTCACCTGGCTCGGGGCCCTGCGCGCCGCGGTCGCGGCGGACCTCGCGGGCGGCGGCCCGGTCGCGGTCTGCGGGGACTTCAACGTCGCCCCGGCCGACTCCGACGTCTTCGACCCCGCCGCCTTCGTCGGCGTCACGCACGTCACGAAGCCCGAGCGCGACGCGCTCGCCGCCCTGCTGGACACCGGACTCGCCGACATCGTGCCGAAGCCGATGAAAGGGCCCAATCCATTCACATACTGGGATTACCGGGCGGGCATGTTCCATCAGGACAAGGGGATGCGGATCGACCTGGTCTACGCGAGCCCGTCGATTGCGGACGCGGTGACGGGCGCCTACATCGACCGGGAGGCGCGCAAGGGCAAGGGCCCGTCGGACCACGCGCCGGTCGTTATTGATTTCGATGTCTGAGCACTCTGTGTCACCATGATGCCTGACCGGACTGTACTGTTAAGTGTGAAACGATCAATGATCGTCCTGGATAGCCCACTCTCGCCGGTCTTGCCGCCATGTTTCCACCACACTGCGTGATCATGCCGTTACGATTCGCCGGTAAATCGCCCGCTTAGGTGGCGTATGCCCCAAAAGTCGCCGTGCTTGGATCACGCCCTCATCACGGCGCGGCGTGGACTTGATTACAGGACAGGGCGTGACCCTTGACGAGCGGCCAAACGGGAGACAGGGTTCCTCCAACGAAGGCGACAACACCACGTCGTCTTCGTGCACGCTCTGCCCGTGGACCGAACCTGCGGATGGGGCACCAGGAGTCCACGAAGACACAGCCGATCGGCTGCTGACTGCCACGGGCCCCGGTCTGGCCGACGCATGCGCGCTCCACGGTGCGACGGCCATCGCTGGCGGTTGCGTGAGACGGGCAGGCGGCCGGGGAGAGGGGCACCACGCCCATGACTATGGGACCCGTCACGTCGAAGAGCGACGAGCAGGTGCCGACGGTCGAAGAGGCGACCGCCACGCCCTCAGGTGTTCCCGCGAAGGCCATCGAAGGCCGCTCGCTCAGTCAGATCGCGTGGACCCGGCTCAAGCGCGACAAGGTCGCGCTGACTGGAGGCGGGTTCATCATTTTCCTGGTGCTTGTCGCGGTGTTCGCCCCCTTGATCAACAAGGTCTGGGGGCACCCGGTCAACGATTACCACCAAGACAAGATCGATCCGAGCCTCGGCGGCATCCCGCCGGTCGGCACCTGGGGCGGGATCAGCAGGGAATTCCTGCTCGGCGTCCAGCCGGTCACCGGCCGCGACCTGTTCTCGCAGATCATCTACGGCGCCCGGGTCTCGCTGCTGGTAGCGCTGGCCGCCACGATCGCGGCGGTCACGATCGGCGTGGTGCTCGGCATCGTCTCCGGCTACTTCGGCGGCCTCGTCGACAACCTGATCAGCCGGTTGATGGACCTGATCCTGGCGTTCCCGTATCTGCTGTTCTCGATCGCGCTGATCTCCGTCGTGCCGGTGAGCACCGGCTGGCGCATCGGGGTGGTCATCTCGGTCATCGCGTTCTTCAGCTGGCCGTACATCGGGCGTATCGTCCGCGGTCAGACCCTCTCCCTACGGGAACGCGAGTTCGTCGAGGCCGCACGCAGCATCGGGGCGGGCCCGGCCCGCATCCTCTTCCGCGAGCTGCTGCCCAACCTCGTCGCGCCGATCCTCGTCTACGCGACGCTGATCATCCCCACGAACATCCTCTTCGAGGCCGCGCTGTCGTTCCTCGGCGTCGGCGTGCTGCCCCCCACCCCCTCGTGGGGCCGCCTGCTGTCGGACGCCGTGCAGTACTACACGTACGACCCGATGTACATGTTCGTGCCCGGTTCCGCGATCTTCCTCATGGTCCTCGCCTTCAACCTGTTCGGCGACGGCCTGCGTGACGCCCTCGACCCGAAGGCCAACCGGTAGGCCGCAAGGGCCGCCGGCCGGGCTTCGGGCCCGTCGCGCAACCCTCGCACCACCACGTCCGGCCGCCCGCCAGCCGGTCGAACCCTGTGCGTACCCCGTCTCCACCCCGCACAGCCGCACAGCTCGGACGGCCCGTCCCTCGGCGGGTCGTGCCAAACAAGGAGGGAAACCCAGTGAGAATGAGGACAGGGGCACTGGTGGCCGGCTCGGCCGCCGTCGCCCTGGTGTTGTCCGCCTGTGGATCGGGCGGC
Source organism: Dactylosporangium sp. NPDC051484 (assembly GCF_040689395.1). NCBI lineage: Bacteria > Bacillati > Actinomycetota > Actinomycetes > Micromonosporales > Micromonosporaceae > Dactylosporangium > Dactylosporangium sp. NPDC051484. The sequence continues at coordinate 375,108 of NZ_JBFAZX010000004.1, read as the reverse complement.
GACAAGGCCAACGAGGGCACAAAGGGTGAGTCCGGCTTCAACGCCGCCACCAAGGGCGTCGTGAACCCGTCCGACAAGAAGGGCGGCACGCTCAAGCTCGTCAACCAATCTGACCCGGACTCGTTCGACCCGGCGCGCGCCTACTACGCGTTCGTGTGGAACTTCATGAAGGGTTACTACGTCCGCACGCTGCTCACGAATGAGGCGAAGCCCGGCAAGGACGGCCTCACGCTGGTTCCCGACCTGGCCCAGGCGCTGCCGGAGATCACCGACGGCGGCAAGACCTACACGTTCAAGCTCAAGGCCGGCGTGAAGTTCGAGGACGGCTCGCCGATCACCTCGAAGGACGTCAAGTACGGCATCGAGCGCACCTTCGCCTCCGACGTCCTCTCCGGTGGCCCGACGTTCCTGGTGGATGTTCTCGACCAGGGCCAGAAGTACCCCGGCCCGTACAAGGACACCGAGAAGGTCGGCCTCAAGTCCGTCGACACCCCGGACGACAGCACGATCATCTTCAAGCTGGCCGCGCCGCTGGCCGACTTCGCCAGCCTGCTCGCGATGCCCGCCTCCAGCCCCGTTCCGCAGGCCAAGGACACCGGCGACAAGTACGCCCAGAAGCCCGTCTCGAGCGGCCCGTACAAGTTCCAGTCGTACGACCAGGGCAAGAAGGCCGTGCTGGTCCGCAACGACCAGTGGGACCCGAAGACCGACACCGTCCGCAAGGCGCTGCCGGACCAGATCGACTTCACCATCGGCACGGCGCCCGAGGAGATCGACAACCAGCTGCTGTCCGGTGACGTCGACGTCGACACCGCGCAGACCGGTGTCCAGCAGGGTGCCCAGCCGAAGATCCTGCTCGAGGCCGACAAGAAGAAGTACGCGGACACCCCGAACACGGGCTTCATCCGCTACTTCTCGGTCAGCACCAAGGTCGCTCCGTTCGACAACGTCCACTGCCGCAAGGCCGTGCAGTACGCCACGGACAAGATCACGATGCAGACCGCTCGTGGTGGCGCCGAGGCCGGTGGTGACATCGCCACCAACATGCTGCCCCCGAACATCGCGGGTCACGACGACTACGACCCGTACAACACCAAGTCGGGCAAGCCGCAGATCGACAAGGCGAAGGAAGAGCTCGCGGCCTGTGGCAAGCCGGACGGCTTCGACACGGTGATCGCCACCCGCAACGCGGGTAAGGAGCTGAAGTCTGCCGAGGCCCTGCAGGCGGCACTGAAGAACGTGGGCATCAACGCCCGCCTCGACCCGATCGAGCCGTCGCTGTACTTCCGCTCGGCCATCGGTGTGCCGTCGAACGTCCACACCAAGGGCTACGGCCTGATGATGGCCGGCTGGGGCGCCGACTTCCCGACCGCTTACGGCTTCCTGGCCGTGCTGGTCGACGGCCGCCAGATCCTGCCCTCGGGCAACAACAACTACGGCGAGCTGGACGACCCGGAGATCAACAAGCTGATCGACGACGCCAAGGCGGAGACTGACCCGAAGAAGGCGGCCGAGATCTGGACCAAGATCAACCACAAGACCATGGACGCGGCGGTCATGGTGCCGTTCGTCTACGACAAGGCGCTCAACTACCGCAACCCCCGCCTCACGAACGTCTTCGTGACGGAGTACTACGGCATGTACGACTTCGGCAGCCTGGGCGTCGTGAGCTGACCCTCGGGTCAGCACCAGCCCCAGGCTCCGAAGCAGCAAGCCCGAACAGCCGCTAACCCGCCCTTCACGAGTACAGAAGGCAGGTGAGGGCCACGGTGCCGGCCGGTGCGACGGGAACCCCGTCGAACCGGCCGGCGTCAGGCCGCACACGTGATCAACTACATCCTGCGCCGCCTGGTCACCGCGGCACTGCTCATCGTGGCCGTCTCGATGGTCACCTTCGCGATCTTCTTCCTGATCCCGAAGGCGGCGAATGCCGATCCCGCCGAGATGTACGTCGGTAAGACGGCGACGGCGCGCGAGGTGGAGGCGACCCGGATCAAGTTGGGTCTGGACAAGCCCATCTACGTCCAGTACGGGCAATTCGTGAAGGGTCTCGTCGCCGGGCGGGACTACGACAGCGGCCCGAGCGTCACGCACTGCTCGGCGCCGTGCTTCGGCTACTCCTTCCGCACCGACCGCGAGGTTTGGCCGCTGCTGCTCGACCGGCTCCCGGTCACCATCTCCCTCGCCCTCGGCGCCGCCGTGCTCTGGCTGGCCGGCGGCGTGGCCGGCGGCGTCATATCCGCGTTGAAACGCGGGAAGCTCGCCGACCGGGCCGTGATGATCATCGCGCTCGCCGGCGTGTCGCTACCGGTGTACTTCACCGGTCTCGTCTTCCAGTCGCTGTTCGTCCACCAGTGGAAGATCTTCAAGGGCGGCGAGTACGTCAACTTCGTCGACGACCCGCTGGGCTGGGCCAACAAGCTCTTCCTCGCCTGGGTGAGCCTCGCGCTGTTGTTCGCCGCGACCTACGCGCGGCTGACGCGGGCCACGATGCTCGAGACCCTCGGCGAGGACTACATCCGCACCGCCCGCGCGAAGGGTCTGAAGGAGCGGGTCGTGATCGGCAAGCACGCCATGCGCGCGGTGCTGACCCCGATCGTCACGATCTTCGGCCTCGACCTCGGCACGCTGCTCGGCGGCGCGATCCTCACCGAACGGGTGTTCAGCCTGCCCGGCATCGGCAAGCTCAGCGTTGACGCCGTGACCCAGAAGGACCTGCCGATCATCCTCGGCGCGACACTGTTCGCCTCGTTCTTCATCGTCATGGCCAACCTGATCGTGGACGTGCTCTACGCCGTGATCGACCCGCGGGTCCGGCTCTCATGACCATTCCCGCGCTCCGGTCCGCACCGCACGGCACCCCTGGAAAGGAGTGAGCATGTCCAGTAGCCTGCTCACCGACGTCAACCCGAGCCGGGGCGGCTCCGGCTCGCAGCCCGCCGAGTCCTTCCTCGACGTGCGCGACCTGCGGATCCACTTCAACACCGACGACGGCGTGGTCAAGGCCGTTGACGGCCTGACGTTCCAGCTGGAGCGCGGCCAGACCCTCGGCATCGTGGGCGAGTCCGGCTCGGGCAAGAGCGTCACCAGCCTGGGCATCCTGGGCCTGCACCGGCGCGGCTCCGCCAAGATCTCCGGTGAGGTCTGGCTCGACGGCGAGGAGCTCATCGGCGCCTCGCCCGAGCGGGTCCGCCTGCTGCGCGGCGCGAAGATGTCGATGATCTTCCAGGACCCGCTGACCGCGATGCACCCGTACTACACGATCGGCGCGCAGATCATCGAGGCGTACCGCGTGCACCACAAGGTCAGCAAGGCCGAGGCCCGCAAGCGGGCGATCGAGATGCTCGACCGGGTCGGCATCCCGCAGCCGCAGCGGCGCGTGGACGACTACCCGCACCAGTTCTCCGGCGGCATGCGCCAGCGCGCGATGATCGCCATGTCGCTGGTCAACAACCCGCAGCTGCTCATCGCCGACGAGCCCACCACGGCGCTCGACGTGACGGTCCAGGCGCAGATCCTGGACCTGATCCGCGACCTGCAGTCGGAGTTCAACTCCGCGGTCATCATCATCACCCACGACCTCGGCGTCGTGGCCGAGGTCGCCGACGACATCCTGGTGATGTACGGCGGCAAGTGCGTCGAGCAGACGACCGCGGAGGCCATCTTCCGCCGCCCCGAGCACCCGTATGCCTGGGGCCTGCTCTCGTCGATGCCCCGCGTCGACCGGGAGGTGCGCGAACGGCTGGTGCCGATCAAGGGCAACCCGCCGTCGCTCATCAACCTCCCGAGCGGCTGCTCCTTCCACCCGCGCTGCCCCTACACGCAGCGCAACGGCATCCCTTGCAAGACGGTCGAGCCGACCCTGGCGGAGGGCACGCCCGAACACGGCGTCGCCTGCCACATCCCGCCGGCGGACCGCACGGCCATCTTCAAGTCGGACATCGCCCCGAACCTCTGAGGAGCACGACAGTGTCGACGAGCACCCAACCCCAGCCGGCGGCGGCGCAGCGCAGCGGCGAGAACCTCCTCGAGGTGCGGGGCCTGGAGAAGCACTTCCCGATCATGCGGGGCGCCTTCGTCAAGCGGAAGGTCGGCGCCGTGCGCGCGGTCGACGGCATCGACCTGGCCGTCAAGACCGGCGAGACGCTCGGCCTGGTCGGCGAGTCGGGCTGCGGCAAGTCCACGACCGGCCGCCTGATGACCCGCCTGCTGGAGCCGACCGCGGGCCAGGTGCTGCTGGAGGGCCGGGACATCTCGCACCTGGGCGTGGGCCAGATGCGCCCGCTGCGCCGCGAGGTCCAGATGATCTTCCAGGATCCGTACTCCTCGCTGAACCCGCGCCACACGGTCGGCACGATCGTCGGCGCGCCGCTGCAGGTGCAGAACATCAAGACGGCGCAGGGGCAGAAGCGGGAGGTCCAGCGGCTGCTGGAGCTGGTCGGACTCAACCCCGAGCACTACAACCGCTACCCGCACGAGTTCTCCGGCGGCCAGCGCCAGCGCATCGGCATCGCCCGGGCGCTCGCCCTGCAGCCGAAGCTGATCATCGCCGACGAGCCGGTGTCGGCGCTGGACGTGTCGATCCAGGCGCAGGTCGTCAACCTGCTCGACGACCTGCAGCGCGAGTTCAACCTGACGTACGTGTTCATCGCGCACGACCTGTCGGTCGTCCGGCACATCTCGGACCGGGTCGCGGTCATGTACCTCGGCAAGGTCGTCGAGGTCGGGGGGCGCGACGGGCTTTACGCCAAGCCACTGCACCCGTACACCTTCGCGCTGCTCTCCGCAGTGCCGGTGCCCGACCCGGGCCGCCGGGACAAGGCGCACCGGGAGCGGATCCTGCTCACCGGCGACGTGCCGAGCCCGATCGACCCGCCGTCCGGCTGCCGCTTCCGCACCCGGTGCTGGAAGGCGCAGGACCTGTGCGCCCAGGAGGAGCCGCCGCTGCGCGAGCTCGAGCCCGGGCAGACGGTCGCCTGCCACTTCCCCATCACCGACGAGGAGCGCTCGGCGCGCGGTGCCGCCGCGGCCCGGGCCGCGGCCGCGGAGATCCCCGTGGACACCGCCGAGGACCCGTTCGCCGAGCCGATCGCCTGAGTTTTTCCGACACTTCGCAGAGCCGCCTACTGGCGGCTCTCCGACTTTTCTCCCCATCCCTGCGCAATATCGTGTCGGGATGCACCCCGACGAAAGCTCGCGCCTGCTCCGCCTGGAGCGCCAGGTCGCCTATCTCTACCGCCATTTCGGCCTCGACCCCCAGCTCGCCGACGCCTTTCCGGGCGCCGCCAGCATGCCGCCGGAGTTCACGGAGGCGTTGCGGCAACAGAACCTCATCGCCGCCATCAAGATCTACCGGCAGGTGACCGGTGCCGGCCTGGCCGAGGCGAAGACCGCCGTGGAGCGGATCGCCCGATCCGTCTGAACAACGACGCATTCATCGCCCTCGAATCGAAGATCTTGAGCGGAAAGGGTTTCGCCGCCGCAGGGGCTCTTGTTCTCATATCCCCATCCCGTCGACCAGGGAGGTTATGTGGGATTCAACAAGAGGCTCACCGGCGCCGCGGTCCTCACCGCGACGCTGACGGTGACGGCGGCCGGCCTCGTGTCGGCCCCGGCCAGCGCCGAGTCCACGGCGACGACGCAATACACGGTCGTCGCCGCGGACAACGTCTCCGCCGCCGACGCGGCCGCCGCCATCAAGCGCGCCGGCGGCCGGGTCATCGGCAGCAACGACACGGTGGGCATGTTCACGGTCGTCGCGCCGCAGAACGGCTTCGTCGCGAAGGCCGCGGCGACGCCGCAGCTCGTCGGCGCGACACACCAGGTCGCCGTCGGCAAGGCGCCGAAGAAGGACCGGCCGGGCAATGTCGAGCGCGAGGCCCAGCGGGCGGCCAGGGCCGCCGAGAAGAAGAGCGGGAACAAGCCGGCGACCGCCGGGATGGACCCGCTCGACGACAAGCTGTGGGGCCTCACGACGGTCAGGTCCGACAAGGCGCGCAAGGTCAACGCCGGTGACAAGCGGGTGACCGTCGGCATCCTCGACACCGGCGTCGACGCGTCGAACCCCGACATCGCCCCGAACTTCAACTGGGCGCTGTCGAAGAACTTCGCGCCGGACCTGCCCGACATCGACGGTCCGTGCGAGGTCGCGAGCTGCCTCGACCCGGTCGGCACCGACGACGGCGGCCACGGCACGCACGTCGCCGGCACGATCGGCGCGGCGGCCAACGGCATCGGCGTCTCCGGTGTCGCGCCGAACGTCTCGCTGGTGGAGCTCAAGGGCGGCCAGGACTCCGGGTACTTCTTCCTGGAGCCGGTCGTCAACGCGCTCGTGCACGCCGGGAACAACGGCATCGACGTGGTCAACATGTCCTTCTACGTCGACCCGTGGCTGTTCAACTGCACCGCCAACCCGGCCGACTCCCCGGTCGCGCAGGCGGAGCAGCGCACGATCATCAAGGCGATGTTCCGGGCGCTCACCTACGCGCACTTCAAGGGCGTGACCCTGGTCAGCGCGCTGGGCAACAACCACGAGGACAAGGGCAAGCCGCGCACGGACATCTCCAGCCCGGACTACCCCAGCGGCGCGGCGTACGACCGCCCGGTGGACAACAACTCGTGCTGGGACCTGCCCACGGAGGGCCCGTTCGTCATCGGCGTGTCCTCGCTCGGCCCGTCGCTGAACAAGGCCGACTACTCCGACTACGGCCTGGAGCGCATCGGCGTCTCGGCGCCGGGCGGCTGGTTCCGTGACGGCCTGGGCACCGACACCTACCGGACCGTGGGCAACGAGATCCTGTCCACGTATCCGAAGAAGGTGCTGCAGGAGGAGGGCTCGGTCGACGCCGACGGCAACGTCCTGCCCGAGTTCGCCGACTCGGTGTTCAAGCAGTGCACCGCGTCCGGGCAGTGCGGGTACTACACCTACCTGCAGGGCACCTCGATGGCGTCGCCGCACGCGGCCGGCGTGGCCGCGCTGATCGTCAGCGCGCACGGCAGCAAGCACGGCAACGACTTCGGCCTGGAGCCGTGGAAGGTCGAGTACCTGCTCTACACCACGGCAGCCCAGCACGCCTGCCCGAACCCGCCGCTGGTGTCGTATGGCAACGTCGGGCGCCCGGCCGAGTTCGACGCGCTCTGCGAGGGTACGAAGGCGTTCAACGGCTTCTACGGCTTCGGCATCGTCGACGCCTACGCCGCCGTCACCGCGCACGCCTGGTGGGAGCACCGCTAAGACGGGCCGGTCCGGGGCCGTCCCGGGCGCCTGACCTAAGATCATGGTCGTGGCGTACGAGGCGGCCTCGGGCCGATACCAGGACATGCTCTACAAGCGCAGCGGGCGAAGCGGGCTCAAGCTGCCGGCCATCTCGCTCGGGCTCTGGCACAACTTCGGCCCCGACCGGGCGTTCGAGACGCAGCGCCAGATCGTGCGGCACGCCTTCGACGCCGGCGTGACCCACTTCGACCTGGCGAACAACTACGGCCCGCCCCCGGGCTCGGCGGAGGAGACCTTCGGGCGGATTCTTGCCGAGGACCTGCGCCCGTATCGCGACGAGCTCATCATCTCCACGAAGGCCGGCTACGACATGTGGCCGGGGCCGTACGGTGAGTGGGGCTCGCGCAAGTATCTGCTGGCCTCGCTCGACCAGTCGCTGGCGCGCATGGGCCTCGAATACGTCGACGTCTTCTACTCCCACCGGCCCGACCCGGACACGCCGCTCGAGGAGACGATGGGCGCCCTGGACGCGGCGGTGCGGGCCGGCAAGGCGCTCTACGTCGGCATCTCCAACTACAGCGCGCAGCAGTCCCGGGAGGCGGCCCGCATCCTGCGCGAGCTTGGCACGCCGCTGCTCATCCACCAGCCGTCGTACTCGATGTTCAACCGCTGGATCGAGCCGGAGCTGCTCGACGTCCTGGCGGAAGAGGGAGCCGGCTGCATCCCGTATTCGCCGCTGGCGCAGGGGCTGCTGACCAACCGCTACCTCGACGGCATCCCGGAGGACTCCCGGGTGCGCACCAGCCGGTCCCTCAACGAGAGCGCCCTGACCGCCTCCCGGCTGGATCTGATCCGGGCGCTGGACGAGGTGGCCCGCGAGCGCGGCCAGAGCCTGGCTCAGCTGGCGCTGGCCTGGGCGCTGCGCGACCCGCGGATCACTTCGCTGATCATCGGGGCGTCGAGCGTGAAGCAGCTGTCCGACAACCTCGGTGCCCTGCAGAATCCGGTCCTCTCCCCCGAGGAACTGGCCCGCATCGACGGGCTACTTGCTCAGGAAGCCGCTTAGCGCGCTGATCACCGGCTGGAGGGCGGGCGGGATCGCACCGTCCTTCGCCGTGATCTGCCGGCCGGCGTAGGTGATCGTGTACGTGTAGCCGTCGGCCATCGCGCCGTTGTCGTTCACGCTCGGCATCTTGTTGAAGTCGGTCCCGGCGAGCGCCGCCTTGAGCGCGCTGAGCTCGTCGGCGTTCAGCTTGCCGGTGCGGGTGCCCTGGCGGGTCTGGATGGTGTACGAGCCGTCGGGGCGCACGACCAGCGAGTCGCTGACGCCGGCCAGGCCGCCGGTGCGGCTGAACGCGATCAGGGCATCGACGGCGGTCATGTTGCCGCCGGTGTCCGCCGAGGAGCTCGAGCCGGCCTGCGCGCCCGAGCTCGGGCCCGACCCGGTGCCGGCGCCGCCGCTCGCGCCGCTGGTGGCACTGGTGGCACTGGTAGCGACCGGAGCACCGCTGGACGCGCCACCGGTGGCCGCCGCGCCCGTGGGGCCGGTGTTGTCCGAGCAGGCGGCGAGCGCGAGCGTGAGCAGGGCGGCGGCGAGGATCCGAGACTTCATCGCGTTCAGCTCCATCCATAGGTAATGCTGATTGGACTGCGGCCCGGAGCCTCCGGTTCCCCAGTGACGTGCGGCACAGCCACACGGAATAATCAAGCGCTTTTGTCGTACCCCCAAGACATGATGACCCCATGCGTCTCGACCCCTACCGCCGCGTCCTCGCCCTACCGGGCGTGCGGCCCCTCATGGTGCTGGCCCTGCTGGCCCGCATCCCGATCACCGCGGTCGGGGTGACCATGACCCTCCACGTCGCCCAGAACCTCAACCGGGGCTGGGGCGCCGCGGGGCTCGTCGGCGCGGCGCTGACGGTCGGCACGGCACTGGGCGGCCCGCTCAACGGCCGCTTCGTGGACCGCCGCGGCCTGCGACCGATGCTGCTGGTCACCACGATCGCCGAGGCCGCCTTCTGGTCCGCCGCACCGTTTCTGTCCTATTCGGCACTACTGGCCGGCTCGTTCGTCGCCGGGGTGTTCGCGCTGCCGGTGTTCTCCGTGGTCCGCCAATCGCTCGCCGCGCTGGTCCCGACCGAGCAGCGCCGCCAGGCATATGCCCTTGATTCCATGTCCGTGGAGCTGTCCTTCATGGCCGGTCCGCCGCTGGCCGTGCTGCTCACCAGCACCCTCTCCGGCCATGCCGTGATGTGGTCGATCGGCGCCGCGATGGTCCTCTCCGGCACCGCCCTCTATCTCGTCAACCCACCCGTCCGCGAGGCCTCGGCCGAGCCGGACGCCCCCGGCGCCGCCGCCGTGCGCCGCCGCGACTGGCTGACCCCGCGCTTCCTGGCCGTGTGCGCCGCCGCGGCCGCCACGACGGTCGTGCTGGCCGGCACCGACCTGGGCGTCGTCGCGATGCTGCGCAACGCGGGCCAGGTCAGCCTGATCGGCGCCGTGCTGGCCGCGTGGGGCGTCTACTCCCTGGTGGGCGGCTTCGTCTATGGCGCACTGCCCCGCGCCGTCCCGCTCGTGGTCCTGCTTGGCGGCCTGAGCCTGTTCACCGTGCCGGCGGGGGTGTTCGGCGACGCCTGGCCCCTGCTGTTCCTCACGCTGCTGCCGGCCGGCGCCCTGTGCGCCCCCACGCTCAGCGCGAGCGCCGACCTGATCAGCCGCCTGGTCCCGGCGTCGGCCCGGGGCGAGGCCATGGGCTGGCACGGCTCGTCCCTGACCGTGGGCCTGGCGATCGGCTCCCCGCTGGCCGGCTGGGCGATCGACCACGGCTCCCCGTCGTGGGGCTTCGCCGCCGTCGGCGCGGTAGGCGCCGTGATCACCGCGATACTGCTGACGTTCCGCCACCTGGACCACCCCTCGGCTCCCGCCACCGAAGACCCCGCCACCGAAGCACCGGCCAGCGCGACACCCACCGTCGCCGCACCGCCGACCGCCACCCCGGGCACCTCGACGCTGGGCACCGCCACCATCGCCGCGTAGGCACCACACGGCCGCATCGCCCACCGCTTCAGGGGACTCGTCAGTTAATACTGAAAGACTGGAGGGGTTCCAGTCTTTTGGATCGCGCAGTCCGCTCACGGTAACGATGGGACCGTGATGAACACATAACCCAATAACTGTATGTCTTCGATCAACTGCGCTAAGTATTGTTGACCCAGGAACGGTTGTCCCGAACCACCGATTGGCGCCTCGCGGAGGCGAGCGGATCCGGGACCAGCCGGACGCCGCGCCGGTTAAATCTTCGTGTTGCAACGTTTCCAAGTGTTTCGGGGATGATCGGCACGCCGTATGCGCCTTTTACGAGATATGGGAAGAACTGGCTCACGGAGCGTGTTGCGGTCCCGCCCAGGACGTCGTTGAAGCGCAGGGCCCGCCCATAGCGGGCGCGGATGCCGGGCGCCGAACCGGCCCCGCGATCGTCCGTCACACTGGCCGTGCGGTGCGGAAACGCCCAGATGCCAGGGGCCGCGAGGCCCGCCTTCGCCCACTCCAGCCGGGCGGAATCCGAGCGCCCATTCGGCCCAGTCGCCGGCGACTGGGCCGTCGAGCACCACCGCGCCGGCAGCGTCCACGTGGGCGCGGTAGAACTCGTCATCCTCGGCACTGACGCCGTACGGATTCGGCGCGCCCGTGAATGTGCACAAAGCCGTGCATGATCAGCGTTCCGTCGCGCGGCATCATGCCCCGCAGGGCCTCGACGACCTGCGGCGATCCACTCAGCATGCGATGGGCGGGCGCATCCGCCGCAATAGACGCCCTGCGGCGTCATAAACGCGGGGGAAACCGCCACGGCGAACGGAACATTACGGAACTGCGGACAATCGGCGATCTGGCACAACGGGGCGGGATCGGCGTGCGGGCCGAAATCCTCGATGCGCACGAGCGCCCGCATATCCAGGGCGAGTAGGTCGGCGACGTAGATGAGCGCGGACCCACAATCCCCCGTGGCGCCGTCGTGCCGTCCGCGCGCACCGCCTCGGCCAGGTCGCCTTGGCCAGGTCGTCGAATGCACGCCCAGGGACGGCACGACGTGGACCTGGCCGCCCGCCGCCGGGTTTCTCGCGAGAGCGAAGCCGCGGTATCTGACCTCCGCGAGGACCGCATCGTCGATCATCACTGTCTGAAAGCCGATTCCGTGGTACTTCGGGATCGGCTGCCGCACATTGCCCCAGCCACAGCACGGACGCGCCGACGGCGACGCCGGCCAGGGACTCCGGCGGCAAGAGCTCGTCAAACGTCGATCAGATATGGATCGCCAGCAGGCGTTTCTGTGCCGATCCGGACGTGTACTTCGTCACTGGCCCGGCCGATCGGCGACCGAGACGCGACGCCAGAATCCCTGCTCGCACCGCTACAACTCGCCCGGCGACTCGTATTGCCTGGAGGTGTCATACAGGACGAGAACCCCGCTCGCCGGGTATGCAGGAGACAGGCCCAGCGACGACCCGGCCCGTAATGTACCGATTGGAGAGATTTTGCAGGCGGCCAGCGAGAACGCAGTGACGACGGCCAGCACGATCCCGATGACCATGACGGCGCGGCGCCGTTCGGGCCCGAAGGTGACAGCCAGTATTCGGCGGACTGCAGCTCGATGCATGCACAACTCTCCGGAAAACTCGTCATCAATCCGATCAAATCGGGTGGAATCGGCTCACCGGTCGGTCATATCTGGCGGGTCCGCAGAGAAACGGGATGGTTGCGTCCGTCACTCAGCGCGGTACGATCCGGCAGAGCCGCCCTGCGGTGATCGGTGTGGAACCCCCTCCACATCGCACCGCTCGTGGCACACCCGACGGAGGACGATCTTGAATCGTTGCTGCCCGCTTGCAGCTCGCACGCCGATCACGCTGGGCCGTTCGCGGCCGCCAGCCGGAACGGCGGCCGCGCGGCTGGCAGCCGCCCTCCGCGGGGCGGGGCTCCATAGTGCTGAGAGGTCCGCATGAGCACGGCGATGCAGGTGCGGCTGCGGCACTGGCCCGGGATGAAGGTGTCCTGGCTCGGTGCCGGCGCGGTCGTCCACTCCGGTGAGGAACCGAGCCCGGGCTCGGCGGCGCTGGTCGTCTCCCCCCACGGATCCGCCGAGTGCGCGGTGGTGATCAGTTCCCACACGGTCAAGCTGCAGCCCGCGATGATCGAGGAACTGGCCGAGGTACTCGCCAACGGCCTGCCCCGCGGGTTCACCGCGATGCGGTTCGTCGCCTGGGACGGCGCCTGCGCCACCAACGAGCGCCCCGCCGCCGCCCACATGATCGCCATGCGCCTCGGCATCGACGTCATCGCCGCGGCCGGCCCGCTGCTAGGAGTGCCCGGCGGCTCACTGTTCGCCCCCGTTGGGCGCGGCGAGCACCGGCCCGGCGGCTTCTGGCGGTTCCGCACCGGCGTGCAACCGGTCCGCGTCGGCTGGCGCTTCCCCGCCCCGGCCTGGGAGTCCGACCTCTGCACCGAGATTCCGGAGCTGCCCGGCGACCTCGTGCTCGACCAGATTCCGGCGGGCCTGTGGCTGCACCGCCGCCGGGTCGGCAGCGTGACCGACCTGGCCTACTCGGTGCCGACCGACCACGCCAACCCGGCGCTCATCCTGGGGCACCCGAGCGACCAGCCATTGCACCGTGACGAGCTCGCGCAGGCGGTCTCGTCCGTCCCGACGCTCGCCGCCGATCGTTGCGTCTTCACGCCGTATGGCCAGAATCCCATCGCCGACGGCCCGGTCGGTCCCGTCGTGGCCGACGTCCTCGGCCGCGCGGTCCACGTGCGCACCGGCCTGCCGCTGTGCGCGCCCGCCGGCCAGCGTGCCGTGGTCACGATCGACGCGAAAGGCCTGCCCCGCTGGCGTACGTTCGCCCGCGAGCTGTGGCACGCACCCCGCACCGGCGCTCCGCGCCCGGTCGACTGGGTCAACCCGTGCCCCGACGTGCTCGACACCCCGGCCGGCCAGGCGACGTTCTCGCTCGGTTCGGGCTGGGTCCTGGAGGTCGTGCAGGCTGGCCTGTGGATCCGCCCGGAGCACCTCAGCGACCCGGCGGACTGGATACGCGGGCTGCCGGTCGACGTCAACCGCTGCGCCGTCATCGTGGGCGCGCCCAACGCGGCCGAGGCGCCGCCGCCGACGCACACGATCGCCGAGGTGCTCGAGAGGCTGCCGATCGACGCACGTAAGCGCGCATACCTGACCGTGCCGCGCGGTACCACGCCCAACATCTTCATGCTCGCCACGGAGCTGCGCGACGCGCTGCCCGAGCCCGGCGAGGTGGAGCTGGTGGCCCCGTCGGCCTCCGCGGCGACGACCACGACCGGCTCGTTCCCGGCGGTACAGGACGCGCCGCGGCACGCGAGCCACTCGGCCGACGGCCGCCACGGCGATGCCAACGGGCCCTACCTCGTCGACGGCCGCCACGGCGATGCCAACGGGCCCTACCTCGTCGATGGTCGCCCCGCCAACGGCCACCCCTCCGGCGCGCACCCGACGGTGTCACGCCCGGCCACCTACGAGTCGGGCTACGACAAGCGCGGCATCGAGGACAGCCGCGGGTATGAGACACGCCCCGACTACGGCGCCGCGGCGCACGGCGGCTACACCGAGCCGCGCACGTCCTCGTTCGACGCGCCGCGGCCCAACGGCTTCGACGACCGCGCCCCCCGCACGGGCGCCCTGCCGGCCGTCGACCCGACGACGCACGCATTTGACACGCCACGGACCAACGGCTTCGACGACCGCACCCCGCGCACCGGTGCCTTCCCGGCGGCCGACCCGACGAACGGCTTCGACGGCCGCGGCCAGCGCACCGGCTCGTTCCCGGCCCAGGCGGATCCGGCGGCGGCGGCTTTCGCGCCGCCGACCCCGAACGGCACGCAGCGACCCCCGCGCCCGGGCGGCTACCCGGCCGAGCCCCCGATGCAGCAGCCGCGGCCGCGCCCGGCCGACGCTACGGGCGCGTTCCCGGCGGCGGGCGGGTTGCGCAACAACCCGGACTCGACCACCCCGATGGTCCCCGTCGTGCCCGGTCCGAACCCGAACGGCGGTAACGGCAACGGCCACGGCGGCAACGTTCACGGTGGTCCGAACGGGCGCGGCGGCAACGGTCATGGTCCCGGCGTCGCCAACGGACACGGCGGCAGCGGTCACGGCGGCAGCGGTCACGGCGCTACCGGGCACGCCGCGGTGTACAACGGCTTCAGCGGCCCGGGTCACAACGGCAACGGTCACAACGGCGCCCCCGGCGTCAATGGCCACCCCGGCGCCGCGCCCAACGGCCACGGCGGTCCGGTCCCCAACGGCCACGGCGGTCCGGTCCCCAACGGCCACGGCGGTCCGGTCCCCAACGGCCACGGCGGTCCGGTCCCCAACGGCCACGGCCCGAGCGGGCTCAACGGCAACGGCCACCCCGGGCCGGTGCACAACGGCAACGGCTACGGCGGGATGCACCCGGACCTGCACGTCGCCCCGCCGCACGCGTTCCACCGGGAGGACCGGCCGCTGCCCACGCCTGGGCCGAACGCGCCACACGGGTACAGCTTCGACGCGCCCGACTACGACGAGCACCACTTCGACCCGGTCACGTCGCCGAGCCGGCACCACGAGGAGCCCTCGGGCCGCATGACGGCGCAGCGGCCCTCGGTGGAAGAGCAGAACGAACTGGCCGAGGAGACCTCCTCGATCAACACGGGCCGGGAGATCCGCTCGCACAACAAGAAGGGCAAGACCAGCCGGGCCGACGACAAGACGAGCACGCAGGAGCTCGACCGGCTGCTCGGGTTCTTCGACGAGATCCGCCGGGCGAAGGCGTGGGACGAGGACCCGAACTCCCCGGAGGCGCAGGCCGCCAAGCGCGCCGCGGCGGGCCAGCCCCCGGCCGGTCCGCGGCGAGCCCGGCACTGATTGGACGCACCGAACCGGCCCATCCGTTGACACGGGTGGGCCGGTTTTTTACGTACTCCCACGCGGCGCACCCCGACACGGACAAAAAGGGCGGATCAGAGGAGGGCGTGGTGGCAGGCAGATCCGGGGGTGCGCGCTCGGGCCGTTACGATCGCACGGTGCTCGACATCATGCTGCCGCACTACGGCGAACTGCCCCTGCTCAAGATCGCCGTCGAGAGCATCGTGGCGCAGAGCGACGAGCGGTGGCAGCTGACGGTGATGGACGACAACCCGGTCGAGCGGGACACCGGCATCCCCGAGTACTTCGCGGCGCTCGGGCACCCGCGCGTGCGATACGTGCGCAATCCTCGCAATCTCGGGGTCACCGGCAACTTCCAGCAGGGTGTCGACCTCGCCACGGCGCCGTTCATGGTCATCATGGGCTGTGACGACGTGATGCTGCCCCGGTACGTCGAGCGCGTCCACGCCCTCATCGACGCGCACCCCGAGGCGGTGCTGGTGCAGCCGGGGGTCGAGGTCATCGGGGCCGACGGAGCCGTGGTGCGGACGCTGACGGACACGACGAAGCGCAGGGTCTACGCGCCGCGCTTCGCCGGGACGGTCACCATGGCGGGCGAGGAGCTCGCGGTGAGCCTCCTTCGGGGCAACTGGCTGTACTTCCCGTCGCTGGCGTGGCGTACCGAGGAAATCAAGGCCGTGGGCTTCGACCCGGACCTGAAGGTGATCCAGGATCTCAAGCTCATTCTGCAGCTGGTGACCCGTGGCGGCACGCTGGTCGCCGACGACGACGTGGTGTTCCAGTACCGCCGGCACGGCGAGAGCCTGTCGGCGTCCTCGGCGGTGACGGGCAACAGGTTCAGCGAGGCTCGTGAGTTCTTCCTCGGCGCCGCGGCGCGCATGGACGCCCACGGCTGGCCGCGCGCGGGGCGGGCCGCGCGCTGGCATCTGTCCTCGCGCATCCACGCGCTCACGATGCTCCCGGCGGCCGCGCGGCAGCGCGGCAGCGGGAGCGTGGGGGTTCTGACCCGGTACGCGTTCGGCAGCCCCCGCCCGCGGTAGGCGCTGTGGGGCAGAGTGCGGGAAGGGTGGGAGTCGAACCCACACGGGCGTGAACCCAACGCCGTTTTCGAGACGGGTGCCGGCACCAATCGGCTGGCCTTCCCATTGCACGTACCCCTGGAAGGATTCGAACCTCCGACCTCCTGGTTCGTAGCCAGGCGCTCTCTCCACTGAGCTACAAGGGCGCGGAAAGTGAGGGGATCGAACCCCCGCGGGGTCGTCCCCCGTCGACGGCTTAGCAAGCCGCAGCCTTACCTCTCGGCCAACCTTCCATGATCGTGACTTTCGACGGCCGGCCGGTGGGCCGGCGCCATGCGTACCCGGGAGAGGATTCGAACCTCCAACCTTCTGACCCTGAATCAGACGCCTCTTCCGTTGGGCTACCCGGGCTTGGACTGGGTGTGGACCCGGCCGGACTTGAACCGGCCACCTCCGCTTTGCAAGAGCGGCGCTCTACCAGATGAGCTACGAGCCCGTGGCCCCGGCGGCGGGCGGTAGCGAAGGAGCCGGCCGCCGGGGTCCTATCTCAGCGCTGGACGAGCGCGCCCCAGGTCGGAACCGACGGCTGGACGCGCAGCACCAGGCCCGCCTCGGCGGGGGTGCGGTCACCCTTGCGCTGGTTGCAGCCGGTGCAGGCCGCAACGGTGTTCTTCCAGGTGTTCCGGCCGCCGCGCGAGCGAGGCAGGATGTGATCGATGGTCGTGGCCTCGGCCCCGCAGTAGCCGCAGCGGCGGCCGTCGCGGGCATGGACGCCGGCGCGCGACCAGGCCGGCCCGCCGGTGAAGCGCCAGCGGGTGACGACGTAGGACACGAGCCGCACGACCCGCGGGAGCGGGTAGACCCCGATCGACCGGTCCGGCTCCGCCTCATGGATGACGGCCACCTCGCGCAGGATCATGCGGATAGCGTGGCGGAGAGTGACCCGGTGCAGGGGTCCGAGGTCGGCGTTGAGTACGAGAACCGCGGTCACCGGGCCTCCTCCCTTCATCTGCACATACGGTGAAACCGACATACGGAACCAAACGATCTTGCGTGCCGCGAGCGGGAGTCGAACCCGCACTGACCCTCTTTTGAAGGGGGCGCCTCTGCCTTTGGGCTACCACGGCGTGCTACCGATATGCATTTTTCAACGAACCAGTTCAATGCGCTGGGCACGGGAATGCACGGGCGGTAGGAATCGAACCCACAACCGCCGGATTTGGAGGCCGGTGCTCTGCCGATTGAGCTACACCCGTATGTGATTCGAGGACACGAAAAAGCCGCCCGGACGAGGCCCGGGCGGCTGGCGAGACTGGGAAACCCTAGCCTCGCCACCTACCCGAAGACTCCGACAAGCCGCTGAGCAGCCAGGACCGAGCTCCGGCGGACAGCATGGCGCGACGGCGCGCGCTTGGCGTGTCCAGCGCTTCCAGTCGCGACTCGCGGTGCCCGTTCATCGTCCGATCCCTTCGTTGCCGCCTTGACGTATTCAAAGATAGGCGCGCCACACAGAGGGCGCAAGAGATTAAATAGGGGCCGTGTAATGCGCGAGGTAGAGGTTCATCTCGTCGGTCGACTCGTCGCCCTCGTTGACGCTGAACCACAACGAGTTCTCCAGCCAGAAGCGGTGGATGAACTGCTCGAATCCGTCGGCGGCGCGGACCATGTTGGCGATCAGCGTGTCGCGGTCGACCTCCTCCAGGCCGACGATCTCCAGCAGCCACGGCGAGGCGATCACGAACGGCTGGCCGCCGGGGCGCAGGTAGAGGTACCAGATGACGGCGTCCTGCTGGTCGCGCAGGAACCGCACGAGCTGGGCGCCGGGCTCCACCGGGCTGGGGACCGGGCGCGGGGCCAGGTCGAAGTCGCAGCCGGTGCACGACGGGATGGCGTCCATCAGCACCTGACTGCTCATGAAGCGCTTGAACGGGGCCGGCAGCGCGACGTGCTCAGCGAGGGCGCCGACCTCCATCGCCCGCAGCGGGTCGTGCGGGGCGTCGGAGACCAGCCAGGAGAAGGAGCCGTCGAAGCGTGACTCGTCCACTACCGGCAGGCTCTCGGTGGGGTAGAGCTCGTAGGTGCCCACGCTGGCCCGGGCGGCGCCCAGGTCCGTACCCCACCAGCCGTTCGGGAAGTCGATCGTCATGTGTCGCACGGTAGTTCGGCGTCTGGGGTTCTTCCGTCGCCTATCGGACCAAGAACATTGCGTTTCAGGTCAGGATCCCAGATCAGGCAACTCACGGCGTGCTCCGCGCCGGCGAGTTGGACCAGTCCCGGATACGTCAGCTTGTCGACGATTGCCTCCACTGTGAACGGTTTGATCACATACTCGCGCGCCCTGGCTGTCAGGGCTCGCACGATCTGTCCGTGATCATCGCTCGGAGGGACCTCGATCCACCGTGGCGTCCACTGTGGAGACGGCCCTCGCCGGCTCGCGGCGATGGAGCGGACAGCGGAAACGGCCCGCAAAATAGGGAGACCGGCATCCACGGGGGAAGACGCCGGTCTCGTTGAGAACTGTAGAGCCCTCCGCCGATTTCCGCCAGCGGTGGAGGGGGTCAATCCACCGGAACGGGTCCCGGATTTCCGGCCATGACGTTCGTTGATCCTCCCGGCCGCTCTGCTGCGCAACCGCGCGGTGACGGTGCGCGCCGTTCGGGCCGCCAGCGGCGCCACGGGGCGTCCTGCACGTGGCGGGCCGGTATGGTGTCGTGCCAGGCGGTCATTGGGAGGAGGCGGATGTCGACCCTGTTCGTGGCCGGGCTCGGCATCGTCGGCCTGGTGCTGCTGACCGTCGGCGCCGACCAGCTCGTGGTGGGTGCCGGACGGCTCGCCACGGTGCTGCGCGTGGCGCCGGTGATCGTAGGGGTCGTGGTCATCGGGCTGGGCACGAGCGCGCCCGAGTTCGTGCTCTCGGGGACCGCCGCGGTGCAGGGCAATGCGGGGCTGGCGCTGGGCAACCTCGTCGGTTCGAACATCCTCAACGTCACGCTGATCCTGGGCGTGGTCGCGGTCGTGTCGCCGGTGCTCGTGCGCTCCTCGGTGCCGGTGCGCGAGGCGCCCCTGATGGTTGCCGGGGTCGCCGTGTTCGGGGCGTTCGCCCTGGTCGGGCTCAAGTTCGTGGCCGGTGTACTGCTGGCCGCGCTGAGTATCGGGGCACTGGCGCTGCTGGTGCGGCTGTCCCGGGTACCGCCGGATGATCCCCTGCCGGACGACGTCGCCGCGTTCGTCGAGCCGCCACCCCGGCCCGGCCGCTGGTGGGTGGAGGTGACGCGGACCGGGCTCGGGCTGGCCGCGACGCTCGGCGGGGCGCAGCTGGTCGTCGACAACGCCTCGACGCTGGCGCACCGGTGGGGCGTCAGCGACACGGTCATCGGCTTCACGCTGGTCGCCGGCGGCGCCGCGCTGCCGGAGCTCATGACGTCGGTCCAGGCGCAGCGGCGCGGCGAGGGCGACCTGATGGTGGGCAACCTGCTGGGTAGCAACCTCTTCAACAGCCTCATCGGCGGGGCGGTGGTGGGGCTCGCGGCCGGCCGGGAGACCATCGCGCCGTTCGGCTTCGCCGCGGTCAGCGCGATGGTCGGCGCCGGGGTGCTCGCGTGGCTGCTGCTCAAGCGGGGCAACCGAATCACCCGCCCGGAGGCGTGCGTGCTGCTGTGCGCCTACGCGCTCATGCTGCCGTTGTTGATCTCGGCCAACCCGTGACGTTTCCTGGCTCGCGGGCTGGGTACGCGAGCCGGATGGGCGACGCGATGGTCCGGACACACCGCTCCGGTGACGTTCCGGGCGGCACGATCGTGGTGGAAGTGCTGGGGCCGCTGGAGGCGACGACCGTGGGAGCGCTCCGTTCCGTGGTGCTGGACGCCGTGGAGACATACCGTCCCCGGGTGCTGACCGTCGACCTGCGCCGGGTGCCGTTCATGGACTCCATCGGCATCGGGACGCTCGTCGCCGTCGACAACAAGGCGCGCGAGGTGGGCGGAATGATGGAGGTGAGCAGCCCGTCGCCGTTCGTGCACCGGCTGTTGCAGATCACCGGACTGACGGAGCTGTTCGGGCTGCCGGACATGCCCGAGGACGCCCCGGTGTCGGGCGCGCCCGCGGATCTCGGTCGTCCCCGCAAGTGCTGATCGTTCGCACCGCCCGTTGCCCGCTACGGCATTGTGCGCACGCTCCAAGAGAACGCACCCACGGCGACGACGAGGCACGGTGCGGATCGTTCGCGGTCTCGCGGCACACAACGACGCAAGCCTATGAAACCAAGGACCGGGGCCGCCGCCACGGGGGAAGCGGCGGCCCAGGCCGTCCTTGGGTTGCAGGAAATGTACTCCCCCGGCGCGCCACTGCACACCCCCCAATTCGTGCCGTCTTCCCCCGACCGTGTGAATCCGTCCAATGTGGAGCACAGGACCACACACGATCGCACAAGCCGTTGCGTCGCCAGGGTTTCCGGCCGCCGCCGTCTCGAAATTCGCCGGCCGACGCCGCCCGCGATCGCGGCCGGCCGGGGTGGTGGGTCAGCTCAGCTGGGCGGCTCGGTGACCGGCCTCGGAAGGGGTCAGCAGTTCGCCGTCGAGGACCACGGCCCAGAACGCCTCCAGCGGGATGCGCTCGAACAGGGGCGAGCCGAGGCCCTCGAACACGTCCTCCGGCACGAGCTTCAGCGACGTCGTGACGACGATCGTCGGGATGCTGGCGGCCAAGGCCAGGGTGCCCTTGATGTTGAGGACCCGCGTGGGGCTGATCGCGTCGGCACCGGCCAGGCCGGTGACGGGCTCCAGGCCCTCGGTGCCGGGAGCGTCCACGGTACCGGCGGGCAGGCCCGCGACCGTGGCCTTCACCAGGGCGCTGCTCGGGGCGGTACGCACCCAGCCGCCGCGCTGTTGCAGGACGCGCGTGGCCACGGACACCGAGCGTTCGACGTCCTGGTCGAGCTGCTCCCGGATCGCACGCAGGGCGGGGCCCTGGTCGGGGCCGTTGGCCGCTCGGGCGATGTGCCACATCGACGCATATCCGGGCAGGAGTCCCGGCAGCGGCGCCACCATCGCGCGCAGGGTCGCCGGGTCGTGCACGAACTCGGCCAGGCCGTCGAGCACCTGCCGGGCCACGCCGGTGGCACCGGACGTGCGGTCCTGCACTGCCGCGATCAGTAGCGGCGACAACGTTGGCGCGCTCATGCTGCTCCGAATGCTCCCTGTCAAAAACGGACAACGACCCCAGACGGCCTCATGTATGAGACAGCTGGGGTCGATCTCCGTCAAGTAGACAAACGAGCAAGAACCGCTCCGCGCAGCGGGTCTTTACCGAGCCGAAATCGGGGTGTAATCCCGGGCGCCGTAGCCGGTGTAGACCTGCCGGGGACGACCGATCTTGGTCTCCGGGTCCTTGATCATCTCGCGCCACTGGGCGATCCAGCCGGGCAGCCGGCCGAGCGCGAACAGGACCGTGAACATGGTGGTCGGGAAGCCCATGGCCTTGTAGATCAGGCCCGTGTAGAAGTCGACGTTCGGGTACAGCCTGCGGGAGACGAAGAAGTCGTCCGCGAGCGCGATCTCCTCGAGCTGCATCGCCAGGTCAAGCAGCGGGTCGGGCTGCGACATGCGGCCCAGGACCTCCTGGGCGGCCTTCTTGACCAGCGCGGCGCGCGGGTCGTAGTTCTTGTAGACCCGGTGCCCGAAGCCCATGAGCCGGACGCCGTCCTCCTTGTTCTTGACCTTGCGTACGAACGAGTTGACGTCGCCGCCGTCTGCCTGGATCTGCTGCAGCATCTCGAGCACGGCCTGGTTGGCGCCGCCGTGCAGCGGGCCGAACAGCGCGTTGACCCCGGCCGACACCGAGGCGAAGAGGTTGGCGTGGCTGGAGCCGACGAGGCGGACCGTGGAGGTCGAGCAGTTCTGCTCGTGGTCGGCGTGCAGCAGCAGGAGCATGTCGAGGACCTTGACCGCGACGGGGTCGATCTCGTAAGGCGTGGCGGGCACACCGAAGGTCATGCGCAGGAAGTTCTCGACGTAGCCCAGGGAGTTGTCCGGGTACAGCATGGGCTGGCCGATGGCCTTCTTGTACGCGTACGACGCGATGGTCGGCACCTTCGCCAGGAGCCGGATGGTGGAGATCTCCACCTGCTCCTCGTCGAACGGGTTGAGGCTGTCCTGGTAGAACGTCGACAGCGCGCTGACCGCGGAGGAGAGCACCGCCATCGGGTGCGCGTCGCGCGGGAAGCCGTCGAAGAACCGGCGCATCTCCTCGTGCAGGAGCGTGTGGTGCTGGATGCGGGTGGTGAACTGTTCGAGCTGCGTCGGGCTGGGCAGCTCGCCATGGATGAGCAGGTAGGAGGTCTCGAGGAAGGACGAGCCCTCGGCGAGCTGCTCGATCGGGTAGCCGCGGTAGCGCAGAATACCCTCGTCGCCGTCGATATAGGTGATCGACGAGACGCATGAGGCCGTGTTCACGAAGCCTGTGTCGAGTGTGACGTGACCGGTCTTGTTGAGCAGTGAACCGATCTCCAGCCCTGACGGTCCCTCGGTCGCCTTGCGAACCTTGAGCTCGAGCTCACCGTCCGGGTATGTGATGTTGTACTCACTCATGCGCGTCGTTCCCGTCTCGTCCCGCAGTCCGGCTCCTGGCCGCGGCCCCATTGCCCGCGACCGGCGCTTATGGCGCCCCCGGGCAGGATTTCAGATGAGCGCGCCCGACAGGGAGCCGGGGCGCGTCACTGCGACATTTCCAACTCGTAAGAGCCCTGTTCCAACGGTTGCACCCCGAATACGGCCGCTGGGATTGGTCGCCCTGGGTGGGTGTGCGGCTTTCACCCGGGTTTCCGGTGAGATGTACGACATGCAGACTCTCCTCGCTGCGCTCGGCGCCGTCGTCCTCGCCCCTTCGGCCGGCCCGAGCGGCGCGGTCACGCCGAGCACCGTCACGCCGGGCAGCCCGGTCACGTTCAGCGTCGTCTGCGCCGACGGCGTGCGCTCGGCCGACGTGGCCGGCACGGCGCTGGGCCTGGCGGAGCGCATCCCGATGGAACCGGGGAAGACCTCGGGCGCCTTCTCCGTGACGGTCAACATCCCAACCAGCACGCAGGAGGGGACATTCAACGTCAGCATCGACTGCGGGGACGGCACGTCGACGGTCGTGCAGTTGGTGGTCTCGCCGTCGGGCGGGGTGCCCACCGGCGGTGGCGCCACGGCGCACGATCCCAACCACATGCTCATGGCCGCCGGCGGTGGGCTCCTCGTCATCGGCGCCACGGGCGCGTTGCTGCTGCGGCGCCGGCCGGCTTGAGGTTTCTCGTCCGGCCGGACGGCCGGTGGCACGGGCTGCCCGCGCTGCTCATCATCGCACTGGTCGTCGCCGGGGTGTGGATGATCGGCAGCTCGCTCGGCTCGTCGCCGCCGTTCGTGCCGGCCGGGTCCGGATTCTCCGGGGTACCGGGGGCCTACATGACCCGATCGTCGCCGCCGGTCCGGGTGTCCATCGGGACGATCGGGGTCGACGCGCCCGTGAAGCGCGTCGACGTGAACGTCGACGGCATACTCGAGCCGCCGTCGCTGAAAGAGCCGAAGATCGTCGGCTGGTACGGCAGGGGGCCGAGCCCCGGCGAGCGCGGGAACTCGGTGCTCGTCGGGCACGTCGACACCGCCGCCACCGGCCCGGCGGTCTTCTACGAGCTTGGCCGGCTCAAACCCGGCGACGCGGTGACGGTGGCCCGGGAGGACGGTTCGTCGGCCACGTTCCGGGTCGACGCGGTGCAGTTGTTCGACAAGACGGCCTTTCCGGCCGGGCAGGTGTACGGACCGGTCCCCGACGCCCGCCTGGAGCTGGTGACCTGCGGGGGCACGTTCGACCGGCAGCGCGGCGGATACCTCGGCAACACCGTCGTCACCGCCTCGCTGCTCTCGGCTACGCCGAGCTGACCGGCTCCGGCGCGGAGCGGGTCGCCGTCGCCGCCCCACGGGTCCGGCCTACGCCCTGGTCCCATCTATCCGGATAAATGCACTCTTCACCCGGTACCAAAAATGTCGTACGCGGCTCGTAGAGTGCCGTGCATGTCGTTGGATCTGCTGGAGCTCCTCCCCGCCGCCTGGCGTGACGTGATGAAGCCGCACCTCGACCTCGAGGTGGTGCAACGCCTGCAGACGTTCGTGGAGGGCGAATATGCGGCCGGCCCCGTCTATCCGCCGCTGCCCGACCTCTTCACCGCGTTCCGGCTGTGCCCGCCGGACCAGGCCCGGGTGCTCATCCTGGGCCAGGACCCCTACTTCAAGGAGGGCCAGGCCCACGGGCTGAGTTTCTCCGTGCGCCCCGGCGTGTCCGTGCCGCCGTCGCTGCGCAACGTCTACAAGGAGCTGCGCGACGACCTCGGCGTCACCCCGCCCGCCAACGGCGACCTCACGCCGTGGGCGGCCGACGGCGTGCTGCTGCTCAACGCGGTGCTCACGGTGCGCGCCGGCAAGGCCGCCTCACACGCCGGGCGCGGCTGGGAGCACTTCACCGACGCCGCCATCCACGCCCTCAACTCCTTCGAGCGGCGGGTCGTGTTCGTGCTCTGGGGCGGATATGCGCGCAAGAAGGCCGGACTGGTCACCAACCCGCAGCACCGGGTGATCGAGGCCGGCCACCCCAGCCCGATGAACCCGGCCGGCTTCCTGGGCTCCCGCCCGTTCAGCAAGATCGACGCGGCGCTCGACGAGGCCGGCCTGCCCCCGGTGCACTGGGTCTGACATGGTCCGCGGGGGCGAGCGGGACACGGTGCCGGGCCTGGAGGGCCCACTGTGGCGGGCGCTGATGGTCTTCCGCATCACCGCGCTCGGCTACGCCGCCGCCCTGATGATCAACAACTTCCGCCACTACGCGTGGCCCTTGGGCGGTTGGCTGATCATCGGCGTCATGGTCGTCTGGACGGCGGTGAGCAGCCTCGCCTACGCGCGCCCCGAGCGCCGCGGCTGGCCGCTGCTCACCGCCGACCTCGCGGTCGCGGCCGGCTGCCTGCTCGCCTCCCGCTGGATCGTCAACCCCGACGGCCTGGGCGTCGGCGCCCCCACCCTGCCGATGGCCTGGGTCGCCAGCCCGGTGGTGGCCTGGGCCATCTCCGGTGGCCGCCGCCGCGGCGCGATCGCCGCGATCCTGCTCAGCGCGGCCGACGTGGTCGTGCGCGACGGCCTGAGCCAGGCCACCGCCAATGGCCCGGTCCTAATGATCCTGGCCGGCATCGGCGTGGGCCACATCGCCCGCCTGGCCATCGACGCCGAGTCCCGCATGCAGCGGGCGATCGAGCTGGAGGCCGCCACCCGCGAGCGCGAACGCCTGGCCCGTGGTATCCACGACTCGGTCCTGCAGGTCCTGGCCCTGCTCCAGCGCCGCGGCGCGGAGCTGGGCGGCGAGGCCGCCGACCTGGGCCGCCTGGCCGGCGAGCAGGAGGCCGTGCTCCGCGCTCTGGTCACGTCGGCACCCCCACCGCTACGCCGGCCAACCCACACCCCCATCGCGACGCTCTCCCAGACCCCGTCGCCATCCCCCGCCCCATCGCCCGACCCGGCCGGGTTCCCGGGCGCCCCCGCGTCCACCGACGTGGCCGGAGCCGCAGGCGCCGACCGGCCGGTCGATCCGGCGGGATTCGCCGGCCGCACAGCGCCCGATTCGCCGGTCTCGGGTCCGACCCGGGCCGCCGGCGCCGGCCGCCGCGGAGCTCGCTCGGGCCGGCTGGTCGCGTTGCGCTGGGGTGGCCGGGGCGCCGTTTCCCGCACGGCTCCCGCTCCCTCGCCGCCGGACCTCGTCGACCTGCGCACGCTGCTCGACGCGCACGCCTCGACCGCGGTCACGATCGCCTCACCGGCGACCCCGGTGCTGCTCCCCGCGCCGGTCGCCGCCGAGATCGCCGCCGCCGTCGCCGCGGCCATGGACAACGTCGCCCGCCACGCCGGCCCCGAGGCCCAGGCCTGGCTACTGCTGGAGGAGCTGGACGACGCCGTCACGGTCACGGTGCGCGACGACGGCCCCGGCATCCCGGACGGCCGCCTGGTGGAGGCGGAGCGCGCCGGCCGCCTCGGCGTCGCCCAGTCGATCCGCGGCCGCATGCGCGACCTGGGCGGCACGGTCACCGTCACGTCGAGCCCGACCGCCGGCACAGAGGTGGAACTGCAGATCCCTCGCTGATCCCTCGATGATCCCGGCCTGTCCCGCCGTGGACCGCCGCGAGCCGGGAGCTGTGGTCGCGGGGCTCAGTGAGCGGGCGCTCTCGCCGCGTTTATGGTGCTTGGGTGGACATCGGGGCGAAGCTGCGGGTGATGGTGGTCGATGACCATCCAATGTGGCGCGAGGGAGTTGCCCGCGACCTCGCCGAGGGTGGATACGAAGTGGTCGCGGCCGTCGGGGAAGGGGCTCAGGCGGTGCGGATCGCCGGATCGGTCCGGCCCGATGTCGTGGTGCTCGACCTGCAGCTGCCGGACCGGTCCGGGGTCGAGGTCATCCAGGGCATTCTCGCCTCCTGCCCGGACGCGCGCATTCTCATGCTGTCCGCGAGCGGCGAGCGGCAGGACGTGCTCGACGCCGTCAAGGCGGGGGCCACGGGCTATCTGGTTAAGTCGGCGGCCCGGGCGGAGTTCCTCGCGGCCGTGCGGCGGACCGCGGATGGTGATCCGGTCTTCACGCCGGGGCTGGCGGGGCTCGTTCTCGGCGAGTTCCGGCGGCTGGCGAGCGTCACGCGGGCCGAGGACCCCGGCGCGCCGCGGCTGACCGAGCGCGAAACCGAGGTGCTACGGCTGGTGGCGAAGGGTGTGACGTACAAGGAGATCGCCGAGCGGCTGGTGCTGTCCCACCGCACGGTGCAAAACCACGTGCAGAACACGCTCGGCAAGTTGCAGCTGCACAGCCGGGTCGACCTGGTGCGGTACGCGATCGAGCGCGGGCTCGACGAGTGACCGGTTACCCGGAAGAAAGGCCGCCGGTACTCAGACGGGGTTGAGTAGCCCACCCGATTCGCCTGGTCACAGCCAGGCGTCATGCTGTGCGGCATGGTGAGCTATCCCTGCCCGTTCTGCGGCGCGCCCGCCGGGCTCGAGGCCGGCTGCAGCGGCTGCGGCCGGCCGCCCTTCCCCGACGCCGCCGAGGTCGTGCGACTCAACGAGCGCACCGTCGAGTTGTACGCCGAGGTCGAGGCGGCCCGCACCCGCTACGGCGCCGCCGTGCAGCGGTTCAACGCCGTCCAGTCGCAGCGCAACATGCTCGCCGCCCGGGTGAAGGCCGCCGTCGCCGCCGTGGGCCCGACGAAACCGCGAATTCCGGCAATAGCGCCTGATATCGCGAAATTTCCGGTCTATGGGACCGGCGTCGCGCCGACGCCGGCGGCAGGACCTAGCACCGCGCCCGCACCAGCGGCGACCACCGGCGCCGCGTCGGCAAAGACCGCGGGGACAAGCAACGCGCCCGAACCAGGGCCGGCGGCGACCGGCTCCGCTTCGGCAAAGACGGCGAGGAGAAGCAACGCGCCCACAGCAGGGCCGGCGGGGACCGGGCCCGCTCCGGCGAAGGCAGCCGGGGCCGGCGTCGCGCAGACGCCGGCGGCGGTGGGGAGCCCGGCCGGGCCGGTTCCGCCTGGCGAGACGATCCTCGGGCAGCGGCCCGAGGCCGCCCCGCGCACCGTCCAGAACATCCTGTTCATCCTCGGCGGCCTGCTGCTGGGCAGCGCCGCCATCGTCTTCACCGCCGTCGCCTGGGCCAGCTTCGGCGTCCTCGGCCGCGCCGCCATCCTCGCCGTCGTCACGCTCATCACGCTCGCCGTGCCGCCGGTCGCGCTCGCCCGGCGGCTGCGGGCCACCGCGGAGACGTTCGCCGCGCTCGGGGTGCTGCTGGTGCTCCTCGACGGGTACGCCGCCTGGTACGTCGACCTCGCCGGCCTCGCGCGGGCCGCGACCCCGACCGCGTACGCGGGGCTGACCTTCGCGTTCGCCGCGGCCGTCGCCGGCGGGTACGCAGCCCTCACTCACCTGCGCGCGCCGCGCCTGGCCGCCGTCGCGGCGCTCCAGCCCGTGCTGCCGCTGCTCGCGGTGCACCGCGGCTTCGGGGCGGCCGGCTGGACGCTCGTGTTCGTGTGCGTGGCGGCGATCGGCGTGCTGCTGGGCCGTACCGTGGAGAAGGTCGCCTGGATCCCGGCGGGCCTCGCGGTCCTGTCGGCGCTGCCTCCCGCGCTACACGCGCTGGCCACTGCGGACGGTGTGCCCGCGGCCGCGCGCGCCGCGGGGGCCATGGTGCTGCTCGCCGCGCTGGTCGTGGTGGCGGGGCTGTCCCATGAGCGCACCGCACAGGTGGGTGCCGGAATGGCGACGGGCATCGTCGCGGTGGCCGGGGCGCGGCTGGCCGCGGAGGTGTTCCCGCACCAGCGCTACGCCGCGTTCGCCGCGCTCGCGCTGCTCGTCGCCGCGGCCGCGATCGTCGTGCCGCAGCGGGTCCGCCGCGGTGTCCGGGTGGGCGCCCTGGTGGTGGCCGGCGGGTTCGCCGCGCCGTACGCGTACTTCGCCGTCCTCGCCGCCGTCCAGACCGCCGCCCGCGCGCTGCCGGCGTGGCGCCCGCAGGAGGCGCCGCTCGGGGGCCTGCTGTCGCAACGCCTGTTCGACTGGCAGGAGCCGGTCGCGCTGGTCCTGCTCGCCGTCGCGCTCTGGCTGCCGCTGCGCCACCGCGCGGTCGCGTTGACGGCCGCCGTGCTGGTCGCCTTCGCCGCCCCCGCGGCGCTCCCGGCCCCCAGCACCGCCCTGGTGTCCATTGTGGATGCCGTGGCACTGGTGGCGCTGGCCGCGATCGCGCTCACGTCCGCCCGCGGGGCCGCCGCGGCGATCCCGTTCGTGGCCGCGCATCTGGCGCTCGCCGGCCTCGCCACCCCGCTCGCCACCCTGTTGGTGTACGCCGTCCTCGGTGGAGTGTCCACAGTGGTCGCCGTCCGAGCGGCCGAGCGTCGCCTGAGCCTCCCGGCCGCCGTCGTGGCCCTGCTCTGCCTGCCCGTCACGGCCGCCGCCGCATTCCGCCTGCTCCACCTCGGTACCGCGGAATCGGGCCTCCTCCCGCCCGCCCTCCTCGGCGCCACGGCCGGCCTGGCGGCGCTGATCGTCGCGGTCTTGCTGCTGGGCAACCGCGCCCGCGTCCCCGGCACGGTCGCCACCGCCACGGCGGGCGCCGGCGTGACGCTCGCGGCGACGTTGTTGTCGGCGGGCAACGACGGCACAACGTGGTTCGGCACGTACGCGGCGGTCGCCCTCGCCGGCACCTGGCTCGCCGCCCGCGGATTCCGCTCACCACTGACGGCGGCCACCACCGACGAGACCGTGGTGCCACTGCCCGCCACACCACCGCGGGCCGCCGCCGATGCCACCAGAACACCGCCCACCGGCGACGCGGCCTGGACGCCACCGATCGGCGATCCGGCCCGGACACCACCGACCGCCAGCGACGCCCAACCGCCGCCCGGCATGACGCCACCTACCGGCGACCCGGGCCGGGCGCTGCCGGCCGGCAGTGCGGTCGGACCGTCTGTCGCCGGTGACAGGGGCGCCGAGCCCTCGCCCGGCGAGACGCCGCCGCTCGCCGGGGACGGCCGCGGGGCGGTGCGGCTCGGTCACGCGGCTCCCGCGCTGGTGCCGGTGGTGCTGGCGGTGCTCTCGCTGCTCCCCGCAGCCGCTCAGGCGCTGCTACGACCGCTGGCCTGGCTCGGTGCCATCTGGCATGGCGCACCGGCGGGCGTGGGGCTGAGCCCCAGCAGCAACGAATGGTGGGCCGACACCCCGGCAGCCTTCGGCCCGGCCGCGGCGGCCGCCACCCTCGCGGTGCTGGCCGTGCTGGCGGTGCCGGTCGCCCGGCGGGTCGGCGCGGCGGCCTGGAACCTCGCGGCGCCGCCGGCCGCCCTCGGCCTGGTCCTGGCGTGCGTGGCGGCCGGGGCGCCGTGGCCCGTGGTGCCGGCGGTCACCCTCGCCGCGGGCCTGGCCACCGCGCTCGCCGCGGCCCTGCGCCGCCCCTCCCCGGGCGCCGCGCTCGGCGCCGTGACGTGCTGGTCCGGCATCGTGGCCGGCCTGGCCGGCTGCCTGGCCGCGCCGGCGACGACACTGTCCGCCCTCGGCGCGGTCGTCGCCGCCGCGGTGCTCGCCGGCCTGCTCGGGCGCACCACCGTCGCCCGTGTCCTGGCCTGGCCGGTCGCCGGCGTGAGCGGCGCGTGGCTGGCGTTCGCCGCCGCGCGGGCCGCGGACCTGCCGTTGCGCGCGTCGGCGTACTGGGTGTTGCTCGCCGCCGCGATCGCCCTCGCCGCGGGCCGGCTGTTGCGGGGCCGCCCGCTGCCGGCCGGGTCCGTAGACGGGCGCGGCGCGTGGACGACGGGGGTCGAGGGGCGCCTGCTCGACGCCGTCGCGCACGCCACGGCCCTGGTGGCGGCGCTGCTCACGACCGGCGACGCGGCCGCGGCGGCCGGGGTCGCCGGGCTGTGGGGCGTGGCGCTCGGCCTGCGGGCGCTCGCCGGCGTGGCGCGGACCGCGTACACGGCGGCGGCGATCGTGGCCGAGCTGCTCGCGTACGAGCTGGTGCTCGTCGCCGGGGACGTGTCCCTGACCGAGGCGTACACGGCGCCGTTGGGGGCGGTCGCCGTGGCCGCCGGATGGTTCGCCGCGCGGCGCAACCCGGCGCTGACCAGCTGGTCGGCGTTCGGGCCGGGGCTGCTCGCCGGGTTCGTGCCCAGCCTGGCCCTGGTGCTCGTCACGCCGGGCGATCCGGGACGGCGGCTGCTGCTCGGGACGGCCGCGATCGGCGTGGTGCTGGCCGGCGCGCGACTTCGGTTGAAGGCGCCGATCGGGGTCGGCGGGGTCGTGCTCGCGGTGCTCGTCGGCCACGAGATCCGGTTGTACTGGGACTACCTGCCCCGGTGGGCACCGCTCGCGATCGGGGGTGCGCTGCTGGTCGGGTTCGCGGTGACCTACGAGCGCCGCCTGCGCGACCTGGCCCGCCTGCGCGCCACGATCGGCCGGATGCGGTGAGGCGGCTCACCCGTCCACATCACCCTTGTCGATCTTGCAGTTGTGGTGCCGAGACGCTCCCTGAATGTCCGGTTTGGCAGGCACCACAACTGCAAGATCGACGCCGCTACTAGACCGCGACGATCGTCGACGTGCTGCGTGCCTTCTCGGCGGCGGCGAGGATGCGCACCACCTGCGCGCCGAAGGCGGCGTCACACACGTGCGGCACGCCGGTCGTGGCCGAGTCGAGCAGGGCCGACACCGCGGCCCCGAACGCCTCGACCTGGGTGATGTCCGACTCGGGCAGGGTCGTGGCGCCGTGCTCGCCGAAGTACGAGAAGCCGAAGCTGGTGGCGTCCAGCGCGGCGTCGAGGGTGAGGGAGAGCGTGCTCGCCGCCCCGCCCTCGTGGCGCAGCAGCAGGTGGACGGTGTCGCGCGGCCCCTCGGCGGCGGAGAGGTCGACCACGGGCCCGAGCAGCGGCAGTATCACGGACAGCGCGTGCGGGCCGAGGTCCCACAGGCCGCCGTGCTGCTTGCGCCAGACCGACCCGGCGTAGGGGTTGCCGGGCTGGAAGATCGAGGTGTAGATCGTGCCGTGGGCCGCATACCAGCCGCCGAGGGCCGCGTTGTCGCGCAGGAACGCGTCGATCGACGGCACGAAGCGGTTGGTGAAGAACACGACGGAGGCGACCCCCGCCTCCTTGGCGGCGGCGACGACCTGGTCGGCGGCGGCCGGGTCGAGGGCGAGCGGCTTGTCGAGCAGCAGGTGCTTGCCGGCCTTGGCGGCACGCACGGCGAGCGGCGCCTGCACGTCCGGCGGCAGCGCGATCGCGACGGCGTCGACGTCGCGCAACAGCGCGTCGACGTCGTCATACGCGGGCACCCCGTATCGCGACGCCAGGTCGGCCGTCTTGTCAGGGCTGCGGCCCCAGACGCCGGCGAGTGTCGCCGAGGGGTGTGTCGAGAGCCCGGCCGCCTGCGTGACCGTCGCCCAGTGTCCCGTGCCCAAAACGCCGAATCGCATCAGACCATTGTCCCCCATGCCGCAGCGCCGCCGATCACCACCCGCGATGATCTCCGGCGGCCCCCTTCGGCCTCCGGCGGCGCGGCCCGGCGGATCGTCCCGGGCCTCACCTCGGGCCCGGCTTGCGGCGGGCGCGCTGGGCCGGCGAGGTGGTCGCGACGTAGCCGGTCGGCGGGCCCGGCTGGCCGGTGCGGTGGCCCGGGTCATTCGGGTCGCCGCCGGGCGGCGGGCCGGGGTTGTTCGGGTCGCCGCCCGGCGGCGGGCCCGGATTGTTCGGGTCGCCGCCGGGCGGGCCCGGCTGGTTGGTCGGCGGGCGCGACCGCTCCACCGGCGCGTCGACGATCTCGGTGATCGCCGGGAGCGAGTCCTGCGGCCCGCGATGGGCGGTGCGCTGGTCGCAGGGGACGTCGTTGAGCACGAAGTCGCTCGGTGGGCGCGGGGCGCCGCCGTGGCCCCATAAACCGAAGGTGACCGCCTTGCCGGGCGGCAACGGCACCAGCCCGGTGACCACCTGGCCGCCGACTCCGGGCTGATACTGGCTGACGCCCTCGACGCGGTCGACCGTCTGGCCGCCGCGGAAGACGAAGCGCAGCGTCCACGGGTCCACGGTGCGGTTGCCGACGTTGGCGACGGTGACCCGGGCCTCGAACGGCTTGTCGACCTTTGGGGCGAACTGCGGGTGGATGTAGAAGTCGACGTTGCACCCGGGCTTGGGCGCCCACGGCTTCCACGCGATCATGCCGGTGGTGGCGCCGGCCGCGGCCATGGTCGCCGCGATGGCCACCCACGTGCGGCGGGCGTTGTCGCGGCCGCGGCGTGGCCGGCGGGGACCGGGCAGCGCCCACCGGGACTCGGGATCGACCGGCCCGTGCACCTCCTGCGTGGAGGAGCCGTCCGCGCCGGGCAGCACGACGTGGATCCCGGTCGCCGCGGCCAGCACCCGGGCCACCTCGACCGCGGGCGGCCGGGCGTCGGGGTCCTTGGCCAGGCAGCGGCCGACCAGGCGGGCCACCTCGGGCGGCAGGCCGGGGATCTCCGGCAGCGGGTGCGGCGGCTCGTACACGTGGTTGGCGATCATCTGCGTCGGCGTGTCCGCGTGCCAGGGCAGCCGGTCGGTCAGGCAGCGGTAGGCCAGCAGCCCGACGGTGTACACGTCGGTGGCCGGGATGACGCCGCCGCCGAGCAGCCGCTCCGGGGCGAGGTACGCGGGCGTGCCGAAGACGGTGCCGTCGCGCTCGTCGTCGGGGTCGAAGGAGCCGGTGAGCCCGGCGACGCCGAAGTCGAGGATCTTCGCGCCGGCGGGGGTGAGCATGACGTTGCTGGGCTTGATGTCGCGGTGCACGACCCCGCGCTCGTGCGCGGCGGCGAGCCCGGCGGCGACCTGCGCACAGATCTGGGTGGCGCGGCGCCACGACATCGGCCCGGAGCGCAGCCGATCGGAGAGCAGTTCGCCCTCCAGCAGTTCCATGACCACATACGGGCGACGGCCGTTGCGCCCGCCGGCGAGGTCGCCGGCCTCGCCGTAGTCGTGCACGGCCGTGATGTTGGGGTGCTGCAGCCGGGCGACCACCTGGGCCTCGGCGCGGATCCGCTCGCGGTTGCCGGCCTTGCTCGCCAGCTCCCCGGCGAGCAGCTTGACGGCGACGTCACGGTCGAGCACGAGATCTCGGGCCCGCCACACCACAGCCATGCCGCCGGTGCCGACGGGTGCGATCAGCCGGTACCTGTTGCCGAGTACCTCATCAGCGCTGCCGCTCAACCCAGTTGCCGTCCTGATCGACTCCGGTCGCTGTACCTGGGAAACCGTACCGGGGAAGCAACGCCGTGGCGAGACCCGAAAAGCGAAATATGCGACCGGCCCCGGCGAATCGCATCACCGGGGCCGTCAGAAATTCGATCCGTCGCCGCTCGGTCACAGCGTCAGGAGATTACCCTCCGGTACGACGATCTGCGGCCGGCCGTGCTCGAGGAACGCGGCGGCCTGCTTCGCCGCGAAGCCGGGCGCCTCGGTGATCGCTGTGGTGTACACGTCGGCGGTGTTGTTCGCGATCGTCGACCAGCCGTAGCGCTCGCTGACCATCGAGCGCGCCCGCTTGGCGACCCGGCGCGCGAACGACTCGTCCTCCAGCAGGGTGCCGACGGACGCGGCCAGCGCGTCGGGGCTCTTGGCCGGGAACGTCACGCCGGTGACGCCGGGCTCGACGATCTCGGCGAGCCCGCCGGTGGCCGCGACGGCGAGCGGCGCGCCCGCGGAGGCGCCCTCCAGCGCGACCATGCCGAACGGCTCGTAGATGCTCGGCACGACGAGGGCGTCGGTGGCGGCCATGAGCGCGGGCAGTTCGCCCTCGCCCATGAAGCCGGCGAAGCTGACCGCGCGCTGCAGCCGCAGCCGGCGCACCTCCTCCTGCAGCTCGCCGCGGTGCGGACCGTCGCCGGCGATGACGACCCGCAGGCCGTTGTGCCGGGCGCGCAGCTCCGGCAGCGCGGCGATGAGGTCCTGCACGCCCTTCTCGTAGACCAGCCGCCCGGCGTACCCCAGCAGGGGCCCGTCGGCGGCGAACCGCGCCCGGGCCGCATTGACTGCCCGGGACGGCGCCCGCCAGACGCTCGCGTCCACGCCGTTGGCCACCACCGACACCCGCGCCGGCGCGAGGTCGAGCAGCCGCGTGACCTCCCAGCGCATGTACTCGGAGCAGACGACGACGCGGCACGCCTCGTGTCCGAGCCACCACTCGACGGAGTGGATGCACTTGTTCATCTCGTCGGGCAGCCAGCCCTGGTGCCGCCCGGCCTCGGTGGCGTGGATGGTCGCCACCAGCGGCAGGTCGAGGGACTCCTTGAGGGTCACCGCGGTGTGCGTGACCAGCCAGTCGTGGGCGTGGACCACGTCGTACTCACCGGTGGACGCGGCGCGCAGCGCGGCCCGCGTCAGCGTGTGGTTGAACGCCATGGTCCAGGCCAGCAGCGTCGAGGTCGTCAGCGGGAACAGCGGCGGGTCCTCGGCGGCCCGCACGATCCGCACGCCCTCGGCGTACTCCTCCAGCGGTGCGCCGGGCGCGTGCCGAGTCACGACCGTCACCTCGTGTCCCGCCGTCACCAGGGACGTCGCCAGGGCGTGGACGTGGCGGCCCAGGCCACCCACGACCACCGGCGGGTATTCCCACGAGAGCATCAGAATGCGCAACGGTTGTCGATTCCCGGTCCCGATGGTCTCACTCACGTGGCCGCCCCCACAGATCGTTGATCAAAACGCTCGCCTAGATACCCACGCACGGCAGCGGGTACACACGCGGTCTCGCCCCCGCGTGTGAGCTGTTGGGTGGGTTGAATCTCATCCTGCCCGGCGAGGGTTACCGCGGTGGCAAATCTGATTTCTTTGGTGTAACGGTCAGCCGACATTCCGCCGTACGGGCGGGGTGTTCCTTCGCACCCGAAGAGTCTCCGCGACCGACCAGGCCTGGAACGGACAGCCCGTCGCCCGGTGCGGCGGGTCCCCGTCCGCCGTCTCGCTGACCGAACCGACACCCCACTCCCACAGGTGCGCCTCGAGGCCCCGCAGGAGTTCGCCGTGCTGCCGCGCGGACGGGGCCGGGTGGGCATCCGCGTACGGGCCGATCATCCAGGGCCACACCGTGCCCTGGTGGTAGGCGGCGTCGCGCTGCGCCGGCCCGCCCGCGTGGGCACCCACGTACGCCGGGTCCGACGGCGCGAGGCTGCGCGGCCCGAGCGGCGTGAGCAGGGCCGACGCGGCCCCGGGCGCGGGCCGGCCACGCATCGGGCCGCGGGGCAGGCTCCACGCCAGCAACTGGTTGGGGCGCAGCGAGGGGTCGTCGCCCGCCGGGCCGTCGACGACGTCGTACAGCCGCGCCCCCCGATCCAGCGGGAAGCGCCGCTCGAAGCTCTCCCGCGCCCGGCGCAGCAGCGCGAGGGTGTCGCCGGCGTCCTGGCCGAGGCGCTCCCGCAGCGCCGCGACCGCGCCGAGCCCGTTGATCCACAGCGCGTTCACCTCGACCGGCTTGCCGGCCCGCGGCGTGATCGGGACCCCGTCGACCCGGGCGTCCATCCAGGTGAGCGCGACGCCCGGGGCACCCTGCGTGATCAGGGCGTCGGCGTCGGCCCGGATGCCGTAGCGGGTGCCCCGCAGGTGGGCGGCGACCACCTCGTCGAGCGCGGGGAGGATCTCCGCGGCCAGGTCGTCGTCGCCGCTGCCGGCCACGTGCCGCTCGACGGCGTGCAGGAACCACAGGGTGGCGTCGACGGTGTTGTGCTCGGTGCGGCCGGTGTCGGCGGTGTTGGCGAGCATGCCGTCGTCGAGCGTGGCGGCGTAGGCGCGCAGCAGCTCGCGGCCCTCGTCGTGCCGCCCGGTGGACAGGAAGAGGCCCTCGTAGGACGTCATCGTGTCGCGCGACCACGTGCCGAACCACGGATACCCGGCGATGACGTCGGGCGCGCCCGTGGCGCCGGCGACCACGAACGCGTCGGCGGCGAGCACCAGGGCGCGGTCCACCTCGTCGGCGGCGTCGTGGGTCAGCGCCTGGGCGCGCCGCCGGGCCCGCTCGACGATGCGTTGCGCGCCGAGCGCCGCGTCCGTCCCGGCCCAGGCCTCGACCTCGACGCTCTCCCCCGGCTCCAGCCGCGCGGTGAACTGCCCGGCGCACCACAGGTCCTCCTGCGCCGCCAGCCCGCGCTCCTGCTCCAGGCGGGCGTGCGCCCCGCGGTACCACTGCCCGATCCCGGTGAACCCGGGGCCGGCGAGGCTGAAGGAGCGCTCGATCACCGCCCCGGCGTCGTGCGCCTCGACGTGCGGGGCGGGGCCGCCGGCGGTGCGCTCGCCGTGCACGTCGCGCCAGGTGACCAGCGCCTTGAGGGCGAGCGTGACCGGGCCCGGCGCGCTGACGAGCCGGTGCACGACGCCGAGGTGCGCCCGGCCGTGCACCATGGCCAGCTCGCGCTCGATCACCACCGGGCCGATCCGCCAGCGCCAGCGGGGCAGCCCGTCGACGAGGTCGAAGCGCTCCAGCAGGGTGTGCCCGGCTGGGCCGATCGCTCCGCCGGCCCACTCGTGCACCGCGAGCTCGACGGTGGCGCCGGAGGGCAGGGTGAGCACCGGGTCGAGCGCGGCCAGGCCGAGGTGGCGCCGGGCGGGCTGCCCGGGCTCGGCGACGATGAGCAGCCCGTGGTACCGCCGGGTCCGCAGCCCCGGCACGGTGCCCATCGCGTAGCCGCCGGCCCCATCCGGGACAAGCCACTCACGCGTCGCTCCAAACGCCAAATCACCACATATCTGGGCACCGAAGACCACCATGTGCACAATCTTGGTGGCTGGGGGTGGCGACCGGCGAGCGGTTCGCCACAAAATTATCGATCAAGGGGCGGCTTGGTGTACTAACAAAAGCCACGTAAGGGGTGAAGGGGCCGGGCCACCACTTGACCGAAACATGAACGACGGAGAATGGGCCCGTGAGGAGAACAGGCGCGTGATCGAGGACGACGGGAACGCCGAGCGCCGGCGGCTGGCCGAAGCCGACAGCGGGGAGCGCCCATGGCGGGGCTGGGGGCCCTACCTGTCCGAGCGTGCCTGGGGCACCGTCCGCGAGGACTACAGCGCGCACGGCAACGCCTGGGACCACTTCCCGCACGACCACGCGCGGTCCCGGGTGTACCGGTGGAACGAGGACGGCATGGCCGGCATCTGCGACGACCGGCAGACGTTCTGCTTCGCCCTCGCCCTGTGGAACGGCAAGGACGCGATCCTCAAGGAGCGGATGTTCGGCCTCGGCGGCGACCTCGGCAACCACGGCGAGGACGTCAAGGAGTACTGGTGGTATCTGGACTCCACGCCGACGCACTCGTGGATGAAGTGGCGCTACCACTACCCGCAGCAGGCGTTCCCGTACGACGACCTGGTCGCGGAGAACTGCCGCCGCGGGCGTGCCGAGCCGGAGTACGAGCTCGTCGACACCGGCATCTTCGACGAGGACCGGTACTGGGCGGTCGAGGTCGACTACGCCAAGGCCGGTCCGACCGACATGTGCATCCGGATCCACATCCGCAACATGGGGCCCGACCCGGCCACCCTGCACCTCCTGCCGACGCTGTGGTTCCGCAACACCTGGTCGTGGGGGCTGCCCGGCCGCGACTACATACCTGAGATCCGCGCCAAGGACAACGGCCTGCTGGCCGAGCACCGGCTGCTCGGCCGCCTCGCGCTCACCGGCGACGGGGCGCCGCGCCCGCTGTTCTGCAACAACGAGACCAACGGGCAGCGGATCTGGGGCAAGCCCGGCCGCGAGTACCCCAAGGACGGTATCGGCGACCACATCATCCACGGCGCCGACAGTGTCAACCCCGCCGGCGTCGGGACCAAGGCCGCGCTGCACTACCAGATCTCGGTGCCCGCCGGCGGCTCGCACGAGATCCGGCTGCGGCTCAACCTCAACGCCCCCGGCGCCAAGGACCTCGCCCCGGCCGACCTGAAGGCCGGCTTCGAGTCCGCGATGTCGAGGCGGGAGACCGAGGCCGACGCGTATTTCGACGCGCTGGTGCCCGCCGCGGCCAGCGCTGAGGAGAAGATGATCGTCCGGCAGGCGGTCGCCGGGCTCATGTGGGGCAAGCAGTTCTTCCACTTCGACGTGGCACGCTGGCTGCAGGGCGACCCGGTCTCCGAGCCGCCGCCGGACAGCCGCCGCTACGGGCGCAACAGCCACTGGTGGCACATGAACAGCTGCGACGTGCTGTCCATGCCCGATCCGTGGGAGTACCCCTGGTATGCCGCCTGGGACCTGGCCTTCCACTGCGTGGCGATCGCCCGCGTCGACCCCGGCTTCGCCAAGGAGCAGCTGCTGCTGCTCCTGCGCGAGTGGTACATGCACCCCAACGGGCAGATCCCGGCCTACGAGTGGGCGTTCGGCGACGTCAACCCGCCCGTGCACGCCTGGGCCGCGTTGCGGGTGTTCGTCCTGGACGGCTCGCGCGACTTCGACTTCCTCGCCCGGGTGCTGCACAAGCTGCTGCTGAACTTCACCTGGTGGGTCAACCGCAAGGACGCGGAGGGCAACAACGTCTTCGAGGGCGGCTTCCTCGGCCTGGACAACGTCGGGCCGTTCGACCGCTCCGCCGCGCTGCCGGTCGGCGGCCGGCTCGAGCAGAGCGACGGCACCGCCTGGATGGCGATGTACGCCCTCAACCTGCTCGACATGTCGCTCACCCTCGCCGTGCACGACCGGGTGTACGAGGACATCGCCGCCAAGTTCCTCGAGCACTTCGCCTACATCGCCGACGCCGCCTACGAGTTCGGGCTGTGGGACGAGGAGGAGGCGTTCTTCTACGACGTGCTGCGCACCGCCGACGGGCGGCAGATCCCGCTCAAGGTGCGCTCCGTCGTCGGTCTCCTGCCGCTGACCGCGACCACGATCATCAGCTCCACGACGCTGCGCCGGCTGCCCGACGTGGCCGCCCGGCTGCGCTGGTTCCTGACCAACAAGCCCGAGTACGGCGACGTGGTCGGGGCGAAGAAGAGCCGCGGCGGCCAGCAGCTGCGACTGTTGTCGATGGTCGGGCCGGACCAGCTGATCCGCATCCTGCAGCGGATGCTGGACGAGGAGGAGTTCCTCTCGCCGTACGGGCTGCGCACCCTCTCCCGGGCGCACAAGGACGAGCCCTTCACGGTGCAGCTCGGCGACCACGCCTACACCGTCGGCTACGAGCCCGGCGAGTCCACGAGCGGCCTCTTCGGCGGCAACTCGAACTGGCGGGGCCCGATCTGGATGCCGGTCAACTACATCCTGATCGAGGCGGTGCGCCGCTTCGCCGAGTTCTTCGGCGACGACCTGCAGGTGGAGTATCCGGCGAACAGCGGCCGGATGGCGACCCTCGCCGCGGTGGCCGACGACCTGTCCCGCCGCCTGGTCCGGCTGTTCCTCGACGACGAGCACGGCCACCGCCCCGTCTTCGGCGACGTGGAACTGTTCCAGAACCACCCGGAGTGGCACGACCTGCTGCTGTTCTACGAGTACTTCCACGGCGACACCGGGGCGGGACTGGGCGCGGCGCACCAGACGGGCTGGACGGCGCTCGTGCTGGACCTGATCCTGACGCTGCGCACGCCGCCCCCCGACGACGCCCGGGCCTGAGCCGCCCCCGTCGCGGCTCGGCGCTGCCGAAGGGGCGTGCCGCTACA
Organism: Dactylosporangium sp. NPDC051484; assembly: GCF_040689395.1. NCBI lineage: Bacteria > Bacillati > Actinomycetota > Actinomycetes > Micromonosporales > Micromonosporaceae > Dactylosporangium > Dactylosporangium sp. NPDC051484. Next base: position 334,735 of record NZ_JBFAZX010000004.1, on the reverse strand, counting down.
GCAGCGGGATGCGGTGGTGCTCCAGGTAGGCCTCGACGTGCTCGGCGTGGTCCGGCGGGCTGATCAGGAAGCCCTGGCCGAGGGGGCAGCCCGCGGCGCGTACCACGTCGACGTGCGACTCGGTCTCCAGGCCGCACGCGATCACGTCGATGCCCAGGCGCCGCGCCAGCCCCACGACCACGTCCACGATCGGCGTGGCCGGGCCGCGGCGGCCGGCGGGCTCGCTGAACAGCGCCTGGTCGATCTTCAGCACGTCGATCGGCAGGCGGCGCAGGTGGGCCAGGGCCGTCGGGCCGGTGCCGAAGTGGTCGAGGGCGGTCCGCACGCCGAGGGCGCGCAGGCCGGCCAGCGCCTCGACCGCGAACGCGTCGTCGGGCAGCGCCGCCTCGGCCACCTCGACGACGAGCGCCTCGGCGGGCACGCAGTGGGTGTCCACGGCGGTGGCGACCGCGGCCAGCCAGCCGTCGCCGGTGAGCTGGCGGGCCGTGACGTTCACCGAGATCCACAGCTCCCGGCCGTCGCGGCGCCAGCGGGACAGCTGCCGGCACGCGCTGTGCAGCACCCACTCCCCGATCTCGTCGGCGATGCCGGCGCCGAGCTCCTCGGCGATCGGCAGGAACTCGGCCGGCGGGATCGAGCCCAGCCGCGGGTGCCGCCAGCGCAGCAGCGCCTCCACGCCGACCGGCTGGCGGGTGGCGAGGTCGGCGACGGGCTGGAAGACCAGGTCCAGCTCGCCGCGGCCGATCATGCCGGGTAGCTGCTGCTCGATCTCGGTGCGGCGCACCAGCGCGGTCTCGAACGACTCGTCGTAGCACTCGACCCGGCCGCCGCCACGGCCCCGGGCGAGCTGGCGAGCCCGGCGGCGGGCCACGTCGGCGTGGCGCAGCGCCTCCTCCGCGCTGCCGGCGCCGAGCAGGTCGGCGACGCCGACGTCGGCGGCGAGGTGCACGGTGTGGCCGGGCAGGTGGAACGGCTCGGCCAGGGCCGTGGCCAGCCGGGTGGCGAGGGCGAAGGCGTGTACCAGCGGCGCCTCCGTCAGCACCGCGAACGCCGCCGTGCCGAGCCGGGCCGGCAGATCGTCGCGGGCGGCCACGGCGCGCAGCCGGCGGGCGGCCTCGATGAGCACCGCGCCCGCGACCGCCGGGCCGTGCAGATCGGCGACGCTCTCGAAGCGCTCCAGCTCCAGCGCGAGCAGCGAGCCGTTGCGCCCGCCGGCGCGGGCCTCGCTCGCGGCGGTGACGAACCTGCGCCGGTTGGCCAGGCCCGTCTGGTCGTCGGTCCAGGTGACCTCGTCCAGGCTGCGCTGCAGCTGGGCGCGGTCGCCGATGTCCCGCACGTGTACCACGAGCCCGCCCACCTCCGGCGCGCCACGCTGGTCGCTGACCGTGGACTCGGTGTCCCGCCAGCGGCCGAAGCCGTCGCGCAGCCGGGCCCGGATCAGCGCGTGCTGGTGGCCATCAAGGACCACCGCCCGCAGAACCGCGGCGGCGGGCGCGGCGTCGGCTGGGTGCAGCAGGTCGGTCAGGGGCCGGCCGAGCGTGTCCTGGTCGGACAGGCCGAACTGGCGGGCGGCGGCCGGCGACTGCCAGCGCACGACGAGGTCCGCGTCCAGCACGATCGCCACGTCCGTCGACCCGGAGACGAGGGTGCGGAAGCGCGCCTCGCGGCCGGCGAGGGTGTGCGCGTAGCGCCGGATGTCCCGCGCGGCGAGGAACTCCCGCACCGCGAGCGCGGCGAAGGCGGCGCTGCCCAGGGCCACCGACGTGTTGTCGAAGTGCCCCCCGGTGAGCAGGTGGAACACGGACACCGCGACGGCGAGCAGGGCCGGGCCGATGAACAGCGGATAGCCGGCGAACGACCCGCCCTCGTCGGCGGCGTGCGGCCTCGTGGGCTCGTCGTCGGCGCGGCGGGCGCCGGCCGCGATGAGGAAGGGGCCGGCGACCATCGCCAGCCCCGCGACGACCAGCCCGGCGCTGACCACGCCCGGCGCCTGCGGCCAGGCGCGGTGGTGGCCGAGCAGCAGCAGGGCGTACACGTCGACGCCGACGATCGACAGGGCCGCGCCGCCGCTACAGCCCAGAGCCGCCCGGGGGTGGCGCACCGCGCGCAAACCGGTGCAGACGGCGACCGCGACGGCGACGCACCCGGTCAGCGCGACCGCCAGTCGCAGCGGCGCGGCGGCCGGCGCCGAGCGGCCCAGCGCCAAGACCCAGGCGCAGTAGAACAGGCTGACGCCGATGCCGGCGCCGTCGAGCAGGCGGCGCAGCCGGGCGCCGAGGCTCGGCGCGGCGCCCGGAAGCAGCAGCAGGCCCAGCAGGTACGCCGGGACGGCGGTCAGCGCCGTCCCGGCGGCGACCGGTCCCGGGTCGAACCACGGCAGGCCGGTGACGCTCACCCCGGCGCCGGTGAACAGCGCGCCCAGACCGAGGAACCCGGCACCGCGGCACGGCCCGAAGCCGCCCCGCCCGCGGTGGATGCGTAACGCCAGCCGGATCAGGCCCCCGGCGCACACCAGCGCGACCGAGCCCGCGACCGCGGCGACGGTGACCAGGCCGAGGACGGGGTCGATGGCGGCCGCGGCGGCGAGTGCCGCCGCCGTGGTGAGCAGAACGATCCAGAACCTGCGGGGGTTGCTGACCACTACGGTGCCGCTTTCGCGAGGGGAGCGCTGGGGATGTGCTCATCGTGCTCAACGACCGGAGCCGCCCGGGGTTATTCGCCGGTCACCACGATCCGGCCGATCGCGGCGAGCCGTTCGCGGCGCTCCTCGGCGGTGACGATACCGCGCGTCAGCTCGTCCAGCAGCAGCCCGTCGATCAGCCCGATCATGAGCCGCCCCTTGGCCCGCGAGCCGGTGAGCCGCTCGACCCGCTCGACGAACCCGTCCGCCAGCCGCGCCGCCGCCTCGCCCAGCTCGCGGCGCGCCTGCGGGTCGAGCATCAGCATGAATCGCGCCCGGGTGCGGGGCGAGCCCGCCCAACGCCGCAGCACCGCGGCGAGGTCGTGCCCCTCCGACTCGGCCAGGTCAAGCTCGGCGATGCGCTCGAGCGCTGCGGTGAGCAGCGCGTTGCGGGTCGGAAAGTGGTAGCTGCACGTGCCCTGCGGCAGCCCGGCCCGCGCGTCGACGGCCCGGTGGGTGAGCGCCCGCATCCCGTCGTTGCCGAGCACGTCGATGGCGGCGTCGGCAAGCCGACCCTTGCGATCCGTGTCCCGATCCTTCACAGCCGCGATGCTACAGGTGTAGCGTCATTGCTACACCTGTAGTGGAACAGCTGCATTCTCATAAAGGAGTATCGATGCGTGCGATCATCGTCGGTGGCGGGATCGGCGGGCTGGCCACGGCCCGCGGGCTGGGTCTGCGCGGCTGGGAGGTGACCGTCCTGGAGCGCCAGCCCCGGCTTGAGGCGGCTGGTGCCGGCCTGTCGCTGTGGCCCAACGCCCTGCGCGCCCTGGACTGGCTCGGCATCGGCGAGGCCGTGCGCGCGGCCGGCGCACCGATCACCGGCGGCGGCCTGCGCGCCGCCGGTGGCGCCTGGCTGACCCGCACAGGCGTCTCGGGCCCGATCGGGGTGCACCGCGCCGACCTGCACGAGATCCTCGCCGAGGGCCTGAGCGTGCGCACCGGCACGGCGGTGACCGACCCACACTCGCTGGACGCCGACCTGATCGTCGGCGCGGACGGCATCCGTAGCGCGGTGCGCGCGGCGTACGCCCCGCAGATCCAGCTCCGCGACAGCGGCCAGGTCTCGTGGCGCTCGGTCGTCCCGGCCGACGCCCTGGGCGACGACCGCGGGGGCGGCGAGACGATGGGGCCGGGCGGCCTGCGGTTCGGATACGTGCCCGTGGGTCTGCGGGGCGTCTACTGGTATGTGGCCGCGCCCGCCCCGCTGCGCACCACCGCGCCCGCCGAGCAGCTGGCCGAGCTGCGCGCCGCGTTCGAGGGTTGGCACGAGCCGATCCCCCGGCTGCTGGCCGCGACCGACCCCGGCGCGCTGCTGCACCACCCGCTGCTCGACCTGCACCCGGTCGCGCCGATGCGGTTCGGCGAGCGCGTGGCGCTGGTCGGCGACGCGGCGCACGCGATGACCCCGAACCTCGGGCAGGGCGCCTGCCAGGCCCTCGAGGACGCGGTGACGCTCGCCGCCCTGGTCCCCGGTGGCCGCGACGGCGGGAGCGTGCAGGAGGCACTGCGGGAGTACGACGAAATACGCCGCCCCCGGGTGGCGATGGTGGCGCGCCGGTCGTGGCAGGTGGGCCGGGTCGCGGGCGCGCGGGGCGCCGTGACGGGCAGGCTGGTGCGGGCCCTGGCCCGGCTGACCCCGGCGAGCGCCACCATCCGCAGCGCCGAACGCGTCGCCGCCTGGGAGCCCCCAACGGCGACGCCGGCGCTCACGCGGGCAGGCGGGCGCCGCTGAACTCGTCGCGGCCCAGCCAGGAGCGCAGCCGGCCGCGCAGGCCCTTGCGCTCGGGCACATCGTCGCCGACGATGTCCGCGACCACGGCGGTGATGTTGTCCGGGCCGCCCGCGCGCAGCGCGAGGTCGACGAGGCGCTCGACGCACTCGTCGACGTCGGCGTATTCGCGCAGGACATCCTCCATGGTCTCCGCCCGCAGCACGCCGGACAGGCCGTCGCTGCACAGCAGATAGCGGTCACCGGCGCGGGCGGCGGTCACGGAATACACCGGATCGGTCGGCTGCCCCTGCAGCACCCGGCTGACCAGGGAGCGCTGCGGATGGGTCGCCGCCTCATCGAGCGTGATGCGGCCCTCGTCGACGAGCATCTGCACGTAGGTGTCGTCGCGCGTGATCTGGCCGAACTCCTCGCCGCGAAGCAGATAGGCCCGGGAGTCTCCGATGTGGACCATCCCGATGCGGTCGCCGGAGAACAGCACCGCGGTGAGCGTCGTGCCCATGCCGAGCTTCTCCGGGTCGGCCTCGACCTCGTCGCGGATGCGCCGGTTGGCGTCGGACACCGCCGTGCGCAACGCGGTCAGCAGATCGTTGCCGGCGAACTCCTCGTCCAGCGGGCTCATCGCCTCGATGGCGAGCCGGCTGGCGACGTCACCGGCCGCCATGCCGCCCATCCCGTCGGCGACGGCGAGCAGCCGGTCGCCCGCGAACACCGAGTCCTGGTTGGTGCCGCGCACCAGCCCCACGTCGGTGCGCGCCGCCCAATGCAGTGCGAGCGGATGATGTCCCCCGTCGATCACGCCCTCTGCGACACCCTCTGCCATGCCGAACAGCGTGCCGTATGAGGTCGGCAGACGTCTCTACGCACTTGTGCGTATCGTGGCCGCATGCCAACCGCCCCCTTCATCGGCCGAGCCGCGCAGCTCGCCGAGATCGCGGAGGTTTGGGCGGCCCGCCGGCCAGGCATCATATTGATCACCGGGGAGGCCGGCAGCGGCAAGAGCCGCCTCGTCGCTGAGGCCCTGGACCGGCTCGACCGAGCCGCGGCCACCGTGCTGCGCGGCGCGGCGCGCTCGCTGGGCGCCGCACCGCACGACTGGCTGGCCTCGGTGCTCAGCGGCCACCCGGCGGTTGGCCTGCCGGTCGAGGAGTCGCTGCTGAACCGCTTGGCCCAGCGCACCGCGGACGGCACCCCGGCCGCCGCCGCCGGACCGCGCCTGGCACCGGCCACCACCCTGCGCGCCGCCGTCGACGTGGTCCGCGCCCTGCTCCGGGCGGCCCCGGCGCCCACCGCCGGCACGGTCGCGACCGCGACGCCGGGCGGCGGTCCCGGCGACGAGGCGACGGAGTCCGGGTCCCACCCGGTCCGGCTTTTCACGCGATCGCGCGCCGCCGAGCCGGACGGCGGGGCCGATCCAGCCCGGGGCGGAGCCGATCCCGCCCGGGATGCCCCGGGCATCATCGTCGTGGAGGACCTGCACGACCTCGACCCGGCCAGCCTGGCGCTCGTCGCCGAGCTCGCCGCCGTCGCGGAGACACTCCCGGCGCTGCTGCTGGTGACGAGCCGGCCGCCGCAGGAGGCCGTGTTCGCCCCGGCCGCGGCGCGCACGCTGCGCCGCCTCGGCGGCGGGCCGTCCGTGCTGCGCCTGCACGTGGCCCCGTTCACCGCGAGGGAGACCGCCGAGCTCATCGAGGCCGTGTACGGCAGCGCCCCCGCACCGGAGGCCGTCCGCGGCGCGCTGCGGCGCACCGGCGGCAACCCGTTCTGGCTGACCGAGCTGCTCGCCGCGTACGACACCGCCGAGGACCTGAGCGCCGCGCCGCTCCCCGCGCACGTCGTCGGCCTGCTCGTCGAGCCGCTGGCGGACGAGCCGGCGCTCGTCGGGCGGGTGGCCCGGGCCGCCGCCCTGCTCGGCGACCCGGTCGAGCACGACGTGCTGTTCCACGTGTGCGGCGGGGACGTCGAGCCCGCCCTGCGCCGCCTGCTCGACCTGGGCATGCTGCTCATCGCCCCCGACCTGGCCCCGGCCGGCTCGCTGCGCTTCCGCCACCCGCTGCTGCGCGAGGCCCTCGCCGCCGGCGCCGTGCCGCGCGAGCGCACCCGGGTGCACACCCTGGCCCGCGGGCTCGCCGTCGAACTCGGCGACGACGCGGCGCTCGCCCGCCACGCCGCCGCGCTCGGGCGCACCGCCGAGGCGCGCGCTGCCGCGGCCCGGGGCGCGGCCGCGAGCCTCGCCGGAGGCCTGCCGGAGGCCGCGCTGGACCTGGTCGCGCTCGGCCTGAGCCTCCAGCCTCGGCCCGCACCGGCGCCGGAGGACGTGCCCGGCCAGCGCCGGGCCCTCGCCGCGGTCGGGGCGGCGGCCGGGTTCGTCGGCGGGCGGTTCGGGCTCGCGGCGGAGCACGCCGCCGACTGGCTGAACGAGGCACAGCGGCGCGACGACGCCGACGAGACCGCCGACGCGCACCGGCAGCTCGCCGCCGTGCGGTGGTGCCTCGGGGACCAGGACGGGCATCGGCGCTCGCTCGACCGGGCCGCGGCCGTCGGCGGTTCGGCGGCGTCGCTCGCGCGGCAGCGGACCGCGGAGGCCGAGAGCGCGCTGCGCCTCGAGGACGCCGCGACGGCCCTGCCGCTGGCCGAGGCCGCACTCGCCGCGGCGCAGCGCGCCGGGGCCGGGATCGGGTCGGCCTCGGTGACGCTCGGCACCGCGCTGGCGCTGACCGGCGCCTTCGAGCGCGGCGTGGCGATGCTGCGGGCGGCCCGGCAGCTGGCCGTGCGGGAGCAGGATCCGGTCACGATCGGGCGCGCGGTGCACAACCTGGTCGCGATCAGCCTGCCGCGGCTGGGCGAGGTGACCGGCTGGCGGCTGTTCGACGAGGCGATGGCCACGATCGCCCGCTACGGGCTGGAGTTCTGCGCCGGCCGTACCACGAGCCTCGGCGTCGCCCACGCGGTGCGCGCCGGGGATCTGGCCCGGGCCGAGGCGCTGGTGTGGTCGCGCCTGCCGATCGAGGGCGACCCGGTCGAGCTGGTGCGCTTCACCGCCCGCGCCGGGCTGCTCGCCCTGGAGCGCGGCGACGACCCGCTCGCGGTGCGGATGCTGGCCCGCGCCGACGCCGAGGACCGCGACTCCGGCCTGGTCCGGGTGCTGCGCGTGGCCGTGGCTGCGCGGGGAGTACACCCTGTCGACCCCGCCGAGGCGCTGCGCGACTGCGTTGGCCGGTGCAGCCCGGCGCTGCTGGCCGAGGCGGCGCGCTGGGCCCTGCACGGCGGCGTGCCCGTCGCCGTCGTCGAGGAGCACGTCGCGGAGCCCCCGCCGCGGCTGCTGTTGCTGCTGGCGGTCGCCGCGGGCCGCGATCCGGAGGCCGTGGCCCTGCTGCCGGCCGCGCTCGGCCTCGGCACGATCGACGCCGCGCCCGGCGTCGCGGCGTCCCGTCACGGCGGCACCGCGCAGGGCTTCGGCGGCACCGCTGACCGGCCCGCCGGCCGTCGCGGCGGCTCGCGCGCGGCCCGGCGGCGGGCCGGTTACGAGGACGGCGCCAGGGCCGGCACGGGACCGGCCGGCGGCGACTCGGGCGGCCGCGCCGAGGAGGCGGCGGTGCACACCGCGGTCGCGCACGCCCTCTCCCGGCTGGGCCGGGCCGGCGAGGCGCGGCGGCACGCGGAGCGCGCGGTAGCACTGCTGGCCCACTGGCCGGGATGGCGGCACGCGGAGGCCGAGACGCTGCTGCACAGCCTGCGGGCCGGCGGTGACCTGACCGCCCGGGAGCTCGAGGTGCTCGGCTGCCTCGCCGCGGGGATGACCAACCAGCAGGTGGCGAGCTCGCTGGGCATCTCCATCCGGACCGTGACCGTGCACGTGTCCAACCTGCTGCGCAAGACCGGGGCCGCGTCGCGCACCGAGGCCGCGCTCTGGGCGGTGCGCCACCGCCTGGCCCCCGGGCGCTGAGCGCGGCACCACGGGTTACCGCAAGGTCAACTATCGGTTTCGATCACCCGTAAGGTCGCTGCAATTCGCCCTAAACCGCACCATGTCGAGCGCTCCAGGGCTACCGCAAGCCCGGCCGAATAGGGAATAGTCGACGATTGTGTCCGGGATCGAGGTTGGCCGCAGGGTGCTCGACCGTTACCTGCTGGTCCGCCCGATCGCCCGGGGCGGGATGTCGCTGGTCTACGAGGCGGTCGATCTCGAACAGCTCCGCCCGGCCGCGGTGAAGGTCCTGGCGCCGGCCTTCGCCAGCAACACGCGCGCCTGTCACGCGGCCCGGCGCGAGCCTCACCTCATGCATCGGATGCGACACCCTGCCGTGCCGAAGGTGTTCGCGCACGGCGACATCGAGGCCGACGGGGTGTCCGTGCCGGCGGTCGCCATGGAGCTGCTCAACGGGGTGCCGCTGGCGTCCCGCCTGGCCGATGGGCCGCTGCCCTGGCAGCGGGCGGTGGAGATCGCCGCCTCGATCGCGGAGTTGCTCGCGGTCGCGCATCGCCGGGGCGTGGCGCACCGCGACCTGACCGCCGACAACGTCATGCTCACCACCGCCGGGGTGAAGATCATCGACTTCGGGCTGGCGGTGCCGTTCGCGCACCCGGCGGCCCGGATCGAGCACGCGCCGGCCTGGGACGTGTACGCGCTGGGCGCGCTGCTGTACCACATGCTCACCGGCCGGTCCCCGCACGCGCCGGGCGCCCGGCTGCTGCAGGCGGCGCCGACGCCGGTGGTGCTCACGCCCGGGCTGCCGCGCTCGGTGGCTGAGCTGTGCCGGCAGTGCATGGCCAAGCGCCCGGACGAGCGGCCGCAGAGCGCGGCGGTCGCGCTGTCGCTGTGGGCCGAGTTCGCAACCGACTGGCCACAGCCCGGCCTCACTCCTGCCCGAGCAGCAGGTGGGGCATCAGGCGCTGCACGGCGTCAAGGTCATACACCCGGCGGATCTCGGTGATCAGGCCGGACTCGTTCACCGTCAGGAACTCGGCCAGGCGGAACGTCTCGCCGGACAGGGCGCAGTCGTAGATCAGCGCGGCGCGGCGGTCGATCACCGTGCGGGAGAAGACCGCGATCGATTTCAGGGCCGCGGCATACGCCGTGAGCAGCTCGATGAAGTCGCCGTCCGGGTCGAGGTTGGACTCGATCTCCGGCGCGGCCGCGAGCAGCCGGAACAGGTCCGCCGTGCGCCCCGTGGTCCAGGCCGCGACCCAGCGGCCGGCGACGTCCTCCACCGCGATATCCATCGCGGCATATCCTCGCATGCCACCCGCGCCCCGGCGCGTGCCCGGGTCAGGGTTTCAGGAAAGGGCTTTCCTCGGTAGCATCCGGGGCATGTTGCGGATCGACGAGGGCCTCACGGCCAAGGCGTTGCGGCCCGCTGTGGAGCGGATGTGGCAGCTGTCCGCCGGCAAGATCCTGGCGCTGGACCCGGACGGGCACGGCGGGTCACCGGTGTTCACGGTCGACGGGCGATACACGGCCCGCGGCTGGACCGAGTGGACGCAGGGCTTCCAGGTCGGCTCGGCGCTGCTGCAGTTCGACGCCACGGACGAGCGGCGCTTCCTCGACCTCGGCCGCGTGCAGACCGAGCGGCTGATGGCCCCGCACGTCAGCCACGTCGGCGTGCACGACCACGGGTTCAACAACGTCAGCACGTATGGCGCACTGCTGCGCCTCGCCCGCGAGGGGCGCGTCGACGAGCGGGACCGGGCCGCGGCGGAGCTGGCACTGAAGGTCAGCGGCGCGGTGCAGGCGGCCCGCTGGCAGCGCGTCGAGGACGGCACCGGCTACATCTACTCGTTCAACGGGCCCCAGTCGCTGTTCGTCGACACGATCCGCTCGTGCCGCTCGCTCGCGTTGGCGCACGCGCTCGGCCACGTGCTCATGGGCGAGCACGACGAGCGCGTCGACCTGCTCGATCGGCTGCGGCAGCACGCGCACAACACCGCGCGGTACAACGTCTACTTCGGCACCGGGCGCGACGCCTACGACGTGCGGGGCCGCACCGCGCACGAGGCGCTGTTCAACGTCAACGACGGGCGGTTCCGGGCGCCGAGCACGCAGCAGGGGTATTCCCCGTTCTCCACCTGGACGCGCGGGCTGTCGTGGGCGATGCTCGGCTTCGCGGAGCTGCTCGAGTTCCACGAGGACGCCACGTTCGCCGAGGCGGCCCGCGCGACCTGCGACTTCTACATCGGGCACGCCGCCGCCGACGGGGTGCCGTATTGGGACACCGGCGCACCGGGCGTCGCACACCTCGACCTCGACGCGCCCGCCGACCCGTTCAACGACTTCGAGCCGGTCGACTCCAGCGCGGCGGCGATCGGTGCGCAGGGGCTGCTACGGCTGGGGCGGCACCTCGGCGAGGCGCGATACCTGTCTGCTGGGCTCACGGTCGCGCGGACGCTGCTCGCCGAGCCGTACCTGTCGGCGGACCCGGGCCACCAGGGGCTGCTGCTGCACTCCGTCTACCACCGGCCGAACGGCTGGGACCGGGTCCACGAGGGGCAGCGGGTGCCCAACGGCGAGTCCAGCATGTGGGGCGACTACCACCTGCGCGAGCTCGGGCTGTATCTCATGCGCCTCGACGAGGGGCCGTACTACACCTTCTTCGGCGGCCTTCCCGCGGTGACGGCATGACCGCGGCGCTCGTCACCGGGGCGTCGCGGGGCATCGGCCGGGGCATCGCGCTCGCCCTGGCGAGGGCCGGGCTCGACGTCGTGGTCAACTACGCGAGCAACGCCGCCGCCGCGCGGGAGGTCGCCGCGGAGGTCGAAAAAGCAGGGACGAGAGCCGCGGTCGTACGCGCTGACATCGCGCAGTCCGCCGACCGCGCCCGGCTCGTGGCCGAGGCGTACGAGGCGTTCGGGGACATCGGGCTGCTCGTCAACAACGCGGGTGTCGCGCCGGCGGTGCGCGCGGACATCCTCGATGCCGGCGAGGAGTCGTTCGACCGGCTCGTCGGCATCAACCTCAAGGGTCCGTACTTCCTGACCCAGTTGGTCGCGCGCCGCATGGTCGCGGCAGGCACGGCGGGCCGGATCGTGACGATCTCGTCGATGAGCGCCTACACGGCGAGCGTGAACCGCGGCGACTACTGCGTCACCAAGGCCGGCCTGTCGATGCTGACCAAGCTCTACGCCGCCCGTCTGGCCGAGCACGGCATCAACGTCTACGAGGTGCGCCCGGGCATCATCGCGACCGACATGACGGACGGTGTGAAGGAGAAGTACGACCGGCTGATCCACGCCGACGGCATCACCCCGATCCGCCGCTGGGGCACCCCGGACGACGTGGGGCGCGCGGTGGCGGCGATCGCCACGGACCTGCTGCCGTTCTCGACCGGTCAGGTGATCGACGTCGACGGGGGCTTCCACCTCCGCACGCTCTGAGGCCTGTGCGGCCCTGAAGCGAAGCCGCCGATTGGTTGTCATCGGTGCCGGTGGCATTTTTCACGTGCCACCGGCGCCGCGGTCGGGTATGCCTTTCAGGGTGCGTCGACACGTTGCCCTGAAGGCCCTCGCGTCCCTGTTACTCTGCGGGCTGTTCGCGGGGGTGGTGGTCGCCGCGGCGGTCTTCCCCGGCGTCGCCGCCTCCGGGCTCCTAGCCAAGGGCGGGGCCGACACATTCGAGGAACTGCCCACCTCGCTCGACGTGCTGCCGTCGCCGCAGATCTCCTACATCTACGCCAGCGACCGCACGACGCTGCTCGCGATGATGTACGACGAGAACCGGCGCGACGTGCCGATCGCCGAGGTGTCGCCGTACGTGGCGCAGGCCATCGTGGCGGCCGAAGACACGCGCTTCTACAAGCACCACGGGGTCGACCTCAAGGGCGCGGCCCGCGCGTTCGTGAACAACGAGAACGGCGGGGACCAGCAGGGCGCCTCGACGCTGACGATGCAGTACGTGCGGCAGGTGACCGCGTACTCGGCGAAGACGCCGCAGGAGGTCGTCGACGCGACCGCGAAGACGCCAGGTCGCAAGCTGCGCGAGGTGAAGCTCGCCATGGCGCTGGAGGAGAAGCTCACCAAGCAGCAGATCCTCGAGCGGTACCTCAACATCTCCTCGTTCGGCCACGGCGCGTACGGCATCTACGCCGCCGCGCACGTCTACTTCGGCAAGGACCCCAAGGACCTGACGCTGTCCGAGTCGGCGCTCCTCGCGGGTCTGGTGAAGGCGCCGTCGACGAACGACCCGGCGACCGCCGAAGGGCTGCCGAAGGCGGTCACCCGCGAGGGGTACGTGCTGGACCAGATGGTGGCGATGCACTACATCACGCCGCAGCAGCGCGCCGAGGCGGCGGCCGCGAAGCTCACCATCGTCGGGCAGCGCACGCCGGAGGGGTGCGGGTCGGTGCAGCGCTCCGACCTCGGTGCCGGGTTCCTGTGCGACTACGTGCGCCGGTGGTGGCGCGACCAGCCCGCGTTCGGCGCGGACGCGTACGAGCGGGAGAACCGGCTGAGCTCCGGCGGATACACGATCGTCAGCTCGCTGAACATCCAGACGCAGGCGGCGGCGTTCAAGTACGCCAAGGATCAGCCGTACGTCGGTGGCGAGAAGGTCGGCATGAGCAACCCGGAGGCGGTCATGGTCGCCGCGGTCGAGCCGGGCACCGGGCGGGTGCAGGCCCTCGCGACCAACCGCAACTTCAGCAACGACCAGAGCGCCAACGGGCCGAGCACCAACCCGTCGCGGAAGGGCCAGAAGGGCAACTACCCCAACACGACGGTGCCGTTCATCACCGGCGGGCCGGGTGTGCCCGGCTACCAGGCCGGCTCCTCGTTCAAGATCTTCACGGCGATAGCGGCGCTGGAGGCCGGGCTGCCGCTGAGCCACACCGAGGACGTGCAGGCGCAGTTCGTCTCGGACTACCCGATCTCGGCCAGCAGCCCCGCGGCCTGCAACGGCACGCACTACTGCCCGAAGAACTCCGGCGGCGACCCCACCGGCACGTTCAACATGTGGCAGAGCTTCGGCATGTCGCTCAACACCTATTTCGTACCGCTGCAGCAGCGCGTCGGCGCCGACAAGGTGGTCGACGTGGCGAAGCGGCTGGGCATCCAGTTCCGCTCGCCGAACGACGCGGCGTTCGCCAAAGACGCCAAGCAGTGGGGCGCGTTCACCCTCGGTGTGTCGGACACGACGCCGCTGGACCTGGCCAACGCCTACGCGACCCTCGCCGCCGACGGCCTCTACTGCGCCCCGACCCCGGTGGTGGAGATCAAGGACCTCAACGGCCACAAGATCGACGCCGGCGACCCGAAGTGCCACACGGTGGTCGAGCCCGACGTCGCCCGCGCCGCGGTGGACATGGCGCGGTGCCCGGTCGGCGACCAGTCCGCGTTCAACGCCTGCCCCAACGGCGGCACGGCGACCGGCGTGCACGGCGATGTCGGCCGCCCGGTCGCCGGCAAGACCGGCACCACCGACAGCGAGAAGAGCGCGACGTTCGTGGCGATGACCAGGCAGCTCGCGGTCGCCGGGATCCTCACCGACCCGGACAACCCGCAGACCGACCGGACGATGTCGCACCCGGTCGTCAACAACGCGGTCGCCTACACGCTGAAGGCGGCCCTGCAGGGCCAGCCGGTGGTGGACTTCACGCCGCCGAGCCGCCTCCGGGCGTTGGGCTCGAACTGATCCGGCCGGTCCGGCCCGCGGGCGACCCGGTGGCCTCGGCGGCGGCGCGCGCCCGCAGCAGCGCGCGCACGTCCTCGATGTCCCGGGGCGCCGTGCGCGACGCCCGCCAGTACATGAAACCGGTCGGCACGAAGAACAGCTGGAACGCCGCCAGGCCGATGGCCAGGTTCGCCGGCGGCGGGAAGCTGCGCGCCAGCGCCGCGAAGACCGCCCCGACCAGGCCGTTGCCGGCCGCGCGGCCGGCGCCGTTGACGAGGTTGCCCAGGGAGTACACCGTGCCGCGGTGCTCCGGCGGGTTGACATCGGCGATGAGCGCGAACCAGTTCGGCGAGTTCGCCGAGGTCAGCCCGAGCGCGACCAGCGCCAGCAGAAACGCGCCGAGCAGGCTCGGCGAGGTGAACAGCGAGCCGAGCACCAGCGCCGCGGCCGGCCCGGTCGCGGTCTCGGGGGCCGGCAGGTGCAGCGGGGCGAAGAACAGCAGCACGTACAGCGGGACGCCGGCCAGGATGCCGATCGCCGCCACCTTCGCCCGCCCGCCCGGGTCGCGCCGCTGCAGCCGGTCGCCGATCAGCCCGCCGACGATCGACAGCACGCCGCCGAGCTGGAACAGCGTCGTCAGCAGCCCGCCGATCTCGATCGCGGCCCGCTCGTCGTATCCCTGAGCCTCCACCCGGGCCTGGAACAGCCGCGGCAGCCAGACCAGCGAGCCGAACGCCGCCTGGGCCGTCAGCCCCTGCAGGATCAGCCAGACGTTGGTCCGCCGGGCCGCGATGCGCGGGAGGTCGGTGCGGGAGATGCGGTGCTCGTACTCCTCGCCCGCCGCGAACACCGCGGCCAGGTCGGGCTCGCTCTGCCCGCGCCGAATGTCGGCGGTGGTGAAGTACGCGATGGCGGCCACGACCCCGAGCCCGGCCAGCACGGAGAACGGGGTGCGCCAGTCGGCGCCGCCGAGCTGGCTGGCGACGAGGACGCCGGCCAGCGTCCCCACCCCCTGCGACAGCCCCCACAGGCTCATCACCAGCCCGCGCCGCCGGGGCGAGATGAGATCGCTGACCACGGAGAACCCGACGGACCCGACGGCGCCGATGCCGACGGCGGCGAACAGCTGCGCGGCGAGGAACCCCCAGTATCCGCCGACCCACACGGTGGCACCGGTGCCGGCGGCCCAGATCAGCGTGCCGATCATCAGCATGGGCTTGCGGCGGGTGCGGTCCCCCGCGTACGCCCACGCGACGGCGGCCACCGCGGTCACGAGGTAGCTGACGGCCGTGACGACGCCGAGGGCCCCTTCACCTACCCCGAGGGAGCGGCTGATCGGCGAGTACAGCGGCGGCACCAGGCCGATGGCCACATTGTCGAGCGAGGCCAGGATGATGAACACGACCACGCTGTAGACCCGACGCACGCTCACACTCAACCATCGCTGACCTGCTCTTGGCCACCTGACCCCGCCGTCGGCAAACATGTGTACCGCGCGTGTCGATTTCCTATCGGCCCCGTTCGTAGAGTCCTCGTGCCCTCCGATCAGGGCGCTGGGGCCCGCACCTACGGGGAGGCGCCGCCGCGGATCCCACCGCGACGGCGCCAGGTTCGGGCCCCTGCCCAAGGCTCAGCCGGTCTCGCCGGCGACCGAGAGGGTGCGCAGCCGCTGGATCGCGTAGGCGGTCGAGGCGATGATGAACACGCCGGCCATGACGCAGCTCAGTGGGACCGACACGTTGCCGTGCAGCAGTTCGGTCGGGGCCAGCCAGTCGACGATCGCCTGGACGTACTGCTGGATCGACAGCTTCTGCGTGCCGGAGAGGATGTTGCCCAGCGTGCCCTCCCAGAGCACGACGTAGGCGAGGCCGACGAGCACCGGGCGGCGGGTCACGACGCTGATGAGCAGGAACAGCGAGCAGTACGCCAGTGCGCCGATCACCGCGCCCACGACCAGGGCGAACGCCAGCGCCTGCTCGCCCGCGATGAGGCCGACGAGGAACAGCGGCACGCCGGCGAAAAGGCCGGTGACGCCGGTGGCGACGCCGAGCTTGGTGAGGATGATCTCCGAGCGCGGCAGGGGCTTGGCCAGGATGTGCGTGATCGTGCCGTCGTCGATCTCGGAGCCCAGCACACCGGTGCCGACGATGAGGGCGATCACCGGCAGTACCGCCGTGAAGCCCAGGCCCCCGATGATGCCCTCGCCCCATTCGGCCGGCGCGGGGCCGAACGCGCGGGCGAGGATCGCCAGGCCGATGAGCATCAGCGGCAGCGGTACGAGCAGCCAGATCCGGCGCCGGCCGAGCAGGCCGCGGGCCGTGATCATCGCGATTGTGGCGTTCATCGGGCACCCACCAGGTAGGAGAACACGCTTTCCAGGGACTCGTCGGCCGGCAGCAGGCGGCGCACCCGCACGCCCTCCTTGAGCGCGATGCGCGGCAGGACCCGGGTGAACGTGCCGTAGTCGGACGCGCGGACCTGCAGGCCGGTCGCGTCGATGTCGACGCCGGCGACCGAGTCCTGGGCCATGAGCGCGACCGCGAGGCGCCGGTCGTCGCTGGAGCGGATGGTGAACACGTGCGGGCGGTTGGTCATCAGCCGCCGGATGGTGCGGAACTCGCCGGATGCGGCGAGCCGGCCGGCGACCATGACCTGGACGGTGCCGGAGACCTGCTCGACCTCCTCCAGGATGTGCGAGGAGAACAGCACGGTCCGCCCGTCGTCGCCCATCGTGTGCAGCAGGTCCATCATGTGGAAGCGCTGCCGCGGGTCCATGCCGTTGAAGGGCTCGTCGAGCAGCAGCACGCTCGGCTCGTGGACCAGGGCGGCGGCGACCCGGATGCGCTGGCGCATGCCCTTGCTGTACGTCTCGATCCGCCGGTCCTGGGCCGCCTCCATCTCCACGAGGGCGATCGCCCGGCGGGCGGCCTCCTCGGGGTTGGTCAGGCGGAACAGCTTGGCGCTGGCGACCACGAACTCCTTGCCGGTGAGGAACCCGTGCACGGACTCGCGCTCGCTGACCAGCCCGAGGGTGCGGTACACGTCGGGGTTGCGCCACGTCGGCGCGCCGTCGACGGTGAGCGTGCCCCGCGACGGGGCGAGGAACCCGGACATCATGTGCAGCAGGGTGGTCTTGCCGGCCCCGTTCGGGCCCAGCAGGCCGGTGACGCCCGGCCCGAGGCTCATGGTGACGTCGTTGACGGCCACCACGTTGCCGTACCACCGGGAAACGTGCTGCAGGTCGACGGTGCTCATCTCAGGCGGCCACCTTCCGGTAACGCTGCAGCAGGAGCCCGACGGATCCGCCGAGCAGGATCAGCGCGCCGAGGCCGTACACCGGGCCGAAGTCGCCGATCGGCAGCCGGTTGTTGGCGTCCATGCCGAACATCCACTGTTCCAGTCCGAGCATGAGGAACATCGGGTTGGCCAGGAACGCCAGGCTCCCGACGGTCTCGTTGCCGAGCACCCCGAGGATGACGACGATCGGCGAGGTCACGAGGAAGACGCCGACGATGAACGCCGCGGCGAACGCGCGCCGGCCGGTCAGCGAGGCGATCAGCAGCGAGAGCGAGGCGAGGACCAGGGCGCGCACGAGCGCGGCGCCGAGCCCCGGGCCGAGGTCGCCGAGCTCGTCCCAGGCGCCGTGGAAGCCGTCGGTGCGGGTGAACACGGCGCCGATGTAGATGAGCAGCTGGGGCACGCCGAGCAGCAGGAACACGGCGGTGACCAGCGCGGCGTACTTCGACAGCGCGTAGTCGGTGCGGGCCAGCGGCCGGGAGAAGTACAGCGGCAGCGTGCGGTCGCGCAGGTCGCGGGAGACCAGCTCGGGCGCGACGATCGCCAGGAACAGCATCACCGGGTAGCTCAGCCCTGCGGCGTACTGCCGGTAGGTCATCAGCGTCTGGCCGCTGATCGACCGGACCGCGATGGCGACCACGGCGACGAGCAGCACGATGCCGATGATCAGCCAGGGGAAGATCTTCGCCTTGGCGCCCCGCCCGATGCCGAACGCGCTGCGCACGCTGTGCTCGTAGAGGGAGCGGTTGGCATACCACCGGCCCAGGCGCGGTCCCGTGTACCGCTGGTAGCCGATGTCGTGGATGACACTAGTCTGCGGCGCCACGGCCGGCCTCCTGAGCGACGCTGAGCGCTGGTGCGGTGACGGTTGGTGGTTGGAAGAGCTCGGCGACCCGGTGCCGGCGCTGGTCGAGCCGGTGCAGCGGCAGGTCGAGCTCGGCGACCGCGATGAGGATCCGGTCGTAGACGTCCTCGCCGTCCAGCGGCACGCTGAGCGCGGCACCGTCGCGGGTGGCCGGGATGCCAAGCTCCGCCAGGCGCGCGGTGAGCTGCTCGACGCCCTCGCTGACCTCGACGGTGAGCACGTCGCGGCTGGTGGTCATGTCCTCGACCGTCGCGGAGCGCAGCAGCCGCCCGCCGTCGATGGCGATGATCGAGTCGCAGATGCGCTCGACCTCGCCGAGCAGGTGGGAGCACACGACGACCGAGATGCCGAACTCGCTGCCGATGCGGTGCACCAGCTCCAGCATCGCGTCGCGGCCGGCCGGGTCGAGGCCGTTGGTCGGCTCGTCGAGCAGCAGCAGGTCGGGGTCATGCGCGAGCGCCTGGGCCAGCTTGACCCGCTGCTTCATGCCGGTCGAGTAGCCGCCGATCTGGCGATACCGCTCCTCGTAGAGCCCGACGTGGCGCAGCGCCTCGGAGGCGCGCTCGCGGGCCGCGGTGGCGGGCAGGCCGCTCATGCGGGCCAGGTGCGTCACGAACTCCGCGGCGGACACCTCGCTCGGCAGGCAGTCGTGCTCCGGCATGTACCCGACGCGGGCACGCACCTCCTCCGCGTGTTGCGTCGGATCGAGCCCGAGGACCCGCAGATCACCGGAGGTCGGCGCCAGCAGGCCGAGCATGATCTTGATGAACGTGGACTTTCCGGCGCCGTTGGCCCCGACGAGCCCGATGATCCCCGGCTCTACGGCCAGGGTCAGATCCGCAAGGGCGGTGACGCCACCCCCGTAGCGCTTCGTCAGCGCACGCGTCTCGATGAGTGTCACGACGCCGAGACTACGGAACGTGCACGGCCCGGACCATCCGGAACGCACCTGAGAGTGGTTCCTTAGGGGTTCCACCTGTGATTCTTCTCAGGTTCGGGCTACATCCGCTCGCGGTCGACTCCGGGGCGTCACCCCACCAGCCCGGCCAGCCCCAGCAGCAACGACCTGACCTCGGTGGCCCGGACCCGCTCGGGCGCGACGGCGGGATCGTCACACAGCCACACCGGCCCGTCCTCGTCCGCCGTCGGCAACAGCCCGTGCGACCCGCGCACGGCCCGGGCACCGGCGTCCAGGCCGACGACGCTCATGAGGTACCGCATGCCGGTCTTCTTGCGCAGCAGGGCGAGGCCGGCCCGGCCCTTGGCCGCCCCCGGCCCGGCCGGGTCGAAGAACAGCTCGGCGGGGTCGTAGCCGGGCTTGCGGTGGATCTCCACGAGGTTGGCGAAGTCGGGACGCCGGGCGTCGTCGAGCCAGTAGTAGTACGTGAACCAGGCGTCGGGCTCGGCCAGCAGCACGATCTCGCCGGAGCGCTCGTGGTCCAGGCCGTGGCGGGCCTTGCCGGCCTCGTCCAGCACCTCGGCGACGCCGGGCAGGGCGGCACACAGCTTGCGCACCACGGCGACGTCTTGCGCATCGCGCACGTAGACGTGCGCGATCTGATGGTCGGCGACGGCGAACGCGCGCGACGTCCACGGGTCGAGGTACTCCATCCCGTCCTGGGTGTGGACGTTGAGCAGCCCCTCGGCGCGCAGCAGGCGGTTGACGTCGACGGGCCGGCTCGCCTCGGTGATGCCGTACTCCGACAGCGCCACCGTGGTCGCCCCGCGCGCCCGCGCCGCGTCGAGCAGCGGGCCCAGGACCGCGTCGAGCTCGGCCGCGGCCGCCGCCGCGCGCGGGTCCGACGGGCCGTAGCGCTGCAGGTCGTAGTCCAGGTGCGGTAGGTACACCAGGGTCAGGTCGGGGTTCTTATCGGCCATGATCTGCTGCGCGGCCCGCGCGATCCACGCCGAGGATGCGATGCCGGCGTTCGGCCCCCAGTACGTGAACAGCGGGAACGGGCCGAGCCGGGCGGTGAGCTCGTCGTGCAGCGCCGGCGGGTAGGTGTAGCAGTCGGGCTCCTTGCGCCCGTCGGCGTAGTAGATCGGCCGCGGGGTGACGGTCCAGTCGACGTCGGCGCCCATCGCGTACCACCAGCAGACGTTCGCCACCGTGTAGCCGGGCTGGGCGCGGCGGGCGGCGTGCCACAGCTTGTCACCGCCGACGAGCGCGTTGTGCTGCCGCCAGAGCAGCACCTCGCCGAGGTCACGGAAGTACCAGCCGTTGCCGACGATGCCGTGCCCGGCCGGCGGCTCGCCGGTCAGGAACGTCGACTGCACCGAGCAGGTGACGGCGGGCAGCACCGGCTCGAGCGGCACCGCGGCGCCCAGCCGCGACAGGTTGGGCATGTGCGGCAGCAGCCGCGGGGTCAGCCCGACGACGTCCAGTACCACCAGCGGCTTGCTCATCTAGGCTCCAAGGTCTTGAGGCCGAGGTCCTGCAGGGTGTCCCGGGCGTAGGCGAGCTCGGCGGCCATGCCGTCGGCGAGGGCCTGCGGGCCGGCCGGGCGCTGCTCCGGGGGCAGGACGTTCCAGGTGTACGTCTCGACCTCGAGGTGGTCGCAGGCGGCGATCGGCCCGCCGACGAGCGCGCCGAGGCCGGCCCGCAGCACGCCGGTGGTCGCGCGCAGCGGCGGCTCGGGCTCGGCGTGCAGCGGCACGTGGTAGTGGACCCGCCACGGCCCGTCCGGCCAGATCGAGGGCCCAGCCTCAAGCGCCTCGTCGAGGTCGTCGAACTCGTGCCGGCAGCCGGCGGTGCGGGTCTGGTGCAGGAACCTCGGCTCGGCGTAGCGCCGCACGACCTCGCGGGCGCCACTGGGATCGGCGACCTCCAGCGCGGCCGACACCTGAATCTTCACCACCGGCAGCCCGGCACGGGCGAGGCGCTGCACCGCGGCGACCGGGTCCTCCCACGCGCACGCCAGGTGCGCCAGGTCGACGCAGACGCCCACCCACTGCCGGTCCACCCGGGACAGGTGCACGGTGGCCTGCAGCGTGTTCTCGATGACGCAGCCGGGCTCAGGTTCGAAGGCGACGCGGACGGTACGGCCGGTGAGCACCTCCAGCGCCGCGAGCCCCTGGGCCAGCGCGTCCAGCGCGCGCCAGACCCGGGCGACCCGCCGGCCGTCCCACGGGTCGCGCCAGCCCAGCGGCAGGGTCGAGATCGAGCCGCGCACCGCGTCGTCGGGCAGCAGGTCGACCAGGATCCGCGCCAGGTCGAGGGTGTAGCGCAGCCGGGCCGGGTCGGTCCAGTCCGGCAGGTACACGGCACGCTTGACGACCGGGGCGTGGAACTCGCGGTACGGGAAGCCGTTGAGCGTCACCACCTCCAGGCCGCGGGTGTCGAGCTCATGGCGCAGCCGGCGGCGCAGGGCCGGCTCGGCGGCGAGCTCGGCGGCCACGCCGGCGCCGAGCCACAGCCCGAGGCCGAGCACGTCCGTGCCGAGCCGCTCGCGCATCGGCGTCGCGTACGTGTCGAGCTGGGCGAGGATCCCGCGCAGGTCCTCGGCCGGGTGGACGTTGGTGCCGTACGCCAGATGCACCAGCTGCCCGTCGGGGTGCCGCAGCCGCATCAGGATCCCCCGCGCAGGATCGAGTTGCCCTCGAACGTCATCGGCCCCGCGTCCACCGCGGACGGGTCCAGTCGCTTCGACTGCCCGTAGAACTCCACCGGGTTGCGCCACAGCACCCGGTCCACGTCGTCGTCGCTGAACCCGGCCGCCAGCATCTCCTCGCCGGTACGCCGGGTCAGCAGCGGATCCGAGCGTCCCCAGTCGGCGGCGGAGTTCACCAGCATCCGGTCCAGGCCGTACTCGCGCAGGATGTGCACCATCCGCGCGGCGGTCATCTTCGTGTCGGGGTAGATGGAGAAGCCCATCCAGCAGCCGCTGCCGGCGACCGCGCCGACGGTGACCTCGTTGAGGTGGTCCACGGCGACCAGGCCCGGATCGATGCCGGACTCGCGCACGACGGCGAGGGTGCGCTCGGTGCCGCGGGCCTTGTCCCGGTGCGGGGTGTGCACCAGCGCGGGCAGCTCGTGCTCGACGGCGAGGGCGAGCTGCGCGGCGAACGCCTCGTCCTCCTCCGGGGTCATCGAGTCGTACCCGATCTCGCCGACCGCGACGACGCCGTCCTTCTCCAGGTACCGCGGCAGCACGCCCAGCACCTCGCGGCAGCGCGGGTCGTTGGCCTCCTTCGGGTTGAGCGCGATCGTGGCGTGGTGCCGGATGCCGAACTGGGCGGCCCGGAACGGCTCCCAGCCGACGAGCGAGTCGAAGTAGTCGGTGAACGAGCCGACGTTCGTGCGCGGCTGGCCCAGCCAGAACGCGGGCTCGACCAGCGCGCGCACCCCGGCGGCGGCCATCCGCTCGTAGTCGTCGGTGGTCCGGGACGTCATGTGGATGTGGGGGTCGAAGATGCGCATCACGAGACCCTCTCCTGAAGTCGGTGCAGCAGCTCGGTCGCGTCGGCGGCCATGGTTCGCCCCGCGGCCTGCCGCTCCCGCACCAGACCGCTGAGCATGGTGGCGAGCTCGGCGTCCGCGCGCTCGTCGAGGTCGGCGACGCCCGCCAGCGGCAGCTGCATGAACACGGCCTTGAGCACGCCCTGGCGCCAGGCGGCGGCGTCCAGGTGCCGCGCGGCCGGGCCGAGCGCGGCGGTGACGAGCCGGGTGTCGTTGGTGCGCAGCGCGTCCAGCAGCAGCGGTTCCACGACGGACGGGGGCAGGTCCAGCAGCGGCAGGGCGCGCAGCACGGCGCGTTTCTCGGCGGCGTCGCCGTAGCGGTACAGCGGCTCGACCTCGGCGGCGGCCGACTCGCGCGGCAGCCGGGCCAGCAGCAGTACCCGGGCGGCGTCCTCAATGCTCCAGCCCGGCGGGATCCGGCCGTCGTCGGGCAGCATCCCGCGGCCGCACCGGCGCCCGGCCGCGGGGAACAGCCGCCCGATCGCCGCCGGCTGCCGCGCCACCGTCTCCAGCGCGGTGTCGAGCCAGGCGGTGTCGGCGAGCTCGGCGATCAGTTCCGCGTGCAGGTCCTCGGTCCTCATGGCACCTCCTGGAAGCGATCCAGCGACCGTTGCTCGGCGGCGCGCAGGAACGCCAGCGAGTCGCGGGCCACGCTCGGCGCGGCGTGGCTGTGGCGGGGCAGCTCGACGGCGACGAGGCCGCCGTAGTCGATGTCGGCCAGCGCGCGCAGTACGGACGGGAAGTCGACCTCGCCCGCGCCGAACTCCAGGTGCTCGTGCACGCCCCGGCGCATGTCGTCGATCTGCACGTTGACCAGCGAGCCGGCCGCCCGGCGCACGCACTCGTCGGCCGGCACCGGCTCCAGGCACCGGCAGTGACCGATGTCGAGGGTCAGCCCGAAGTGCACGGGCGCGCCCAGGTCGGCCCGCAGCCGCTCCCAGTCAGCCATCGACTCGACCAGCATGCCCGGCTCCGGCTCGAACCCGAGCATCATCTCCGCGCCCTCGGCCGCGGCGAGCACCTCGGCGCAGCCACCCACCAGCCGCCGCCAGGCCTGGTCCGGATCGAGCCCGGGCGGGCGCACCCCGGCCCAGAAGCTCACCGCCTCCGCGCCGAGGTCGGCGCCGATGCGCACGGCCCGGCGCAGGAACTCCAGCCGCGGCCCCGGCTCGTCGTCCTGCAGCGTCGGGGCGTGCTTGTGCCACTTGTCCAGCAGGTACCGCGCACCGGTCTCGATCACCACGCCCAGGCCGAGCTCGCGCAGCCGGTTGGCCACGGCGCGCACGTGCCGGGACAGGTGCGCGTCGAACGGGTCCAGGTGGTGATGGTCGAGGGTGAGCGCGACACCCTCGTACCCGAGCCCGGCGATGACGTCGAGCGCGTCGTCGAGCCGGTGGTTGCTGAAGCCGTTGGTCCCGTACCCGAACCGCAGTCCACCACTCATGCCGCCACCACCACCCAGGTCTCTACGCTTCGCTCCGAGCCGCTCACGTCGGCGACACCCTCCGGGAGAGCAGGCGGGCCAGCGGGGCCGCGGCGGCGACGGCGAGCCCGGCCAGCGGGCGTCCCGCCCTGGCGGTCAGTGCGCCCTGCAGCGCGGGCAGGTTGAGGATCCCGGCCCCCACCGACGCCCGTACCCGGGCCGCGTCGGGGTTGCGGAGGGCGGCGACCTGCGGCGCCCCGTACCGCACCGCGTACACCGCGGCGAGCGCCGCCGGCACCGGCGCCCGCGCGCCAACCGCCGCCGCGGCCGCGACCGCCGCGGTCCCGGCGAGCGTGGCGGCCGGCAGCGCGGGCGTGGCCCCCGCCACCTCCGACCGGGACAGGGCGGTCACCGTGTACGTGTGGGCGAACACCGTCGCCGCGGGCCACGCGGCCCGGCGCAGCCGCCCGCCGGACGCACCCAGCAGCACGTCGAGGGCCCGGCAGGCGGCCATCGCGGCCGGCCCGGCGGGGGTGGCCTTGAGCCCCAGGTCATACGCCCACACCGCCCCGGCCAGCGGCACCGCGACGGCGAGCGCACGCCGCCCGCCGGCGAGTCCCGCGGCGGCGACCCCGGCCGCGGTGAGGCCCACGGCCACGCCGAGCGCGGTCTCCGGCCGGATCCGCCCGGACGGGATCGGCCGTTCGGGCCGCTCGACGGCGTCCACATCGCGGTCGGCCCAGTCGTTGGCGGCCATGCCGGCCCAGTACAGCAGCACGCCCGCCCCGGCGAGCCCGGCCGTGCGCGGCCCGAGCCGCCCCGCCGCCGCGGCCCCCGCGATGACGTCACCGGGCACCGACAGCGCCGCGGGCGCCCGGACCAGTTCCACGAGATCCCGCCAGCTCGGATGCGACCCGGTGGAGGCCAGGCCCCGCCGGGTCGCATGCGACCCGGCCGCACTGTCGCTCATCGCAGGCTCGCCGTGAAGGCTACGAGGGCCTCGAACTGCGCGGCCAGGCCGTGCTCGGCGTCGCCGAGCGGGTCCTTGAAGAAGAAGGCCAGCTCGGGCAGCGGCCCCACCCGGCCGCTACGGTGCGCGGCGGCCGTGAGGCGGGCTAGGTCGAGCACCAGCGGGGCCGCGAGCGCGGAGTCGCAGCCGTGCCAGGTGAACTCCATGCGCATCGGCGTGCCCAGGAACCCGGCGAACGTGATCAGGTCCCAGGCGGTCTTGAAGTCGCCGATGTCCGGCACGTACTCGATGCGGGTGTGCCCGTCCGGGACATACCCGAGGGTCTCGCCGAGCACGCGCTGCTTGCTCGCCGACTTGGCCGCGTTGGCCGCCGGTTCGGAGAGCGTCGCGCCGTCGCCGCCGCCGAGCAGGTTGATGCCCGACCAGGAGCGCACGCTGAGCCGGCGCATCGCGAACATCGGGGCGAGCGCCGACTTGAGCAGGGTCTCGCCGGTCTTGCCGTCATGGCCCGTGTACGGCAGGCGCTGCCGCTGCGCCAGTTCGTGCAGCGCCGGCAGGCGGGCGCCGGTCGACGGGGTGAAGTCGACGTAGGCGCAGCCCGCGGTCAGCGCGGCATACGCGACGAGGGAGCTCGGCGGGAGTACGACATCCGGGGTCTGCAACGCCTCGCGCAGCGCCTCGAGCGAGGCGTGCGCCGGATGCGGGACCGGGGCCGCCTCGGTGGACGCCACGTTGACGACGACCACGCGCTCCAGCCCGTGCCGCTCACGGAACGCGGCCAGGTCGGCCACGATCGCCTCGGCGACGCCGCCCTGGGTCTCGGCGTGCGGCAGCGGCCGGATCTCCTCGTCCACCGCGGACAGTTCACTGTGGAGCGCGGCGACCAGCCGCGCCGGCACGACACCGGCGGCGGCCAGCGCCTCGGCCCGCTTGAGCAGCCCGGTCGTGGCGATGTCGTGGCCGCCGAACACGAGGTCAGCGAACCCGGGTAACGCCCCGCCGCGCAGGGCGGGATGCTCGGTGACACATCCGATGGGCTCGGTCAGCCCGGCCCGCAGCGCCGCGGCGCCGACAATGCTGGTGACGGCAACGGATCCGCGCGCGCCAACCAGCCACACACCCGTACGCACGGGCTCCTCCTAGCGGTGAGGAATCGTGTGACGATGGGGGTCATGGTGGGGTGCGACATCGCCGATTGTCGCTGGAATACGAGCCTAGATCCCCTCCACCTCCTTCCGCCAGAGTCGATCGAACTTTTATACAAACCAAAAAAACTTTGGCGTCGTACCCCTAAAGCCTGCTCATCGCCGCCGAGCCCGCCGTCTTTTCCCCCCGCCTTTGCGCCCCGGCTCCGCGGCGCTCCGCCCCGCACTCCCCGCGCCCTTCCGCCTCGACCCGTCGGCTTTCGGCCCCGGCTCCGCAAGACCCCGCCCACTCCCGCCGTTGTTGCGGCCCGGGCCACCCACGTCGGACTGCGGCCCGCCGGCTTTCCGTCCGGCTCCACCGGTTCGCGGTTCCAGCTCCCCGGTCGGCGGCCGGCGGAACACCCACCGCTCCGCAGCCGTCCAGACACCGGTCGTAACGAGGTAGAGCCCGGCGGCGAGCGGCGCGAACGGAGCGAAGAGGACGGTCCCGAACGACAGCGCCCGAACGAACCTGGGCGACCCCTCGGGCAGCTGCCGTACGTTCCACAGCGCGATCCCGCCGAGCGCGGCGACAACGAGCCACCCGGCCAGGAGCGCGGGGTGCGTGACGAGCCGGGCGGTGAGGTCGGCGCCGAGCAGCGTGTGCCCCTGCATGGCGGTCCCGGTGAACTCCCGGTACAACAGCCAGACGAACGGCGCCTGGGCGAGCTGGGGCAGCAGCCCGGCAAAAGGTCCGGACCCTGCACCACGCATCAGCGCGGTGCTCCGCTCGGCGAGGACGACGGGCTCGTGCGAGTGCCGCTCGCGCAGCTCGGCGATTTGCGGCGCAAGCCGGGCCCGAGCCCGCTCGGCGCGGTAGACCCGCAGGCTCAGCGGCAGCAGCAAGGCCCGCAGCAGGAGGGTGGCGACGACGATGGCCGCCGGCACAGACCCGAGCAGCCCAGCCAGCACGACAAGAACATGACCAACCACGGAACGTGACCCTTCTCGGTCAACGAAGCAATCGGACGCGCCCCGACGGCGCGTTTGATGAGCCCGGCCACGACCCGCGCGGATGGATCAGCGCAGGGCAACGAAGTTCGGCTCAGGCAGACGCATCTCTTGCGTCGAGGGACCGCGGGTGAAACCTCACGTCCTGCGGCACCGCCGTGCACCGC
The DNA here is from genome assembly GCF_040689395.1 of Dactylosporangium sp. NPDC051484. Lineage (NCBI taxonomy): Bacteria > Bacillati > Actinomycetota > Actinomycetes > Micromonosporales > Micromonosporaceae > Dactylosporangium > Dactylosporangium sp. NPDC051484. The sequence continues at coordinate 307,406 of NZ_JBFAZX010000004.1, read as the reverse complement.
ACGTCACGTCGCGCCCAGACACCGCACTCGCCCCACAGCACCAGCACGCCCATCGCGCACACCGGCACACGGCAGCGCAACACGTGGTGCATGCCCATCGCGAAACCCTCACGTGGCAGCACGACACCCACACGCCTATCGGGAAGCCCGCACGCGGCAGCGCAACACGTGGACGCCCGAAACCCGCACGTGACAGGTGACAGCGCGGTACCCGCGCATCGAGGTGCGAAATCCATTCCTGGCATCGCCGCGTCGCAGGGCACGTCGCCTTACCGCAGGCACCCGAAGCCTGGCAGGTGCGCGGTTCGGCATCGCGCGGCGCGGTTCACCGCACCGTGGGACGTGCGGCGGGTCAGATTCCAGGTGCGCGGGGACGCGGCCGACCGGCCGCGTCCGGGTCGACCGAGCGGATGGAGTGGCCGCGGGCGGCACGGGCGCGCGCCGGGACGGCGCACAGCTGTGCGGGCGCGGCCGGCGCCCCGGCGACAAGCCTCGCGGCGAGGACGACGGCGACCGCAGCCAGCACCGCCGCCGCGACAGCGACGACGTCGGCCGGCGTGACGACCGAGGCCCACGCGGCGAACAGGGTGGTCAGCGACCACGACATGCATCCGATGCTACGCGGCCCGGGCAACCACCCGCGCCGTCGGCGACCACCCGCCCGGTCGCCGCCCGGCCCTTATCACGGCCCAACCCTGCTATCACAGCCCAACCCTGCGAAGCGGGCACCGATCCCGGCCCGGCCTGGCCGCGTGAGGCCGCCGCGGCGAACGCGGGTCAGGAGGCTGCGGCGCGCGATTTCACCCAGGCGGCGATCTGGGTGCGGGACTCCAGGTCGAGCTTGTTGAGGCGCAGCGCGTCGGCGGTGTCGCCGGCGGCCTCGGCGATCTGGGCGTCGGCGAGCCAGCGGTACGCGTCGTCGAACAGCGGGTGGTCGATGGCGGTCGCGATCGGGCGCAGCTCGTCGGCGGTCAGGCCCGCGGACAGGCCGGCGGAGATCAGGTCGTGGGCGAAGTCGCGCCCGGTGACGCCGGTGGCGCGGACCGCGTCGACGACGGTGTGCAGCAGCTCTCGGGCCTGCTCGCCGCGGCCGAGCCGGCAGGCGACGTGGAACTGCAGGCCGGGAACCGAAGTCTGGGTGAGCATCGGATAGGCGGCGGTGGAGTGCTCGATGAGGCCTCGGATGACGATGTCGACCTTGTCGAGCTCGCCGGCCTCCAGCAGCAGGCCGGCGAAGAGCACGCCGTGGTAGTCGCTGCCGTTGCGGGTGCGCAGCAGGCCCCGGTCGCGGCGCCGGGCGGCCTCCAGCTCGGCGAGGGCGACGCCGAGGTTGCCCGCCTGGACGGCGAGCCGGGCTCGGCCCTGAAAGTACGCGGCGACGGCCAGTGACTCGAACCCGGCCCGCTCCGCGAACGTGCGCATCCGCTCGAGCGCCGCGGCCCAGTCGGCGGGCCCGCCGGGCAGCAGGTTGTAGAGATTGTTGAGCGACCGGGCGGCCAGCAGCCACTCGCCGGCCTCCTCGGCCTCCTGGTGCACCGGCCACGACGGACGCGACCTGCGCCACCACGGACGACGCTCGTCGCGGAAGACCCGGCAACCGGCGCGGCCCCGGCGTGCCGTGCGGACCACCAGGAGGGTGTGGTCCGCACGGCGCACCGGGGCTGTGCTCCCCCGCGGTTCGGGTCGTGCGGGTCTCGGGCCGCCGGTCAGGCGGCTACGCCGCCACGCCACGCTCGGCGTCGCAGCTTCACGCGGCTTGACCAGTGCTTGGCCTCGTCGAGCATGTGCAGCCGGCGCTGGCGGACGAGCTCGGTGAGCAGACCGTCGTGAACGTTCATCTCCAGATCCCCTTCAGCCTTGTACTGCAAGCGTGTCGAAGTAGGGCCTGCGTTTCATCGGTAGCGCTGACGTAATCCAGCCGGGCCGGCATACGTAGTCGGCCACTCGACGCGTCTACGCATCCCTAGGCCCGCCTAGTCATCCCGCATCGGCGCAGGTTACGGCCGTCCGCGCCGGGGAACGGGTCCGTACGTGATGCGTATCGGCACCTCCGGCTGGCAGTACAAGGACTGGCGTGGCCGCTTCTACCCGCACGACGTGCCGCACCGTCTGTGGCTGGAGCACTACGCGGCGGCGTTCGACACCGTCGAGGTGAACAACGCGTTCTACCGGCTGCCTGAGCGCTCCACGTTCGAGGACTGGCGCACGCGCACGCCCGCGGACTTCGTGGTCACGGTCAAGGGGAGCCGGTACCTCACCCACATCAAGCGCCTGCACGAGCCACGAGAGCCGGTCGCCCGCCTGCTCGATCGGGCCGCCGGCCTGGGCCGCAAGCTCGGGCCGGTCCTGCTGCAGTTGCCGCCGACGCTGCCGGCCGACCCGGCCGCGCTCGACACCACCCTGGACGCCTTCCCGCGTGACGTCCGCGTGGCCGTCGAGCCACGCCACGACTCCTGGTGGAACGGCGAGATCCGCGACGTTCTGCGGTCACACGACGCCGCTCTGTGCTGGTCGGACCGCAAGGCCCGCCCGCAGTCCCCGCTGTGGCGCACCGCCGGCTGGGGCTACCTGCGCCTGCACGAGGGCCGCGGCGCACCCTGGCCCCGATACGGCCGCGCGGCGCTGGACACCTGGACCGGCCGCCTCGCCGAGTCTTTCCAGGAACATTCCACCTACGTGTACTTCAACAACGACCAAGGCTGCGCGGCCGTCGCCGACGCCGCGGCCTTCGCCCACCTGGCCGAGCGGCGAGGGCTCACGGTCGGCCGCGCCCCGGCCCGCTTGCCCCGCTGGTCGTAGTCTTCGACCGTGGCCAAGTTCTGCTGCGCGATCTTCCTGATCGCCGCGTTCCTCGCGCTCCTGGTGTGGCAACGCCGCCGGCTGCTCAACCGCGGCCCCGAAGACCGGCCCCGCTGACCGCGGCCACGACACCCCGCCGAACGCCGCGGCTCGCCCTGACCGCGCGCGCCGAGGGCACGTCCGACTACGGAGCGCCACCGCGAACCGGCAGAAACAGCGGCAGAAGCACCGGCAGATCCGGCGGGGCACCCCCGCCGGATGGACCTCGCGCGCGGGAGGACACCACGAACGGGGCCGCCGACCGCAGGGCCGGCAACGGTGCCCTCAGCGGGCGGGGACGTGGGCGTCGGGCGACGCGACCCACGCCATGGCGGGTGGGACCGATGTATCAGGCGAGACCCGCCCCGACTCTTCTCCGGTGAGGACGGAGGAGCACCGCGGCCGTCCACAACCCAGGACGCATGCCGACCAGTCTCCCAAGAATCATAAAAAGTTTCATTTCATCGTATATCCGGCAGAACAGCCGGACAAAGGCGGTAAATACCCCAAAAGCATACCCGGAGGGTCGCCGGAAGATCGCCCACCGTGATCATGGGACAACGGAACCGGCACGTTCCCGATATTCTGTGTGTTCGATGTGGGACCGGAGGGGGGCCGCCCATATGGGCAAGCACGGGGTTGTGTCGGCTCGCGCACGATGGCGCACGACGCTGTGACCGCAACGGTGGGCCGGGACGGCGGCGCGTTCACCGGGGCAACCGAGGCCGTGCTGCACCTGCATCGCGCCGCCAATGCCGTGCGCCAGCACGTCGAGCAGGAGGTGCTGCGGCCGCGGCAGCTCACCTGGACCGGCTTCGTGGTGCTCCGCACGGTCTGGGTGGCGCGGAGGATCGAGACCCGGCACGTCGCCGAGCAGGCCGGCATCTCGAAGGCGACGCTCACGGGCGTGGTCGACACGCTGTCCGGGCGCGGCCTGATGCGGCGCGTCGGCCACCCCGACGACGGACGCCTGGTCCTGCTGCAGCTCACGCGGAAAGGGCACCGACTGATCCGCGAGCTGCTGCCGGAGTCGCAGACCGCCGAGACGTTCGCGCTGTCCTACCTGGAGCCGGCTCAGCTCGCCCTGGTCACGGCTGCGCTGCGTGGACTCGTCGATCACCTTGAGCAATCACGCTAGCCGCGCGTTGTCCAAATGGCCCCGTTACGGGGAGAAGCGTCATTTCGTGGCGCCGCACTCGTTGGTAAAAGAGGCAGAACAGTGCCATAACAGGTGTGACCTCCGGCGCGGACGAACGGCTTTTCCTGGACTACTGTCGGGGCAGCGACGAGGGCGTGCCACAGCGCACAATGGTGTCCTAACGGACACAAGGGTCGCATCCAGCACGGTCTTTTCATCTCGGGGTGAAAAGGCCAGACTGCACGTGAACAGCGATCCGGACCGCCTGAGACGCACCGCACCCCCTTGACAGCAACGAAAGACCGTGGAAGGACCCCCCGATGACCGAGGCAGGCAATCACGACGACGCCGGCAAGTCCGGCACGCCGGAGCTGCCGCCGCTGCGCTCGGCCGCGCCCGCCAAGCGCGCCACCGTGGGCGACCTCACCCACAACGACCCGGTCCGCATCGACGAATACCGGCTGCTCGGCCAGCTGGGTGTCGGCGGCATGGGCACGGTCTACCTGGCGCAGTCCCCGGAGGGCACCCGGGTCGCGGTCAAGCTGGTGCACGCCCACCTGGCCCGCGACCCCCGCTTCCGGGTGCGCTTCGCCGGTGAGGTGCGCGCCGCGCAGCGGGTGCCGGGGTTCTGCACGGCCCGGGTGCTCGACTCCGGCATGCACGAGGAGCGCCCCTACCTCGTCACCGAATACCTGGAGGGCATCCCGCTGTCCCGGCTCGTCGCCGACGACGGCCCGCTCGACCCGGCGATGCTGCACAGCGTGGCGCTCGGCGTCGCGGCCTCGCTCGCCGCGATTCACAACGTCGGTCTCGTGCACCGGGATCTGAAGCCCAGCAACCTCATGGTCACGCTCGGCGGTGTCCGGATCATCGACTTCGGCATCGCCCGGGCGCTCGACGCCGCCAGCGACATCACCGGCACCGGCAACATCGTCGGCAGCCTCGGCTGGGCCTCTCCCGAGCAGCTGCGCGCCGAGGAGCCCACGGCGGCGATGGACATCTTCGGCTGGGGCTGCCTGGTCGCCTTCGCCGCCACCGGCCGCCACCCGTATGGCGGGGAGGAGGCGGCCACCCGCGCCTGGAAGATCCTCGAGGGCGACCCCGACCTCAGCGGCGTGCCCGACCCGGTGCACGACCTCGTCGCCGCCGCCCTGAGCCGCGACCCGGCCGAGCGTCCCGACGCCCGCCAGCTGCTGCTCGGCCTCGCGATCGACGACCTCGAGTCCGTCACGGTCCCGGTGCAGCGCCGCTGGCTGCGCGGCCCGTCGCAGATGTCACGCCGGCGCGTGACGTCGATGGCGATCGCGGTGCCGATGGCGCTGGCCCTTGTCTTCGCGGCCGCCGAGGCCACCACGGAACTGAGGGGTGGCAGCTCAGGCACCGACTCCCACCACGGCACCACGGGCGGCGACAAGGTCGCCACCAATCTGTCCCCGCAGCCCGGCCCGCACGCGACCGTGGGCGGTGGCGGCGGCCGGCCGGGCGGCGGCGCGACCCAGACGCTGATCGCCATCCCGACCAACGCGGCGGAGACGCCGACCCCGTCCCAGACGACCCACGACACCGTGGCGACGCCGACGGCGACGCCGAGCCCGTCGGCCTCCACCACGCCAACGGACGCGGTGCCGACGCAGACCACCACGCCGCCGACGACCCCGCCGACGACGGAGAGCCCCGCCCCGCCGGCCGGAAACATACAGCCGCTCAGTTAGCAGCGCTCAGGCGACGTGCTCCAGGTATCGGCGAATGGTCTCCTGGAGCACTTCCTCACCGGGACGTGACCAGACGTCCTCGTGGAACACCTCGACCTCGATCGGCCCGGCGTAGCCGGCCGCGTCGACGGCCTCGCGAAACCGGCGCAGCTGCACACAGCCGGTGCCCGGCAGCCCGCGGCCGAGCAGGACCCCCGCCGGCAGCGGCGTGATCCAGTCGGCGACCTGGAAGCACGCGATCCGCCCGGCCGCGCCGGCCCGGGCGAGCTGCGCCCAGATCTGGTCGTCCCACCACAGGTGGTAAGTATCGACGGCGACGCCGACCGTCTGTGCCGGATACGGCTCGGCGATGTCGAGGGCATTGCCGAGCGTGGCGATCACGCAACGGTCCGACGCGAACATCGGATGCAGAGGTTCGATCGCCAGTCGTACCCCGGCCGCGCGGGCGTGCGGCACGAGCTCACCGATCGCGTCGGCGATGCGCCGTCGCGCCCCGTCGACGTCCCGGCTACCCTCCGGCAGGCCGCCGCTGACGAGCACGAGCACCGGCGCGCCGAGTGCGACGGCCTCGTCGATGGCGCGCAGGTTGTCGTCGCGCCAGTCGTCGGCGGTGAAGAAGCCGCCCCGGCACAGCGTGGTGACGTCGAGGCCGGCGGCGCGCACGAGGCCGGCGGTGCGCTCGACGCCGTACGCGGCGACCTGGTCGCGCCACAGTCCGATGCCGGGCACGCCGGCCGCGACGCAGCCCTTGACCGTGTCCGGCATCGGCCATCGCTTGGTGGTCGCCTGGTTCAGCGAGAACCGCGACAGGTCACTCACGAAGCCTCCTGGCCGAACTCGCCGAATGCCGGGCGCGGCATCACAGATCGAGGGCCGGGATCGCGATGCGCCGGCCGGTGCGGGCCGACTCCAGGCCGAGCTCGACCAGCTGCACGCCCCGCGCGCCGGCCGCGAAGTCCCACGGGAAGGCGGTGCCGTCGACGACGTGGTGAAGGTACCGCTCCCACTGGACCTTGAAGCCGTTGTCGAACGTCTCGTTGTCGGGCACGAGCTGCCACTGCTCGCGGAAGCGCTCGGTCGCCGGCAGGTCCGGGTTCCACACCGGCTTCGGGGTGGCGCCGCGGTGCTGGATGCGGCACTCGCGAAGGCCCGCCACCGCGCTGCCGTGCGTGCCGTCGACCTGAAACTCCACGAGCTCGTCGCGGTGCACGCGAACGGCCCAGCTCGAGTTGATCTGCGCCACGATGCCGCCCTCGAGCTCAAACGTGCCGTATGCGGCGTCGTCGGCGGTCGCCTCGTAGGTGATGCCGGACTCGTCCACGCGCGACGGGATGTGGGTGGCCACCGTCGCCTGCACCGAGCGGATCGGGCCGAACAGGCGCTCCAGCACGTATTGCCAGTGCGGGAACATGTCGACCACGATCCCGCCACCGTCGGCGGCCCGGTAGTTCCACGACGGGCGCTGCGCGGCCTGCCAGTCGCCCTCGAAGACCCAGTAGCCGAACTCACCGCGCACCGAGAGGATGCGGCCGAAGAAACCGCCCTCGACGAGGCGCCGCAGCTTGCGCAGGCCGGGCAGGAAGAGCTTGTCCTGTACCACACCGTGCTTGACGCCGGCGGCGCGCGCGGCCCGGTACAGGTCGACGGCGGCGGCGGTGTCGTCGGCGAGGGGTTTCTCGGTGTAGACGTCCTTGCCGGCCTCGATCGCGGCGCGGATCGCCTTCTCGCGCTGCTGGGTCACCTGCGCGTCGAAGTAGATCCGCACGTCGTCGCGGGCCAGCACGCCGTCGAGGTCGGTCGTCCAGTCGGTGAGGCCGTGCCGTTCGGCGATCTCCCGCAGCTTGGCCGGGTTGCGGCCCACCAGGATCGGCTCCGGCCAGATGCGCCGGCCGTCGGCGGCGGGCAGGCCGCCCTCGTCGCGGATGGCCAGCAGCGAGCGGACGAGGTGCTGGCGATACCCCATACGGCCGGTCACGCCGTTGAGCGCGATGCCGATCGGAACGCGGTTCACGAGTCTCCTCACACAGCCGGGACGTAGGTCTCGAGCAGGCCGCACATGCCGTGCCTGCCCCGCTCGGTGGGCTCGGACAGCACGGACACACCGCCGTGCGCCAGGTACGAGATCTCCGATCGCTCCAGGGCGTCCAGCTGCCGCCCGGTCTCCAGGGCGACCTCGAGCGCGCTGGCCTCCCAGCGCCGCCGCCAGTCCGCCAGCCGGGGTGCGACGAGCGCGGCGGCGGCACGGCAGAAGTCCTCGAACGCGCCGGGTCCGGCCGCGCGCATCGCCAGGAAGCCGGTGACGGCCAGGTCGCGGCGGCGGTAGGCGGGCGCCAGGTCCGGCCCGCCGGGCAGCGTGGCCGCCGCCTGATACACCTCCGGGTCGCCGAGGATGCCGGCCGGGAACGTCAGCACCGCGTCACCGACCTCGGGCAGCCCGCTGTTCTGCATCAGCACCACCAGTTTCAGGCCGCCGTCGTTGACAAGCCGGTGGATGGTGCCCGGCCGGAACCAGGCGAGTGTTCCCGGCGTCAGCGAGGTCTCGCGGTATCCCTCACCCGACAGGGTCTGGACGTGCCCCGAGCCGGCCAGCACGACATAGCCCTCCGAGCACGTCAGGTGCATGTGCGGCGTGCCCCCGTGCAGCCCGTCGGGCGCGGTGGTGTCATACACCGACAGCCGCGACACACCGACAGCGCCGGGCAGATGGGACCTCATGGCAACCCCCGGGGTTCAGGAAACCGCTTTCCTGAGGCTAGCCGGTACGCTGAGCGCGGGTCAATGCAGAGGAGTGCACGATGGCGACGCTCGCCGATGTCGCCCGCCGCGCGGGCGTGTCACCGGCCACCGCATCCCGGATCATCAGCGGCAGCACGAAGCTGGTCACCGACGAGCTCCGCGCGCGGGTGCTGCGGGCCGTGGACGAGCTGCAATACGTGCCGAACGCGCATGCCCAGCTGCTGGCGCGGGCGCAGCGAACCGCGGTGGGTGTGATCGTGCACGACGTCTCCGACCCCTACTTCGCCGAGATCACCCGCGGGTTGCAGCAGGTGGCGACCGCGCACGGACGGCTCGTGATCATCTGCAACAGCTACCGCAACCCGGCGCGCGAGCTGGAGTACGTGGAGCTGCTGCGCGCACAGCAGGTCGCCGCGATCGTGCTGGCCGGCTCGGGCTACCACGACGCGGCGTTCACCAAGGCGCTCAAGGGCAAGCTCGCCGCGTACACGCGCACCGGCGGCCGGGTCAGCGTCATCGGCCGGCACGAGCTGCCCGGCGACGCGGTCATGCCGGCCAACGAGGAGGGCGGGTATCTCGCCGGCGCCGAACTGTTCGGCGGCGGGCACCGCAAGGTCGGGGTGATCGCCGGCCCGCGGGTGCTGACCACGACCACGGACCGCCTCGCCGGGCTGCGCCGCGCGGCCCGCGAGTTCGGCCGGACGGTGCCGGCACGGCGCATCGTGTACGCCGGGTTCGACCGCGACGGCGGCGCCGAGGCCACCGCCGCGCTGCTGGACGCCTCCCCCGACCTGACCGCGATCGTGGCGCTCAACGACTCGATGGCCGTCGGCGCGCTGAGCACGCTGCGGGAGCGCGGGATCGCCGTACCGGAGCGGATCTCGCTGATCGGGTTCGACGACATGCCGATCGCTCGCGACGTCACACCGGCGCTGAGCACCGTGCGGCTGCCGCTGGCCGAGATGGGCGCCCGCGCGATGTCCCTAGCCCTCGACAACGGCGGCGGCGGGGCCTCGCGCACCGAGCCGGTCCCGGCCGTCCTGGTGCGCCGGGCCAGCATTCAGCCGGCGCTCAGCCGTTGACCTCAGACGTGCTCGGGGCGAAGACCGACCCCGATGACCCTGGCCGGGATCGCGCCCAGCGTCGGATAGCGATCCAGCAGGCGCACCGGCAGCGGTGGGGTCGTCGGGCGCCCGGTCAGCGCCTGCGACAGCATGGCCCGCTGCAGGGCACGCTGGACCAGCTGGGTGCCGGCGGTCGGCAGCGACCGGCGCCGCTGCACGGTCGCCAGCTCCCGCTCCGTCGGTGGACGGCCCCTCTCGAACGCCGCGCCGATGACCCGGGCCGCGGCGACCGCGTCCTGGATCGCCAGGTTGATGCCCACGCCGCCGACCGGGGACATCGCGTGCGCCGCGTCGCCGATCAGCAGGGCGCCGGGGACGTGCCAGCGGAAGAGCCGGTCCATCCGCACGGTCAGCGTCCGCACCTCGTCCCAGTCCTGGATGTCGGCGACGCGGCCGGCCAGATAGGGCACGCTGTCCGCGATCGCGGCCCGGAAGGCGGGCAGGCCGGCCGCGCGGACCTGCTCGTCGCCGCCCTTGGGCACCACGAAGCCCATCTGCCAGTAGTCGCCGCGGTCGATGCCGATGAACAGGCGTCCCTCATCGACGCGGCCGGCCAGGCCCTCGGGGTCGCCGGGCTCGCGGGGCAGCCGGAACCACAGCACGTCCATCGGCGTGCCGTAGACCTTCGACTTGAGGCCGAGCTCCCGGCGTACCGTCGAATTTCTTCCGTCGCAGGCGACGGTCAGCGGGGCGTCCACCTTGACCGGGCCCTGCTCGGTCCGGGCGGTCACCCCGACCACCCGGCGGTCCCGGCGGCGCACCTCGACGACGTCGGCGCCGCGGTAGAGGGCGAAGTTGCCGTGCTCGGCCAGCAGCTCCAGGAAGTCCGACTGCGGCAGCATCATGACGTACGGGTGCGGCGCCCGCAGCCGCGCGAAGTCGACCGGCCGGAACGTCCCGCCGTCGTAGGTGACCTGGATCTGGCGCAGGATTCGGTGCGGCAGGCGCTCCAGCTCCTCGCCGAGACCGAGCTCGTCCATGAGCTGCAGCGTCGAGGGGTGCACGGTGTCCCCGCGGAAGTCGCGCAGAAACGTCTCGTGCTTCTCCAGCACCACGGCGTCCACGCCCCGGCGGCCCAGCAGCAGCGCCAGGACCAGCCCGGCCGGCCCGCCGCCCACGATGCACACGTCGGCCTTGACGATCATCGGTTCAGCCCTCCAACAGTGCGCAGCCCCTCCAGATGGTCTACCACGCGGCCTCGCTCGACGCCCCGCTTCGAGGTGAGAATGCGCAGGGCCGCTCATCGGGAGCGCAGGGTCGCGGGGTCGGTGTTCGCCCCGCACAGCACAACCACGGCCGTGCCGGGGTCCGCCACGAGATCGAGCCCGGCGAAGGCGGCCGCGGCGCCGTGCTCCACAGCCAGGCGGTGCTCGTGCCACAGCCGACGGCGGGCCTCGACGATCGCCTCGTCGGACACGAGCAGGCTTTCCACCCGGTGGCGTACGGCGAGATCGAACGCGATCGTGCCGATCCGCCGGGCACCGAGGGAGTCCGCGGCGACGCTGTCGACGGGCACGTCCACCGGCTGGCCGGCGGCGAGCGCGGCGTGCAGGGTGGGGACGCCGGCCGGCTCGGCCGCCACGATCCGCGCCCGGTCGCCCGCGGCGGCCGCGATTCCCCCGATGAGCCCGCCGCCGCCGACCGCGACGATCACGGTGTCGGCGGCCGGCAGCTCCAGCCCGAGGGTGCCCTGCCCGGCGACGATCTCGGGCTGGTCGTAGGCGTGCACGACCAGCGCGCCGGTCTGCGCGGCGTGGATCGCCGACGCGGCGCTCGCCTCGGCGTACTCCCGGCCGTGCTGGTGCACCTCGGCCCCGTACTCACGCAGTTTCGCCACCTTCGTCGCGGGGGCGGTCAGCGGCACGAAGACCTCGGCCCGCACCCCGAGCCGGGCGGCCGCGTAGGCGACGCCGAGCCCGGCGTTGCCACCGGACGCGACGACGACCCCGGCCTCGGGCAGCGCGCCAGCCTCGGCCGCGGCGAGGATCCGGTTGAACGCGCCGCGCGCCTTGAACGACCCGCTGTGCTGCAGCAGTTCCAGCTTGAACCACAGGCCCGGGCGCACCTCGTACGACGGGGTGTGCCGGATGTAGCCGGCGATGCGCGCCGCGGCCGCCTCGATGTCGCTCCTGTCCACCACGCCGATCAGCGTAGTCCGGCGCCGTGGCGCCCCTCGCCGGCCGCGAACCGGGCCGCGCCCTCGCGCGCCGCCAGCCAGGGAGCATGCGACATCGCCGCACGCGGTGTCGCAGGCTGGGCAGCAGTCAGCCTGCCAAACGCGGCGTGACACGTGCAGCCGGCACGGACACGACCGCAAGCTTGGCTCTTCCGGGCCGAGAAGGAGACCTTCTCCCGGCTGCCGCTCGCCGTTGCGCTCAAATAGGTGTAGGTAGGACAGGAGGCGTTTCCGGCAGCGTGTAGGAACTTGTCGGGTGAGGGCCGGCGAGGCGAGATGTGGCGCGGCGAGATAGTCCATGAGAGCCAACGGACGCGTGTCGCGCGCCTCGCCTCGACCGGGGACCCCGTTGTGCGCAAGGAGCCGTTGGGGCCGAATGCTTCGCGGCGGCTACGGCACGAGCTGGCGATCCTTGAGCGGTTGCGCGGTGTCGACGGGGTGGCGCGGCTGATGGAGGCGCCGCGCTATCCGGGGTCGATCGTGTTGGCGGATGCCGGTGACACGACCGTCGCGGGGCTGGCGAAGCCGCTGGCGGTTGACGATCTGATCGGGCTGGCGGTGGAGTTGGCCCGGGCGGTGGCGGGGATGCACCGGCGGGGTGTGTTGCACCGGGACATCGCCCCGGCGAACGTCGTGGTCTCCCGGGACGGCGCGCCGTGCCTGGTGGACTTCGCGTTGGCGACGTCGCTGGCCGAGATTCGTCCCGAGTTCACCCACCACACCGAGATCGTCGGCACGCTGGCGTACCTGGCGCCGGAGCAGACCGGGCGCACCGGCCGGCCGGTGGATCAACGGGCCGACCTGTACTCGTTGGGCGCGACGCTGTACGAGCTGGCCACTGGTGCGCCGCCGTTCGGTTCCGGCGACCCGCTGCGGCTCACGCACGACCATCTGGCTCGGGTGCCGGTGCCGCCGGCGGAGGTCAACCCGGCCGTGCCGGGGCTGTTGTCCGACATCATCATGCATCTGCTGGAGAAGGAACCGGACAACCGCTACCAGACCGCCGACGGCGTGGTCCACGACCTCGAGCGGTTGCGCGACGCGGGTCCGCGAGCGGCGGCTGAGCTGCGGGTGGGTGAGCGCGACGTTCCGCCGCGGTTGTCGCCGCCGTCGCGGCTGGCGGGTCGCGACGCGGAGGTGGCGGCGCTGCGTGCGGCGTTCGAGGACGCGTTGGCGGGCCGGTGTCGCGGGGTGCTCGTCGGCGGAGCGGCGGGGGTGGGCAAGACGTCTCTGGTCAATGAGCTGCGGCTGGTGGTGACGGGCCGGGACGGCTGGTTCGTGGTGGGTAAGTTCGACCAGTACCGGCGGGATCTGGAGTCCGACGCGTTGCATCAGGCGTTTCGCGCGCTGGGCCGGCTGTTACTGGCCGAGCCGGAGCATGAGCTGGCCAAGATACGTGGGCGGATCCTGGAGGCGGTCGGGCCGAACGCTGGCCTGCTGACCGCGGTGGTGCCGGAGTTCGCGGCGCTGCTCGAGGTGCCGCCGCACCCGGGGGATCCGCTGACCGCGCAGGTGCGCACGCAGCGCTCGGCGATGCAGGTGCTGCGCGCGATCGCCTCGCCGCGACGACCGGTGGTGGTGTTCGTCGACGACCTGCAGTGGGCGGGTCGCACGCCGCTGGGCTTCGTCGATGTAGCGCTCAGCGAGGAGCCGATCGAAGGTCTGTTGCTGGTGGGTGCCTACCGCCAGGAGGACGCGGACGCGGTCCCTTCACTGGCGGCGGCGCTGTCGCGGTGGCGGGAACAGCCCGCGACGCGGCACCTTCGGCTGGGCAACCTGCCGGTGCCGGATCTCGTCACCATGGTTGCCGAGATGCTGCACGTGGACAAGACCGCGGCGGCGGACCTGGCCGGGATGATCGGTCCGCACACGTCCGGGAACCCGTACGAGACGGTGGAACTGCTCAACGCGCTGCGCCGCGACGGCGCGCTGACGGCGGCGGCCGGCGGATGGCGATGGGACGCGGCGGCCGTGCGCGCTTACCTGGCCCGGCCGGAGGTGGCCGGGTTGCTGGGGGCTGGGGTGGGAGCTGGGGTTGAGCCCGTCCCAGCACCGTCGCGGCAGCTGGTGGAGGCGATGGCGTGTCTTGGCGGTCGAACCGATCTTCGGCTGCTGGGGGCCGCGACCGCCCTGCCGGCGAACGTGGTGGAACAGCGGCTGGCGCCCGCCCTCGACGAGGGCCTGCTGTTGGTCGAGGCCGGAGCGCGGCAGGCGGTGCGGTTTCGCCACGACCGGATCCGCGAGGCGGTCCTGCGCGGGCTGGACCGGCAGCGACGCCGCGGCCTGCAGCTGGCCATGGCGCGGCGGCTGGCCGAGGTGCCGAAGTGGTTCGCGGTCGCGGCGGAGCAGTACCTGCCGGTGGTCGACGCGGTCCACGACCCGGCGGAGCGGCGCCAGGTGGTGCCGCTGCTGCGGCGCGCCGTCGATCAGGCGGCGTTGATCGGGGACCACGCACTGGTGGACGCGCTGCTGGCCGCGGCGCTGCGGCTCATCGACCCAGGCGAGACCGCCACGCTGATCGAGGTGCACACCGGCCGGCACGCCGCGCTGTACGGCCTGGGCCGCCTGGACGAGGCAGACCAGGAGTACCACACGATCACTGGGTTGTGTGCCAACGCCACCGACCGGGTCGACGCCACGGTGGTGCAAATACGCAGCCTGACGCACCGCAACCGGCTCGCGGAGGCGATCGGGCTCGGTATGGAGTCGCTTCGGGAGCTCGGGATCACCGTGCCGGCGGCGGACCGGCTCCAGGCCGAACTCGATCACCGCCTCGATCGTTCGCTCCGCCATCTGCACCGCTGGCTGGACGACACCGACAGCACCGACGAGATGGACCCGGAGATCACCGATCCGACGCTGCTCGCCACGGCCCGTCTGCTCAACACGATCCTGCCGGCGGCCTACGTCGCCCCTGACTTCGCCATGTGCCGCTGGCTGAGCCTGGAAGCGCTGGAGATCTGGCTCAATCATGGCCTGTGCCCCACCCTGCTCGCGACCGCCAGCCACGCCGTCTCCGAGGTCGTGATGCTGGGCGACTACGCTGCCGGGTATCGGGCGTTGCGGCGGAGCCTGGCGCTGGCCGAGGCCCGTGGCTACGAGCCCGACACTTCGCAGGTGGGCTACCGGTTCGCTTACGCCTGTTGCTGGTTCGAACCGGTCGAAAACGTCATCCGAGCAGGCCGGCGTGCCCGGGAGGGGCTGATCGCGGCGGGTGACCTGGGCCGCGCCGCCTACACCTACTACACGGTCGCGGTCAGCCTGCTGGACAGCACGCCGACACTGGACAGCTTCGTCGCCGAGGTGGAGACCGGGCTGGCCTTCGTGCGGCGTACCGGCAGCGAGCGGGTTGGTCAGTGGCTGGACACCTACCGATGGCTGGCCGGTGTGCTGCGCGGCGAAGGTGCGGCGGAGGCCGACGAGGCGGCAGCCAACGGGCGCGTGGACCCGTTCGCGCTGTTCCACGCGCATGTCAACCATGCGTTCGCCGCCGCCGTCCTCGATGACCCGGTCGCCCTGGCCCGGCACACCGCGGCGGCGATGCCGCTGCTGCCGACGGCCCTGGGCCTCTACCCGACCGCCCTGGCCCACCTGTTGCGCGGCCTGGCCCTCGCCGCGCAGGCCCGGGACAGCCACGGTGACGAACGCGACGATCTGCTGTGCGAACTGGAGGAGGCAACGCGGTGGCTGGCCGCCCGCGCCGCGGACGCGCCGGCGAACTTCCAGCCCCTGCTGCGGCTGCTCGAGGCCGAGCGGGCCTGGGCGGTCGGCGACTTCCGCGCCGCCGCCCTCGCCTTCGACGCCGCCCGGCGCGAGGCCGCCCAGCACCAGCGGCCCTGGCACCGGGCCCTGATCACCGAACGCGCGGCCCGCTGCTATCTCGCCCACGGCCTCGAATACGGCGGCTACGGCCTGCTCATGGAAGCGCGCGAGGAGTATCTCGCCTGGGGCGCGACCGCGAAAGTTCGCCAACTCGACTGGGCCTACCCGACCCTGCGGCCACAAACCGAGGCGACCACTGTGCCGGGCGGCGACCAGAGCGGCGACCAGCCCGATGATGTGTGGCAGCAACGGGCCACCGTCACCACCGGAACACTCGACCTGCTCGGCATTCTGTCCGCGTCGCAGGCACTGAGCTCCGAGACCAACATCGAACGGCTGCACACCCGCGTGGCCCAGTTGCTCAGCGCGATGACCGGCGCCACCGCCGTCCACCTGCCGCTGTGGAGCGACGAACGGCAGCACTGGCTACTGCTGGCCCCGGGCAGCGACGGCACCGCCCGGCGCTGCGTAACGGGCCAAGAACCCGCGGTCCCGATGTCCGTGCTGCGATACGCCCAGCGAATGCGCGAACCGCTCGTCGTGCCCGACGCCACCCGCGACGACCGCTTCGCCCGCGACCCCTATTTCACCGGCGTCACCTGCTGCTCGCTGCTGGCCGTGCCCATCCTCAGCCGCGGCACGCTGCAGGCGATGCTGCTGCTGGAGAACCGGCTCATCCGCGGCGCCTTCACGACCGAACGGCTCGACGGTGTCAAGCTCATCGCCGGCCAGCTCGCCGTCTCCCTCGACAACGCCCAGCTCTACGCCGAGTTCCGCCGGATCGCCGATGAGCAGGCGGCGTTGCGGCGGGTGGCGACCCTGGTCGCCCGCGGGGTAGGTCCAGATCCGATGTTCGCCACGGTGGCCGAAGAGGTCGCCACGCTCTTCGACGCCGGCGGTACGGCGATCGCGCGGTTCGAGCCCGACGGCGACGCGACGGTGATGGGAGATTACGGGTTCGAGCACAGCCAACCGGGGGCACGCGGCAAGCCCGATCCCGGCTCGGCCATGGCGGCGGTCCAGGCCACCGGCCGTGCGGCTCGCCGCGACGTGGACGACCCGGCGTCGCACGGCCCGCCCGACGCCGTCCTCCCGGGACTGTGCTCCTCGGTCGCCAGCCCGATCCTGGTCGAGGGCCGGGTCTGGGGCGCCATGGACGTCGGGTCTCGCCGCGAACGGCTGCCCCAGGACACCGAGCAACGGCTGGCCGACTTCACCGAGCTCATCGCGACCGCCATCGCCAACGCCGAAAGCCAGGCCGAACTCACCACCTCCCGCGCGCGGCTCGTCGCCACCGCCGACCAGATCCGCCGGCGCATCGAGCGGGACCTGCACGACGGCGCCCAGCAGCGGCTGGTCGCACTGGCGCTGCAACTGCGCGCGGCGCAGGCGGCGCTGCCACCGGAGCTCGACGCGCTCGCCATCGAGCTCGACCGCGCCGTCACCGGGGCAGCCGGCGCCCTGGACGAGCTCCGCGAGATCTCGCGCGGCATCCACCCGGCCATCCTGTCCGAAGGCGGTCTCGGCCCGGCGCTGCGTTCCCTTGCCCGCCGCTCACCGATCCCGGTCGACCTCGACGTGCGCGCGGAGCGGCGGCTGCCCGAGCAGGTCGAGGTCAGCGCGTACTACGTCGTCGCCGAGGCGCTGACCAACGCGGCCAAACACGCGCACGCCTCGGCCGCCACGGTCACCGTCGAAGCCGGCACCGCCGGTACCGCCGACACCGTGCTGCGCCTCGCGATCCGCGACGACGGCGTCGGCGGCGCCGACTTCGCCCGCGGCACCGGCCTGGTCGGCCTCAAGGACCGCGTCGAGGCGCTCGGCGGCCGGATCGTGCTGCAGAGCCCCCGCGGGGCGGGCACCAGCCTATGCGTGGAACTCCCGCTCACCGCCACGAACTTCCGCAGTCGATAGCGACCGGCGGAGCACCGGCTTGCCACAGGCAGTACCTTCTTCGCATGGCCACGGTGCTGCTGGTTGAGGACGACCACGTCGTGCGGGGCGCCCTGCTGCGCTCCCTGACCGACCGTGGTCACACGGTGCACGCGGTCGGCACGGCCCTGGAGGCGCTGCGCCGCTTCGCCGCCGAGACCCCCGACCTGGTCGTGCTCGATCTCGGACTGCCCGACCTGGACGGCGCCGACGCGCTGCGCATGTTGCGCGGCATCGCGGACACGCCCATCATCATCGCCACCGCCCGCGACGACGAGGCGGAGATCGTCCGGCTGCTCAAGGCGGGCGCCGACGACTACATGATCAAGCCGTTCACCTCGGCCCACCTGGATGCCCGGATGACCTCCGTGCTGCGCCGCACCGGACGGGCGAGCCGCGAGGAGCCCACCACCATCGAGGTGGGAGGCTTGCGGGTGGACATCGGCCAGCGTCAGGCCTATCTGCACGGCGAGCCGCTGACCCTGACCCGCAAGGAGTTCGACCTGCTGGCGTACCTCGCCGCCCGTCCCGGCCGGGTGGTCTCACGCCGTGAGCTGTTGGAGGAGGTATGGCGGCAACCCTCAGTGGGCGAGGACCAGACGATCGACGTGCATCTGTACTGGCTACGCCGGAAACTTGGCGAGAGCGCGTCAGCGCCCAGATACCTGCACACCGTGCGGGGCGTGGGCTTCAGGTTCGCCGCGCCGGGCTGAGGCGGACCCTCGCCTACGTCTCCGCGGCGGTCACCACGATGGTGGCGCTCGCCTTCCTGTTCCCGCTGGGCCTCGTCGTCCAGCAACTCGCCCGTGAGCGCGCGCTCGCCGACGCCGAACGCCAGACCGCCGTGGTCGTGGCGGTCCTCACCGTGACCACCGACCCGCTGAGCATCGAGCGGGCGGTCGCCAGCACCGGCGGCCCGGCGGTCACGCGCGTCGCCGTGCACAACCTCGGCGACGACGGCACCGAGATCGGCACCGGTCACGCCGCGCCCGGCGACCTCAGCCGCACCGCCGACCAGGCCGCACCGGTCATCGCCGACGTGCCCGGCGGCCAGTCGTACCTGGAGCCGGTCGACCTCGGCTCCGGGCGCACCGCCGTGGTCGAGGTGTTCATCCCGACCTCCGAGCTGGAGAACGGGGTCAGCGGCGCGTGGTGGGCGCTCGGCGCGGTCGCGCTCGGCCTGGTCATCGCCTCCGTCTGGGTCGCCGACCGGCTGGCGGCGAGGATCATCCTGTCGGCGCGGCAGCTGGCCGGGGCAGCGGGCGCGCTCAGCGAGGGGTACCTCGACGTACGCATCGATCCGCAGGGCCCCCGGGAGCTGTCCGAGGCGAGTTTCGCGCTCAACGTCATGGCGGACCGGATCATGGCGCTGCTGTCCAACGAGCGCGAGCTGGTCGCCGACCTCTCGCACCGGCTGCGCACCCCGTTGACCGCGCTACGGCTGGACGCGGAGACGCTCGACGACTCCCAGGACGCCGAGCGCATCCGCGACGCGATCACCGCGCTCGAAGTCGAGATCGACAAGCTGATCCGGGCGATGCGCGAGCCGATCGACGCGCACTCCCCCACCCCGGATCGCGGCGAGCGGGCCGACGGCGCGGCCGCCTCGACCGGCGAGGAGGGCTGCGACGTGGCCGAGATCGTACGGGACCGGATGATGTTCTGGTCCGCGGTCGCCAGCGACCAGGAGCGCGAGTGCAAGGCGCTCGGCGTCGACCAGCCCGCCCCGGTCACGGTGCCCAAGAGCGAGCTGGCCGCGGCGCTGGACGCGCTGATCGGCAACGTCATCCGGTACACGCCGCAGGGCGTGCCGTTCGAGGTGGCGGTGACCCGGCGCGAGGACGGTTACGTGGTGCTGCGCGTCGAGGACGGCGGCCCCGGCATCCCCGACCCGGAGCGGGCCCTGCAGCGCGGCGAGAGCGACCAGGGCTCGACCGGCCTCGGGCTGGACATCGTGCGCCGGGTCGCGATCGCGGGCAACGGCACCGTCAACATCGGCACCGGCGCCCTCGGCGGGGCCAGCGTGGTGATCGTCATGGCCGACGCCGACCCCGCCCCGCAAGAGGCTCCGCCGACGAGCCGATGGCTGGTCGGCCGGCTGTCGCGCGAGCCCAGCGAGCGGCGCTCGCGCCGCGGGAAGGCCCCGGCGGACGGGCACGCATAGCGCCGGAACAAGTCTCGATTAGAACTGCCTTAACTGGGCCGTTCCCCCTGGAACGGACACCCGGCGGATGGCTATGGTCAGGGCGTTCCCACGTGGACGCCCGGCCGTCACCCGCCACCCCCTCTGAGGCCGGCGTCCCGCGCGCGGCGAGGGCGGTACCTCTGCCCTGTGCCAGCCCTCGCCGCGCGCCCCCTCCCGGACGAAGCGAGCGCGCCCCGTCGCCTGCCACGCACTGTCTCTTTACCGATAAAGACTTGACCGGTACAGCGCTCGCGCTTACTGTACCGGTATAGGTTCTTGTACCGGTACAGACGGAGGAGATCCCGATGAGCACGTTCCCGTTCGCCCTGGTCGTGTCGCAGTCGGCGCTGTCGGAGAAGTTCGGCGCCAGCTGGAACCGCGAGCGGTTCGAGTACGCGAGCGCCCTGCCCGACGCCCCGGTCGTCGACCACGATGCGCCGGTACGCCCGCCGCGGGGGTACCGCACTCGAACGGCCCTGGCCGCGACCCTGCGCCGCGCGGCGGAGGCGGTCGCCCCCGCCCCGGCGGTGCGCTCAAAGCTGGCGCGTTAAGGTCACGAGGAAGATCCGACGACATGGGAGGCGTTGCGGTGGGGAGGGTGACCCTGCAGACGATCGCCGACCGGGTCGGCGTGAGCCGGATGACGGTCTCCAACGCGTTCTCCCGGCCCGACCAGCTCTCGCCCACGCTGCGCGACCGGATCCTGGCGGTCGCGGACGAACTCGGCTACGTGGGGCCCGACCCGGCCGCCAGGGCCCTGGCCCGGGGCAGCTCCGGCGCCGTGGGCATCCTGCTCACCGAGTCACTGAGCGGCGCCTTCGCCGACGAGGTCGCCACCACCTTCCTCGGCGCGATCGCCGATGAGCTCGCCCCGACCGGCCTGGGCCTGACGCTGCTGAGCACCGACACCGCGGGCGGCGTCGTCCCGGCCCGCGACGTGGCGATGGACGGCGCGCTGGTGTATTCCTGCGACCCTGAGTCCACGGCCGTGGACTGGCTGCTGCGCCGCAAGATGCCGCTCGTCTTCATCGACCAGGTCCCGGCCGACGGCGTGCCGGCCGTCAACGTCGCCGACCGCGCAGGCGCCCGCGCCGCCGCACAGCACCTCATCGACCTCGGCCACCGCCGCGTCGGCATCGTCACCTCCGGCGTCCGCGGCCGCCACGGCATGGTCAGCCCGGGCGACATGATCGACGGCTACGTCGGCTCACAGCGCCTCTCCGGCTGGCTGGACGCACTGACCCCGGCCGGCGTCTCCCCCACGATCGCCCGCGAGCCGCACGGCGACCCCGAGTCCGGATACCAGGCGGCCCGCCTGCTGCTGTCCGCCCCCGAGCCGCCGACGGCGGTCCTGTGCTTCTCGGACGCCCTGGCCCAGGGCGTCGTGTCGGCGGCGGTGGACGCGGGCCTGCGCGTGCCGGAGGACCTGTCGGTGGTCGGCTTCGACGACAGCCCGGCGGCGGCCCGGATGCGCCCGCCGTTGACGACCGTGCGCCAGGACATCCACGCGAAGGGTCATGCCGCGGCGGCGGCGCTGACCCAGGCCATGGAGGCGGCGAAGGCGGGCACGCCGGGCCCGGCGGAGCACCTGTGCCTGCCAGCGGAGCTGATCGTCCGCGCGAGCACCGCGCCGCCGCACGTCTGATCCGCTCTCCGGGCAGGCCATCGCCGGCGTCAGCCGCGGCGCGTGACACGTCGTGTCGCGCGCGGCCGCACGACGCCGACGTCAGCCGCCCGGCGCGAACGCCAAGACCCTTCCGGGAAAAATGATGCCGCCGAGCAGGACGAGCCCGGCCAGCGACAGGCGCGACCAACTACGTGCTGTGCGTCCGCGCCTTCATGCCCGCGCCCCTTCACGTCCCCGCGCCTCAGTCGCCTAGCCCCCGTTTGTCATGATCACGGAGAGTTTTGGTAGTGCTCGGCTACGATTTCTCTCCGTGATCATACCGCCCAGCGGCTCGATGAGCCGGCACGGGCGACGCGGGCGACATGGCCGTCCGGTCAACCCCAGCGCGCACGGCGTGACCCGCAATGGATCCAGATCGACCTCGGCCACCCCCTGCTCCAACCCTCCGTCCGAACCCGGGGCGGGGGCACGCGGGCTCGGGCGAGAACGCCCGAGGACCTTGCCGACGTGATTGTTGACTTGCGGAATACTTGCTTGGCAAGTACCGTTACAGCAGGCGACAAGTTCGGCCGACAACGCACCACTGGAGGCTCCGATGCCCGCGATCACCGTCGAAAACGTTCTCGCGCTTCCGCGCGTGTCCACGCCCGACCCCGTCGTGGCGCTGCCGCGGCCGGTGGTCTCCGTGACCACGGCGCCGAAGGGGTATGAGGGCGAGGGCTTCCCGGTCCGGCGCGCCTTCGCCGGGGTGGACCTGCGCGCGCTCGACCCGTTCATCCACATGGACCAGATGGGCGAGGTGGAGTATGGACCGGGCGAGCCGAAGGGCACCCCGTGGCACCCGCACCGCGGCTTCGAGACCGTCACGTACATCATCGATGGCGAGTTCGTCCACCAGGACTCCAACGGCGGCGGTGGCGTCATCACCAACGGCGACACCCAGTGGATGACTGCCGGAAGCGGTTTGCTGCACATCGAGACGCCGCCGGAGCACCTGGTGGTCAGCGGCGGGCTGTTCCACGGCATCCAGCTGTGGGTGAACCTGCCGCGGGCCGACAAGCTCGCCCAGCCGCGCTACCAGGACATCCGCGCCGGGCAGGTGTCGCTGCTGACCTCGCCCGATGGGGGTGCCCTGCTGCGGGTCATCGCGGGCGAGCTCGACGGGCACGCCGGCCCTGGCATCACCTACACGCCGATCACCCTCGTGCACGCGACCGTCTCTCCCGGCGCCTCGCTCACGCTGCCCTGGCGCAAGGACTTCAACGCGCTGGCATACGTGCTGGCCGGCAACGGCACCGTCGGGGTGAAGGGGCGCCCGCTCGACAGCGGGCAGCTGGCCGTGTTCGGGGAAGGGGACAGCATCACGGTGACCGCCGACGCGAAGCAGGACCCGCGTCACCCGACGATGGACGTGCTGTTCCTGGGCGGAGCGCCGATCCGCGAGCCCGTCGTGGCGTATGGTCCGTTCGTCATGAACACCAAGGCCGAGGTCATGCAGGCGTTCGAGGACTACCAGGCCGGCCGGCTCGGCAGCGTCCCCGCGGCGCACGCGGACGTTCGGGGAGAGGCGTCCTGAGTGGACTTCGAGGTCGTTGACAACGCGGACCAGCACCGGTTCGAGATCCGGGTCGACGGCGAGGCGGCGGGGGCGGCGTATTACCGCCTGCACCCCGCCGACGCCGGCGAGCCGGAGCGGATCGTCTTCACGCACACCGAGGTCGAGCCGCGGTTCGAGGGCAAGGGCGTGGGCGGCCGGCTGGCCGGCGGGGCGCTGACCCTGGCCAAGGACCGGGGGCTGCGGATCGTCGCGCAGTGCCCGTTCATCGCCGCCTATCTCAAGAAGCATCCCGAGCTGGCAACGGATTCCTAGGCAGACCGATCCAGTTCGGATAGAACGGCAGCACCTCGAAGACCCGGGCCGCGATCGGGCGGAGCAGCTTGGCGCACCGCTCGGTCGCGTCGGGTCCGAGTGCCTGCCACGGGCGGGCGGCCAGCTGATCGGTGATTTCCTCGATCGTTCGGTACGCCGCGATCGCCTTCTCCGTCGCCCCGCCCTCGCCGTCGAGGAAGCCCCGCTGGCGCAGCCGTTGGCGGGCGGCGTCCCACTCCTCGTCGCTCCAGCCGCGGCCCGCCTGTGCCATCTCGCGCCCGCGCCCCTTGTTCACCGCGATCCGCCAGACCATCGACTCGCAGCCCTCGATGCCCTCGACCAGCAGCGCCGCGACGTGCCCGTCGCCGCGGTGCTCGCGCAGCACGGTAGCAGCCTGCCACAGCACGTCGAGCGGGTCCTCCGGCCACGGAAGCGCGGCGTTGGCGGCGCCGAGCACCCGGCCGTAACACTCGGTCTCCTGAGCGGCCTGCTTGAGCAGGGCGGCGGCCTCCTCGACGCCATCCAGGCCCTCGACATCTTCCAGCACCCGGCGCGCGCCCGAGCGGCGGACCTCCAGCGCCGCCTGCGGGGTGATACGGGTCCAGACGTCGGGCAGGGCCCGGGTGACCATGCTGGGGGCGAAGCCGTAGAACGCGGCGATGACCGGCGCGGGGCCGACGGCGCCGAGCGGAGCGCTGCGGCCGGCGAAGTAGGCGCGCCAGAACCCGCGCAGGCCCGCCTCCTCGAACGCCTGCAGCGCCGGCGGGGCGAAGTAGGTGATGGCGTGCACGGGCTCGTAGAGCGACCACATGTACCGCTCGGTCGACAGCTCAGTCATGAACCTGACGATAGGACGAAGCTGACCTGGGTAGTGCGAAGGAAGCTGCCCTGAGCAGTGCAACTTCTTACAGCGGCGGGTGTGGCGCCCCTCACACAAAAGGTATACGGAACCGTTTCGTTTCGTATCTCGGGCTGAGCTAGTTTCGAGACGAAACGGTTCCGTACACTTATCGCGGAGAGGGTCACCATGGCGACGACCAAGCCGAACCGTCGCGAGGCGATCTGCGAAGCGGTCTTCGAGCTGCTCGGCGAGGTGGGTTACGACCGGATGTCGATGGACGCCGTGGCGGCGCGGGCCCGCGCCAGCAAGGCGACCATCTACCGGGGCTGGCCCAGCAAGCCCGAGCTGGTGATGGAGGCGATCGAGCATCGCTATGGCGGGCGCGCCGAACCGCCCGACACCGGCTCGCTGCGCGGCGACCTCTACGCCCAGCTGACCACCGTGTGCACGGTGGCCGACGGGGCGGACGGGGCGATCATCACGGGGCTTCTGACGGCGGCCACGCACAACGCGGAGCTGTCCGAGGTCATGTACCGCAACGTCTACGAGACGAAGCACGACATGTACGAGTCAATGATCAAGCGTGCGGTCGAGCGCGGCGAGCTACCTGAGGGCGCCAGCGCCGAGCTGCTGCACGAGGTGCTGCACGCCATGGTGATGAGCCGGCGGCTGTGGCAGACCGGCCCGCTCGACGATGCCTTCGTCGAACGGCTGGTCGACGGCGTCCTGCTGCCGATCCTGCGGCAGGGCTGCTGACGCCGCGTCTGCCGCCCGGCGGCAACCGAACGAATCAGAAAGTGTCGTACCCCGTCCGTAGTGTGCGGACGGGAAGGTTCCCCATGCCCTGGAGGCTGGCACATGGCGAACGACGCGGTCGTCGCGCCCGACATATCAGTTACATCATCTTCTGCCGTTCCCCCTGATCCCCGGCGCTGGCTCGCCCTCGCCGTCATCGCCGTCGCGCAGCTCATGGTGGTGCTCGATGCCACGATCGTGAACATCGCGCTGCCCTCGGCCCAGGAGGCGCTGGACATCTCCACCGCCGACCGGCAGTGGATCGTCACCGCCTACACGCTCACCTTCGGCGGCCTGCTGCTGCTCGGCGGGCGCATCGCCGACTACTTCGGCCGCAAGCGCACCCTCCTCATCGGCCTGCTGGGCTTCGCCGGCGCCTCGGCGCTGGGCGGCGCCGCGGTCAACGCCGGCACCCTGTTCGCCGCCCGCGGCCTGCAGGGCGTCTTCGGCGCCCTGCTCGCCCCGGCCGCCCTCTCCCTGATCACGGTGACGTTCACCGAGGCCAGGGAGCGCGCGAAGGCGTTCGGCGTGTTCGGCGCCATCTCCGGCGGCGGTGCGGCCATCGGCCTGCTGGCCGGCGGAGTGCTGACGGAATACGCGGACTGGCGCTGGTGCCTGCTGGTGAACATTCCGATCGCGGTCCTCGCGTTCGCCGCGGCCGTCCCGCTGGTGCGCGAGAGCAAGGCGCAGGGCGACACCCGCTACGACATCCCGGGTGCGGTGCTGGCGACCGCGGGCCAGGTGGCCCTGGTCTACGGCTTCACCAAGGCGGCCACCGACGGCTGGAGCTCGGCCGTCACCATCACCTGGCTGGCCTCGGCGGTCGTGCTCCTGGGCGTGTTCGGGGTCTGGGAGTCGCGCACCTCCCACCCGCTGCTGCCGCTGCGTGTGCTGTTCGACCGCAACCGCGGCGTGTCCTATCTGGTCTCGATCCTGCTCGGCGCGGGCATGCTCGGCATGTTCCTGTTCATGACGTTCTACCTGCAGCAGACGCTCGGCTGGTCGGCGATGAAGAGCGGCGTGGCCTACATGCCGTTCTCGGCCGGCATCATCGCGGCCGCGGTCATCGCCTCCCGGCTGCTGCCGCGCACCGGCCCGAAGCTGCTGATGTCGATCGGCGGCGTCCTCGCCACCGCGTCGATGATCTACCTGACCCGGCTCGACCTCGACTCGTCGTACGCGACGGACATCATGCCGTCGTTCATCGCGATGAGCCTCGGCATGGGCCTGGTCTTCGTCCCGCTGAGCAGCCTGGCGCTGTCCGGCGTGGCCAACCACGACGCCGGCGTGGCCAGCGCCATGGTCAACGCGACCCAGCAGGTCGGCGGCTCGCTCGGCACGGCCCTGCTCAACACCATCTTCACCACGGCCGTCGCCGGCTACGTGACCGGCCACGCGATCGAGGCCTCACGCGGCCCGGCCGCCGGCCAGCTCATGCAGGCGCACGCCGCGATCCATGGGTACAACGTGGCCTTCACGGCGAGCGCCGTGCTGATGGCCGTGGCGACGATCCTGATCATCGCGCTGGTCCGCAACACCACCACCGATCGCACCACGTCGTCGACCACCTCACCGGCCGAGGCCGCCCCGGTCCACTTCGGCTGAGGCGACCCTCCACGAGGCGAACCCACCACGGAGGGTCGCCCGGGCATCCGCCCGGGCGACCCTCCGCCCCCGTCACGAACGACCCGGCGACCGGAAGCGTCAGCCCTGGCCGCCGGAAGCGTCGGCCCGCACGGCGAGCACGATCTTGCCGGTGGTGGTGCGCCGCTCGCCGAGCTCGTGGGCCTTCGCCGCGTCCTCCAGCGGCAGTACCGTGTCCAGCGTCGCGCGCAGCAGGCCGCGCTCGACCAGGTCCGCGACCGCGAGCATGCCGGCCTGGTCGGCCTCGACGATCATGAACAGCGCCCGTTTGCCCTGCGCCCGCGCCACCGGCGTCAGCGCGGCCTCGGCCGGCGAGGCGAGCGACACGACGATGCCGCCGGGGCGCAGGGTGCGCAGCGAGCGCGGGCCGTAGTCCCCGCCGATGGTGTCCAGCACGACGTCGACGTCCAACACGACCTCGGCGAAGTCCTCGGCGGTGTGGTCCACGACCCGGTCGGCGCCCAGCGCGCGGACGAACCCGTGCTTGGCGGCGCGCGCCGTGCCGATGACCTCCGCGCCGAGGGCCTTCGCGATCTGTACCGCGACGTGCCCGACGCCGCCGGCCGCCGCGTGCACGAGGACCCGCTGCCCGGCCTCGATCCGGGCCACGTCGACGAGCGCCTGCCACGCCGTCAGCGACACCAGCGGCAGCGCGGCCGCCTCGGCGTGGGAGATCCCGGCCGGCTTGCGGGCGAGGTGGCGAGCCGGCGCGACGAGGTACTCCGCATAGGCCCCGGCCGGCTCCGGCTGCCGCGGCATGCCGAACACCTCGTCGCCGGGCGCGAACAGCGTGACGCCGGGCCCGACCGCCTCGACCACGCCGGATACGTCCCAGCCCAGCGGCACGATGCGGCCCTGCGAGCCGCCGCCGGCCCGGTGCCAGAAGTCGGTCGGGTTCACGCCCGCCGCGTGGACGCGCACGAGCACCTGCCCGAACCGGGGCTCGGGCCGGTCGATCTCGGTCAGTCGCAATACCTCGGGGCCGCCGAAGACATCCTGGGTGATGGCTCTCATGTGCTCGATCCTGCGGTGCGGCCATCGATGATACGAGTGGCTGGATCGACAACATGTGGAAGGATCTGGCCATGGCAGCGCCCCGGCACCGCGTGGTCGTCCTGGCACTCGACGGGGTGTATCCCTTCGAGCTAAGCATCCCCGTGCGCATCTTCGGCACCGCGGAGGGCCCGGGCGGCGAGCCGCTGTACGAGGTGCTGACCTGCAGCCTCGACGGCGGCCCGGTGACCACCAACGCCGACTTCGCCGTGGCCGTCGCGCACGGCCCGGAGCTGCTGGCCACCGCCGGCACGGTGGTGATCCCGCCGTTCATGACCTGCGTGGACGAATCCGGCCCCGGGTGGCTGCCCGAGCGCCTCGCCGCGGCGCTGCGCACCGTGCGGCCCGGCACCCGGATCGTGTCGCTGTGCACGGCGGCCTTCACGCTGGCCGCCGCCGGCCTGCTCGACGGCCGCCCGGCGACCACGCACTGGAACCGCTCCGAGGAGTTCCGCCGCGCGTTCCCGGCGGTGGAGCTGCGCCCGGACGTGCTGTTCGTGGACGACGGTGAGGTGCTGACGTCGGCCGGCGTCGCCGCGGGCGTGGACCTGTGCCTGCACCTGATGCGCCGCGACCACGGCAGCGAGATCGCCAACCGGGTGGCCCGGCTGTGCATCGTCCCGCCGTGGCGCGACGGCGGTCAGGCCCAGTACGTCGAGCGCCCGGTCCCGCCGCAGGTCGGGGCGAACACCGCCGCGGTGCGGGCCTGGGCGCTGGAGCGGCTGCACGAGCCGCTGTCGCTGGCCGCGCTGGCCGCGCGGGGCCGGATGAGCGTGCGTACGTTCAATCGCCGCTTCCGGGACGAGACGGGCATGACGCCGCTGCAGTGGCTGACCCGCCAGCGGGTCGAGCACGCGCGCCGCCTGCTGGAGACGACCGACCTCCCGGTGGACCGCGTCGCGACGGCGGCGGGCTTCGGCACGGGCGCGACGCTGCGCCAGCACCTGGCGGCGGCGCTCGGCGTCTCCCCGATCGCGTACCGCAACAGGTTCCGCCTGGGCTCGTCCGCGTCAGCCGGCGCCGGCCGATAGCCGCGGACACGGCCGCCGGGGTCGCGGGAGAGGATCTCAGGTCAGCCCGATGTCGTGGTCGTCCTGCACGTGGCTGTCGTCGCGCAGCGGGACATACGGCTCGTCGGCCGGGCGCTGGCCGTCCGCGATCGCGCGGCCGCGCTCCAGTTCGGCGTCGAGCTCCGCGCCCAGCAGGATCGCGATGTTGGAAATCCACAGCCAGACGAGGAAGGCGATGATGCCGCCGAGTGTGCCGTAAATCCTGTTGTAGGAACTGAAGTTGGACACGTAGAGCGCGAAGCCCGCCGACGCGACCAGCCAGATGAACACCGCCACGGCCCCGCCGGGGGTGATCCAGCGGAAGCCGTGCAGGCGGGCGTTCGGCGCCGCCCAGTACAGGACGGCCAGGATCAGCATCGCGACGAGCAGCAGCACCGGCCACTTGACGATGTCGAAGATCGCCACCGCCTGTTTCGACAGGCCGATCCAGCCGCCCGCCTGCTGCGCGAGCCGGCCCGTGAAGACGATGCTGAGCGCGGCGATGGAGATGAGGGTGCCGACCGCGATCGTGATGCCGAGGCGGATCGGCAGCACCTTCCAGATCGGGCGGCCCTCCCGCACGTCGTAGATGGCGTTCGACGCGCGCATGAACGCTCCGACGTACCCCGACGCCGTCCACACCGCGCCGAGCAGGCCGACGATGGCTAGCAGGCCCGCCGCGTGCGAGCTCCTCTTGAGGTCGTCGACGGCGCCGCTGACCGGGCCCGCGATCGAGGCCGGGAACAGCTGCTGGACGTTGCTGAGTACCGCGTCCTGCGTGGTGTCCGTGAGCAGCATCCCGGAGACCGACAGCAGCACCAGGATGCCCGGGAAGATGGACAGCACCCCGTAGTACGTCAGCGCGGCGGCCCAGTCGGTGAGGTTGTCGTTGTTGAACTTCTTGACCGTCCGCTTGAGCACGTCGATCCAGGACCGCTTGCTCGGGCTGCCGGGACCGCCGTCGGCCGGGTCGCCGGGCGATGAGGCCGCGAAGTCCGGGGGGTGTGCTGAAGTCATCGCGCCACCTCACGTCCGCCGGGTTCGGGTACGGACCGTATGCCCCCGCAACGCTGCCCGTTAACGCTCCGGGGCGACCCTTCCGGCCCTGATCAGCGCCGTCTGCACGGTGTCGACCAGCGCGGTGGCCCGCAACGGCTTGGCGATGACGGAGTCCTGCGGCCCGAGCTCGATGACGGCGGAATCGAAGTACGGCAGCCCGGACATATACATGATCATCGCGTCGGGGCTGCTGGCGCGTACCGCCCCGGCGACCTGCACGCCGGAGCCGTCGTTGAGCCTCAGGTCGGTGATCGCCAGGTCGATGCCGCCGGGGTGCTCCGCGCAGCACCGCCGCGCCCCCGTGAGCCCGGACGCGGTCAGCACCTCGGCGCCGGCGAAGCGCAGCACCCCGCGCACGATCTCGCACAGATCCGGCTCGTCGTCGACGACCAGGATGCGCAGGTGCTCGAACATGCCCCCACGATATGCCGCATATGGGCCGCTACGGCCTGGCCAGGTCGCGGGTGTCGCCCTCCGCGTAGAATTTGATCTTGCTCTCGATCAGCTCCAGGTCGGTCCGCAGCCCCGCGATGCGCTCCAGCACCTGCTGCCGGTGCTCCTCCAGCAGCAGTCGCCGCGCCTCGAACGTCGCCGAGCCGGTGCGGCACAGCTCCGCGTACCGCCGCATCTCCGCGATCGACATCCGGGTGGCCTTCAGCCGGGTGAGGATGCGCAGCATCCCCAGATCCACGTCCGAGTAGCGGCGGTGGCCGTTGGTGCCGCGCTCGGGCGGACTCAGCAGGCCGGCCCGCTCGTAGTACCGCAGCGTGTGCGCGGTCAGCCCGGTGCGCTCGGCGACCTCGGCGATCGTGTACCCGTCGTCCATGTCACGCCAGTCTATTTGACTTCGAGCGCGCTCAAAGGGGGAACCTGGAGGCCATGCGAACGAGAAACCTCGGTGCACTGACCACATCCGCACTCGGCCTCGGCTGCATGGGGATGAGCGAGTTCTACGGCCCCGGCGACGACGCCGAGTCCATCGCCACCATCCACCGTGCCCTCGACCTGGGGGTGACGCTGCTGGACACCGCCGACATGTACGGCCCCTTCACCAACGAGCGGCTCGTCGGCCGCGCGATCGCCGGGCGGCGCGACGAGGTGGTGCTCGCCACGAAGTTCGGCATCCAGCGCGAGGGCGGCACCCGGCGGATCAACGGCAGCCCGCAGTACGTCCGGCAGGCCGTCGACGCGTCGCTGGAGCGGCTCGGCGTCGACCACATCGACCTGTACTACCAGCACCGTGTCGACCCGTCGGTGCCGATCGAGGAGACCTGGGGCGCACTGTCCGACGTCGTCGCCGCCGGCAAGGTGCGCCACCTCGGCATCTCCGAGGCCGCCCCGGCGACCGTGCGCCGCGCGCACGCCGTGCACCCGGTGACCGCCGGGCAGTACGAGTACTCGCTGTGGACCCGCGACCTCGAGGACGAGATCCTCCCATTGTTCCGCGAGCTCGGCATCGGCCTGGTCGCCTACAGCCCGCTCGGCCGCGGCTTCCTCAGTGGCGAGATCACCAGCCCCGACCAGTTCGCGCCCGGCGACTTCCGGGCCGGCAACCCGCGCTTCCAGGGCGAGAACTTCGGCAAGAACCTGGACCTCGTCGGCGAGGTCCGCAAGCTGGCCGAGGCCAAGGGGGTCACCCCGGCGCAGCTCGCGCTCGCCTGGGTGCTCGCCCAGGGCGACGACGTGGTGCCGATCCCGGGCACCAAGCGGCGCGGATACCTCGAGCAGAACGTCGCCGCACTGGACGTCGAGCTCGCCGCCGACGACCTCGCCACGATCGAGAAGCTCTCCATCGGCCGCGACGTCGCCGGCGACCGCTACGCCGAGATGGGCTCCTTGAACAGGTAAGCGCGAGTCCCCGCCGGTGTCTTGGCGCCGGCGGGGATCTCACGTACGCTCTGCTGCGTGTGTTCGCGAATGAACAGCATGTGGTGGCCCGCCTGACGAGGCGGCCCACTTCCGCGTGACACACAAAACCGCGGCCGCCCTACGAGGCGGCCGTTCTGCTTCCCGGGCATGACCGGGGCCGCCTCGCGAGCGCGGCACCCGAACCCGAAGGGGAAGCCATGCTGATCGACCCGAAAGCCCCGTTCGCCCTGCTGCGCCGCGAGGGCCGCGACGCCGTCGAGGTGCTCACCGGCCCGGTGTCCACGGTGGACACCCTGGCCGCCGTCCCGGACGACTGCCTCGCACTCGTGCCGTTCCGCCAGGTCCGCGAGCGCGGCTTCGACTGCGTCGACGACGGCACGCCGCTGTCCGTGCTGCGCATCGAGCGACGCCGCGAGCTGGCCGTCGACGACGTCCTCGCCGCGCTGCCCGAGACGCCGATCGAGCTGTCCGGCGCCGGCTTCGACGTGGACGACGAGGAGTACGCGTCTATTGTGGACACCGTGCTGCGCGAGGAGATCGGGCGCGGCGAGGGCTCGAACTTCGTGATCCACCGCGTGTTCGAGGCCGACCTCGGCGGCGACCCGGTCGCGGCCGCGCTCACCGTGTTCCGCCGGCTGCTCACCCGGGAGCGCGGCGCGTACTGGACGTTCGTCGTGCACACGGGCGAGCGCACCCTCGTCGGGGCCACGCCCGAGCGGCACGTCAGCGTCAACGACGGGCTCGTGATGATGAACCCGATCAGCGGCACGCTGCGCGGCGCACCGACGAAGGCGGGCGTGCTCGAGTTCCTCGCCGACCGCAAGGAGATCGACGAATTGTCGATGGTGCTCGACGAGGAGCTCAAGATGATGGCCACCGTCGCCGACCTCGGCGGCCAGGTCCTCGGCCCGTACCTCAAGGAGATGGCGCACCTCGTGCACACCGAGTACCTGCTGGCCGGGCGCGGCTCACGGGACGTGCGCGACGTGCTGCGCGAGACCATGTTCGCGCCGACCGTGGTCGGCAGCCCGATCGAGAACGCCTGCCGGGTCATCGCCCGGCACGAACGGCGCGGCCGCGGCTACTACGGCGCGGTCCTCGCCCTCGTCGGCCGCGACGCGCGGGGCCGGCAGACGCTGGACGCGCCGATCCTCATCCGCACCGCCGACATCGACCGCGACGGCCGGCTGCGCGTGCCGGTGGGCGCCACGCTGGTGCGCCATTCCACGCCCGCCGGCGAGGTGCTCGAGACCCACACGAAGGCGGCCGCGGTACTGCGGGCGCTCGGCCTCGGCCCGCAGACCACGACGGAGGCCGCGGCGGCCGCGACCGACGTGCGGCTCGCCGCCGACCCCGAGGTGCAGGCCGCGCTCGTCGCGCGCAACGCCACGCTGGCGCCGTTCTGGCTGCGGCCGCGCGACGGGCTGGCCGCCGACCCGGCGCTCGCCGGTCGGCGCGCGCTCGTGGTGGACGCCGAGGACACGTTCACCGGCATGCTCGTCCATCAGCTGCGGGTGCTGGGGCTGTCGACCACGCTCGTGCGGTACGACGGCGACATCGAGACCGACGGGTTCGATCTGGTGGTGCCGGGACCCGGCCCGGGCGACCCGCGGCGGCTGGACGACCCGAAGATCGCCCGCATGCGCGGTATCGTCGCGGGCCTGCTGGACTCGGGCGCGCCGATGCTCGCCATCTGCCTGAGCCACCAGTTGCTCGCCGGGCTGCTGGGGCTGCCGCTGCGGCGCAAGGCATCGCCGTACCAGGGCATGCAGCGCGACGTCGACCTCTTCGGCCGCCCGGCGAAGGTCGGTTTCTACTCGACGTTCACGGCCACGCACGACGGCCCGGTGCTCGACACGCCGCATGGCCCGGTCGAGCTCGCCCGGGATCCGGCCAACGACGACGTCCACGCGCTGCGCGGGCGGACCTTCGCCGGCCTGCAGTTCCACCCCGAGTCCGTGCTCAGCCAGGACGGCATCGGCGTGCTGCGCGACCTGCTGGCCGTGCTGCTCGACGCCCCGGTGGGCAGCGCCTCGCAGTGATCGCCGAGCGCTCGCCGGGCCTGGCCGGGCCCGGCGAGCGCCATAAAGGCCCTCTTGCGTTCCGCCGCGCGCTCGACAATGCTTCCGAAAGAATTTCACTTCTCTTCATCGAGGAGCCGGCCAGTGGATCAACGTGACCGCCGGGCACGTGTCGCCGTCGCCGGCGCCTACTTCGTCCAGGGCTTCTGCTTCGCGGGCCTCCTCACGCAGGTCGCCGCCCTGCAGCGAAAGTTCGGCTTCGACGACACCCAGCTTTCCCTGGTCCTGCTGGCCGTGCCCGTCGTCGCCGGCGTCGGCAGTGTGGTGGCGGGCCTGCTCAGCGCCCGGCTCGGCAGCTCACCGGTGCTGCGCGCCGGCGGCCCGGGCGTGTGCCTGGCGATCACCCTCGCCGGCTTCGCCGCGCAGCGGTGGCAGTTGTACGTCGCGCTGGCCTTCGTCGGCCTCATGCTCGGCCTCGTCGACGCGACCATGAACATGCAGGGCGTCGGCGTCGAGCGCCGCTACCGCCGCCCGGTGCTCAACTCCTTCCACGCCGCATGGAGCGCGGGCGCGATCCTCGGCGCCCTGGCGACCTCCGGCACCGCGCACCTCGGCTGGTCGATCGGCGCGTCGCTGGGCGCGGTCGCCGCCACGGGCGTCGTGCTGGCCCTGCTCGTGGGCCCCGGCCAGCTGCGCCGCGCCGAGGAGGCCCTCCAGACGCCGGCCGCCACCCAGGCCGCCACCGAGACCCAGATCCCGTGGCGGCCGATCATCCTGGTCGGTGTCGCGATGATGCTCATGTTCGTCGCCGACTCGGCCGTGTCGAACTGGAGCTCCGTCTTCATCGAGAAGGCCCTGCACGCGAGCACGAGCGTGGCCGCACTGGGCCTGGCCGCGTACCAGACCACCATGCTCCTGGGCCGCACCGCCGGCGACCGCCTGGTGAGCCGCTTCAGCCCCACCGCCGTCGTCTCCGTCGGCGGCGTGGTCGGCGGCCTGGGCCTGATCCTGGTGGCCGCCTCCGGCACCCCGGCGCTGAGCATCGCGGGCTTCGCCGTCGTGGGCCTGGGCCTGTCGCTGGTCGTGCCGCAGTCGTTCTCGGCCGCCGGCCGCCTGGACCCGGCCGGCACGGGCATCGCGATCGCCCGCGTCAACCTCTTCAACTACGTGGGCTTCGTGGTGGGTGCCGGCATGATCGGCGCGGTGGCGGAGAGCCTGTCGCTACGCTGGGCGTTCGTGATCCCGGCGGTGCTCGTCGCGGGCATCGTGGCGCTCGCGCCGGCCTTCCGCACCCACGCCCCCGAGGCGCCCACCCTGTCTCCCTCCCCGGCATCGTCGGCCCCGGCCGGCTGACACCGGCTGATCCCAGACCGGATGCGTCCCGGCGGGGTCAGCGCGTGGACGGGGTCAGCGCGGCGCCCACCTGATCGACCAGGGCGGACATCTCGAACGCCACCTGGCCCACGTCGCAGCCGGGCTGCACCATCGCGGCCAAGCTCGCCAGCGTGTCACCCTCGCCGAGCGCCATCACGAACAGCAGGCTGCGGCCCATCTCCACGATGGTGCGCAGCACCGGGCCGGCCTCGGTACACGCCGAAACGCCCTGCGCCAGCGACACCACGCCGGCCACCATCGCGGCGAGCTGGTCGGCCCGCTCCGGGGGCAGCTCGTTCGACGAGGCCACGAGCAGGCCGTCGCCCGAGACGGCGACCGTGTGCCGTACGCCGACGACTCGTTGCGTGAAGCCGCTCAGCAGCCAGTCCAGCCCCGTGGTCGATGTCATGTCGAAGGACGTCCTTCCGTATTGGTCGCCGCGCTCACCGGGTGCTGGGTGATCGCGTGCCGGTAGCCGGTCAGAAACTCCCGGACGGCCTCGGGCTCGACGTCCACCGTAGGCCCGTCCGAGGTCCGCACGGCACCCGGGATGACCGGGAAGAGGGTCGAGCGTGGGTGCGGGATGTCGACCGGCTCGGCACCGGGCAACGCGGGGCTGCGCTCGATCGGCCGTGGGATCAGGCGGCGTACCACCGGGGGATCCTCGCCACCGGGAGCGGCCGGGCCGGCGAGGACGATCTCGGCGGGCAGCCGCACCTGCGCGCGCAGGCCTTCGCCGCACGGCGGGACCCGCAGGGCCACCGCGAGGCCGTGCCGGGCGGCGAGGCGGGCCACGACCAGGAGGCCGGTGCGGGGCGTGCCGGCGGTGTCCGGCGCGCGTGCGGTGGCGAGCCCGGCGAGGCGGGCGTTGAGCTCCGAGAGCCGCGCCGGGTCGAGTCCCGGACCGCGGTCGGTGACCTCCACGACGACGCCGTCGCCGGCCCGGCGGCCCTCGACGAGCACCTGGCCGTCGGGCGGGCAGTTGCGGGCGGCGTTGTCGAAGAGCTCGGCGAGCAGGTGCGCGACGCCGTCGACGGCCTGGGGGACGATACGCACGTCGGGGGCGATCCGGCCGTACTCGATGCGGCGGTAGTCCTCGATCCGCGACTGGGCCGCGCGCAGCAGGTCCAGCAGCGTCGCCGGCTCGCGGCGGCCGGGGGCGGCATCGACGCCGGCGAGCACGAGCAGGCTCTGGTTGTCGTGGCGCATCCGGGTCGCGAGGTGGTCGAAGGCGAACAGCTGCGCGAGGCGGTCGGGGTCGGCCTCGTCGCGCTCGACGGCGTCGAGGCGCTGCAGCAGGGTGTCGGCCAGGCGCTGGTTGCGCCGGGCTCGACCGGCGAACAGGCCGGCGAGCGCGGCCGTCGTGTCGACGGGCGCGGTCTGCGTCGGCACCTCCTCGCGACGCCGCCTCGACGAGTCCGGCACGACCCGCGCCGCCAGGGCGACGGAGCCGGCCACGAGGGCGAGCAGCAGCGCCAGGCCCGCGACGATCGTGCGCTGCCGCGTGTCCCGGGCGGTGGCGGCCAGCGCGATCTCCTCGGCGCCGTCGGCGGCGGCGAGCGCGGTGAGGGCGTCGAGGGCGGGCTGAGCGTCGCCGCCGACGCCGGAGGGAACCCGGCTCACGCGGTCCCGCCATGCCGGCGGGGCGGCGTCGGTGAAGCGGCGCAGCGCCTCGAGGTGGGCGGCCCGGTGCCCGGCGAGGCTCTCCCGGCCGGCCGGTGTGTCGGCCCCGCGCAGGTCGAGCAGCTGCACCTGGGCCAGCTCCTCGCGGGCCACGGCGAGCCAGCCCGACGCGCCGGCGGCGTCGGCCACCGCCCCGGATCCGGCGGACCCGGCGACGGCCTGCCGCAGCCGCACGAGGTCGCTCACGATTTGGGTGTACCGCATGAGGTACTCCCCCGCCGCGCCCTCCTGCGGGCCCGCGGCCGCCCCGGCACGCAGCGATCCCAGCCTGTCCAGGCCGGTGGAGAGTGCCGGGGTGAGCAGCCCGGCGCGCGCGGCCTTGGTGCGCAGCGCGCGCACCGCCGGATCGGCCCCCGCGGCGCGGACGTCGAGCGCGATGCGGGCCGTGTGCTGGTCCAGGTCGGTGCCGGAGAGCAGGAGCCCGGCGGCGGCGTAGCGCTCCCCGCTCAGCTCGGCGGCGGCCCGGTCGGCGGCGACACCGGCCGCGACCGCAGCGCGCAGGTCGCCGGTCAGTTCGTCCTGCCTGCCGTATCCGTACGCGACGACACCGGCCAGCCCGAGCAGGCCGAGCAGCGGGATGAGCAGCACGAGGCCGACCTTGGCGCCGACGGGGCGATCGGCGAGGCGGCGCCGGTGGACGAGCGCAGGATCGATCACAACCGTTACCCCCTGCCCTCGGCCGGTCACCTAATACCTACACCTTGAGCGCACTGTGCGGAAGAGATGACTTTTGGTAACCGGCATCGAAGCCGGTAAACGCGTCGGTTTTCGACCGTTTCACGAAGAAGGCCGCTGGCTTAAGCCAGAAGAAAGACAAAGTTGAAGCCCCCTCGCGCGGCCCGGCTTGAGGGGCGATCGTCGGCTCACTAGATTCCGATGCGTGCCTGAACGGCTCTTCTCGGACGACCCGGGCGACGCGCCCAAGAAGGTGCAAGGCGCGTTCTTCGCGGACTACACCGGCGAGTTCCCGATGCCGCGGGTGCTGCAGTCCGCACGGGACGTCGCCGGCGGCACCGGCTCGGAGCCCGCCCCGGGCGCGCCCGCCGCCCGCCGCAAGGCCGGCGGCCCGGTGCCCGCGTGGCTGCGCACCGGCCGGCCCGCCCTGCACGAGCTGACGCGCAACCGCCGCCAGGCACTCATGGCCCTCGGCGGCGGCGCCGCCGCCCTCGGCGCGCTCGGCTCCGGCGCGGCGGCCATGTTCGGCCCGCCGGCGGTCGACCCCGACGAGTTCGTCAAGACCGGCAGCGGCGGCGGCAACGTCTCGCCGCGCGAGGCGGGCTCGTTCTCCAACCGCGACTCGAGCTACACCAGCGGCCAGGGCGACCTCAACGACCTGGGCGCCTCCGGCACCGCCGACACGCCCTCGGCCGCCGCCGTCGCCGCGATGCGCGCCACGGCGCGCTTCCCCACGCCGCTCAACCGCGACCCGGTGCTGCACCTGCTGCGCCGCGCCACCTTCGGGCCGACCCCGGCCGACGTCGCGCTGGTGAAGCGGATCGGCATCGACGCGTGGATCGACCAGCAGCTGGAGCCCGACAAGATCGAGGACCCGGTCGCCGACGCGGCGCTGAAGGCGGTGCCGACCGCGACGATGTCCACCGCGGACATCCGCGCCGCCGTCAAGGACGGCGACGACAAGCCGATGCACGAGCTGACCCGCGCCGTGCTCGCCCGCCAGATGTGGAGCAGCCGGCAGCTGTTCGAGATGATGGTCGACTTCTGGAACAACCACCTCAACGTGACCAGCCCGTTCGACGGCGGCTGGGACGTGCGCGGGCCGTACGACGTGGGCGTCATCCGCAAGCACGCGCTGGGCAGGTTCTCCGACATGCTCATCGCGTCCGCGCGCGATCCGGCCATGATGCGATACCTCGACAACACCTCCTCCGACATGCGCAACGTCAACGAGAACTACGGGCGCGAGCTGCTGGAGCTGCACACCGTCGGCATCGACGGCGGGTACAACGAGAAGGACGTGCGCAACTCGGCCTACCTGATGACCGGGCGCACCGCGACGCGCGACGGCACGTTCCGCTACGAACGGAACAAGCACTGGACGGGCGCGGTGAAGGTGCTGGGGTTCCAGCACGCCAACAAGTCCGCCGGCGACGGCCTGGCCGTCGGCGACGCCTACCTGCTGTACCTGGCCACCCACCCGTCGACCGCGCGCTACGTGGCCCGCAAGCTCTGCGTCCGGTTCGTGTGCGACACCCCGCCGCAGGGGCTCGTGGACCGGCTGGCCAAGACCTACCAGGAGAGCGGCTCGGCGATCGTGCCCGTGCTCAAGGTGCTGTTCCGGTCGCTGGAGTTCTGGATCGCCACGGGCCTCAAGACGCGCCGGCCGCTGGAGAACTTCGTGGCCACGGCGCGGGTGGTCGGCACCAAACCCGGCTCCGACACCGCCAAGGCGCTCGAGGAGCTCCACAACTTCACCAACAAGCTCGGCCAGCCGCCGCTGGGCTGGGGGCCGCCGGACGGCTACCCCGACGTGGCCACGGCGTGGAGCTCGGCCGCCGGCATGCTGGAGTCCTGGAACGCGCATCGGGCGTTCGTCCAGGGGCAGTGGAAGGGCCTGGACAACCCCAAGGCCGACACGCTGGTCACGCAGCCGGCCGCGACGCTCGGCACATACCTCGACGTGCTGGCCAACCGGCTGGTCTTCCAGCCGATGCGGCAGCCCGAGAAGGACGCGCTCATCACGTTTCTGGGCGCCAAGGCCGACACCCGCGTCACCGACAGCAACCTCGGCGGCAAACTGCCCCTGCTGGCGCCGCTGATCCTCGACTCCGTCTACCACGCGCTGCGGTGAGCCATGAGCGACTTTCCCGACGAAACCGGTAGGGGCCGCGCCGATGCCCTGCCGCCCGGCGAGCGGCGGCCGGCCGACCTCGGCGAGCTGCGGCGCCACGGCCCCAACCTGTGCGAGGCCGCCGTCCGCGTGCACGCGGAGCAGGTCACCGACGAACTCGCCGCCGAGCGCGACAAGTGGAGCAAGGGCTTCACCCGCCGCCGGCTCGTGCGGGGCGCGGGCCTCGTCGGCGTCGCCGCGCTCGGCACGCAGCTGGTGACCAGCCGCGTCTCGTTCGCCGCGCCCGAGGACAACACGAACACGCTCATCGTCATCTTCCTGCGCGGCGGGATGGACGGGCTGTCCGTCGTGGCACCCGGTGACGACCCGAACTACAAGCAGCTGCGGCCCAACATCGCGGTACCGATGGCGGCGATGCTGCCGGCCGGGCGCGGCTTCGGCCTCAACCCGGCGATGACCGCCCTCTATCCGCTCTGGCAGTCCGGCAAGATGGCCGCGGTCCACGCCGTCGCCTCGCCCGACGCCAGCCGCAGCCACTTCCAGGCCCAGGACGCGCTGGAGCGCGGCGCCGCCTCGGTCGCGGTGCGCACCGGCTGGCTCGACCGGGTGCTCGCGCGGATGGGACCCGGCACGACGTTCCGCGCCATCGCGCAGGGCTCGGCGCTGCCCCGCTCGCTCGTCGGCGGCGAGCAGGCCATCGTGCTCAACGGCATGCGCGACTTCCGCATCGACAACGACAGCATGCGCTCGCAGACGATGGAGGCGCTCAAGACGCTGTACACCGGGCTGGACCACCCGCTGGCCACCACGGCGGCGAGCACGCTGCGAGCCATCAGCACGGCGCAGAAGCTCGCCACGACGCAGTACCGGCCGGCCGAGGGCGCGCAGTACCCCGGCGGCGGCCTCGCCGACCGTCTCAAGGACATCGCCCAGCTGCTCAAGGCCGGCGTCGGCCTGCGCGTCGCCGCCCTCGACGTCGGCGGCTGGGACATGCACACCAACCTGGGCCGCGTCGACGCCGGCGACATGAAGAACTCGCTCACCAACCTCTCCGACGCGATCGGCGCGTTCTGCACCGACATCGGCCCGCTGCTGGAGAACACGACCGTCGTCACGATGAGCGAGTTCGGCCGCCGCGTGCAGGAGAACGGCAACGTCGGCGTCGACCACGGCCACGGCAACGCGATGCTGCTCTTCGGCGGCGGCCTGAGCGGCGGCAAGGTGCACGGCAACTGGCCGGGCCTGGCCCCGTCCGCCCTCGACCAGGGCGACGTGGCGGGCGCCAACGACTACCGCGACGTCCTGGCCGAGATGCTCAAGAAGCGGTTCGGCGTCGGCGACTCCGCGGCCATCTTCCCCAACCACGCCTTCAAGACGCTGGGCGTCTTCAAAGGCTGAGCATTCATCCGGTACCCCTGAGGCGGATTCTGTCGCGTACGGACCCCATTGATCGATGTGTGGGATTAGGGTGCAGACACGAAACTCCTTACTGGGAGGTGCCCCGTGACGCAGGAAGTGCGGGCCCAGAAGCTCGTCGCCGGGCTGCTCAGGGTGGCCGTGATGGCCCCAGCCGACGGCCCGGAGCCCGACTATGGGCTGCCCCCGGCCTACCGCCAGGTCATGCTCCTGCTGGGCCGCCGCGACCGCGAGTATCGCCTCTCCGACCTGGCCGGCGAACTGGGCTCCTCGGTCGCCGCCACGATGGCGCTGCTCTCCCCGCTGATCGCGGAGGGCCTGGTCGAGATGCGCCCCGCCCCGTCGTATGCCGCACGCGACATGCGCGTCGCCGCCACCGACCGTGGCCTGTCCACCACGCCGGCCCCGGCCAACTGGGCCGACGAGCTGCTGTCCGAGGTCGAAACCCTGAGCGACAACCAGCAGGCGCGCCTGCTGCGCATGGTCACCGCGAAGATCGGCCTGATGCAGCGGCAGGGCAGCATCCCGGCCACCCGGATGTGCCTGTCGTGCCGCTTCTTCGACGGGTACCGCCACCCGGGCACGGACACCCCCCACCACTGCTGGTTCGTCGACGCCCCGTTCGGCCACCGCGAGCTGCGCCTGCACTGTCCCGACCACATCCCCGGCGACCCGCCTCCGGGCGAGGCATAGTGCGCATCCTCTCGCGCACCCGCCGGTGACCCTGGGCACACTGCCCGCTGCGCCCCGCCCGAAGTGCTCTTATGCTGTTCGCGTGACCAGCTGGGATACGCCATGACCATGTCGGTGACGACCAACGTCACGATGGACGGATCGACGGTGCTGTCCGTGCGAGGCGAGATCGACCACAGCAACGCGGCCACGCTGCGCCAGGAGATCGTCTCCGCCGCCACCGAGCGCCGCCCGAGGGTGCTGCGGGTGGACCTCGGCCTGGTCACGTTCCTGGACTCGGCCGCGGTCGGAGCCCTGGTCGGCGCGCAGCGCGAGTCCGGCACCGAGGGCGTGCACATGGTGATCTGGCGGGCCAGCCCCTTCGTCCACCGCCAGCTGCGCATCGCCGGCGTCCACGAGATGCTCGGCGCCCCGGCCGAATACGACACCGGCCACATCGTGTTCTGACCCGCCGTCGGCGCCGCGAAGCGAATACGCCCGAAATTTCGGAAAAATCCGGTGCGAGCGCCGGATGACAGGTCGGATCAGCCGTTCGGCTTACGGGAACGGGGATCGCCGGGAAGTTCGCGCCGTGCCGAGGGTGTGACGGGGACGGCGGCTCAGGCGCCGGTCGAGTCGGTCGCCACCGGGGCCGGGACCGCGGCCTGGGTGGGGACCTCGTGGCGCTTCGGGGCGGGGCGGACGTCGTCGTGCGGGAACACCCACACGCGGTAGGCCCACAGGCGGAAGACCATCGCGAGGGCCACGCCGATCACCATGCCGAAGATGAAGTCGGAGACCTCCTCGACCGCGCGGCTCACGTTCGGCACGTGCAGGCCGAAGACATACTGCGCGATCCACAGCGGCGCCGAGTTCACGGCCACGCCGATGCCGTTCACCACGGAGTACAGCAGCATCTCGTGGTGGCGACGCCGGCCGCCGCGGGTGCGGAAGGACCATTCGCGGTTGA
Source organism: Dactylosporangium sp. NPDC051484 (assembly GCF_040689395.1). NCBI lineage: Bacteria > Bacillati > Actinomycetota > Actinomycetes > Micromonosporales > Micromonosporaceae > Dactylosporangium > Dactylosporangium sp. NPDC051484. The sequence continues at coordinate 264,991 of NZ_JBFAZX010000004.1, read as the reverse complement.
GGAAGTACGACACCACCGTCGCGATGACATTGGCGATCGTGAGCGCGGTGACCGGCTTCGTATCGAGCACCGTCAGGCGCAGCGTGTAGTTGAAAACCAGGCTTACCACGTAGCAGAGGCCGCCGACGATGACGAACTTCACCGTCTCACGGTACTTACGCAGCAGCTCCGCCACGGGCGGCGGTAGTCGGTTGAGAGTCCGGTCGGTAAAACGCATCGGCCGGACTATACCCGGCGAACCTTGAGATATGCCGAGCCTGGTCACGGAAAATCGGCGGGTGGCCATCGGCCGGAACTCTCAGCGATCGCCCGTGCACACCGACGTGGCGGGCGTGAGCGCGACCGCCTCGTCGACCGGGCCCACGACGACGCAGTACGGCACCCCGGGATCCACGCCGCGGATCACATACCGCGCGGTGCCCGGCGGCACGGTGGTGACCACCACGGCGGGGGCTTCGGCGCGGGACAGCGCGACGACCACGGTCACCGGCAGCGCCGTCCAGGTGACGGTGAGCTCCGTGCGGCCGTCCCGCAGCCGCAGATCACGCACCACGACAGCGGCCGGCGACGACGGCGGGGAGGCGACCGCCACGGAGGACGACGGCGGCGAGGCGACCGCCGCCGGCAGCGTGCCCGCGGCGCCGGTCGCCGCCGGCGAGGACACCGCGGTGCCGCCGGCCGCCGGGGAGTTCGCGGCCTGCGGCGACGGCGCCCGAGCGGGCCGGTGCCACACGAGGAGCACGGCGAGTACCGCCGCGCCCAGGACGACGACCACCACGGACAGCAGCGGCCACACGGACCGCACCGGCCGCGGCGGCCTCGAATCGGGCGGCGGGGGCTCAGGCGGCACCGACGGCTCGGGAGAGATCTGATCGACGACCGGATCGACGGCCGAATCAACGACGGTGGGCGCCGAATCCCTGACGGGTGGTGACGACACCGGCGCGGAGGGCATCGGCGGCTCGACGGCCGCCAGCTCCCACTCGACGGCCTTGGTGAACGGGTGCCGCGTGCCCAGGCGCGCCCGCGCCGCGGCGTGCGCCAGCGTGAACAGGCGCCGGGCGGCGACGACGTCACCCTCGGCGTGCTGCAGCGCGGCCAGCTCCGCCGCGATCCTGATGGTGTCGAGGTCGTCCGCGCCATACTCGCGGCGGTGCAGGACGTATGCGGCGTTGAGCATGCTCAGCGCGAGCGCCGTCTCGCCGCGGTCGCGCTGCAGCAGGGCGAGGTTGACCCGGGCAAGGCGCACCGCGCGGCACACCGGCTCGGCGCCGTCCTCGTCGATGCCGCTGTCCAGCACCCGATGGTAGAGCCGCTCGGCCTCGTCCCACTCGTCGTGGTCGTGGCGCACCGCGGCCAGCACCGCGACGGCGTGCACGGTCGAGCGGTGCGCCGGGCCGTAGCGCCGCTCCGCCTGTGCGGCGACGGCGTCTGCCAGGTCATACGCCGCGTCGAGCTCGCCGAGCTCGCGCAGCACCTCGGCGAGCAGGCGCCGGGCGGTGAGCCGGTCGTCGTCGGAGAGGCCGGGCTCGTCCAGCAGCCGCTGGGCCGCGTCGCGGGCACCCGGGAAGTCCCAGCCCACGATGCGGCGCCCGATCTCGTCCAGCCGGTCAGTGACATCGACAGCGCCCAAAGTTCCCCTCCGCCCTGCGAGCTTAGGGATGCCGATGACGCAACGCCAGCCTTTGGTGACGCAAGGGAGCGGGATTCAGCCGACGATTCGCCGGTACAGGTGCAGATAGTCGTCCACCATGCGCTCGGCGGAGAAGCGTTCGAGCGCACGGGTGCGGACCCGGACGCGGTCGAGCTTGAGCGCGTCGTCGAGCGCGCCGGCCGCCTCGGCGGCGTTCGCCACGAGGTAGCCGGTGACGCCCTCGTCGACGACCTCAGGCATCGAGCCCAGCGCATAGGCGATCACGGGCGTGCCGCAGGCCATCGCCTCCACGACGGACAGCCCGAAGGGCTCGGCGAACCCGATCGGGTGCAGTAGCGCGGCCGCGCCGCCGAGGACCTCGGCGCGCTGCGCGGGGCCGATGTTGCCGGCGTAGACGATCTGCTCGCCGTCGACGTGCGGCATGACCTCGTCCGCGTGGTACCGCTCGTCGTGCACCGGCCCGCAGATGAGCAGCCGCCGGCCGGCCGCGCGGGCGATCCGGATCGCCTCCGCGGTGCCCTTGTCGGGGTGGATGCGGCCGAACGCGACCAGTGACTCCCCCGGCTCGGCGCGGAACGGGAACTGCCGTGCGTCGATGCCGTGATAGATGGTCGCGGCGTAGTCGAGGCCCGGGCCGCGGTCGGCATCGGAGATGGACACGTACGCCGAGCGTGCCCGCTGGTAGGCCGGCAGGATCGACGTCGAGCAGAACCCGTGCACGGTGGTGAGCAGGCGGGTGCGGCAGAACTCGCTCATCGCCAGCGGCAGCCAGTCAAGGTTGTTGTGCACCAGGTCGAACTCGCCGCTGCGGGAGTAGCAGTGCGCGACGTGGATGGCCTCCCAGACCCGGCCGTCGTAGCTCGCGTCCTCGTTGTACGGGCGCTCCACGACGCCGTCGAGGCGGGCGGAGGTGATCGAGTCGAGGCTGGCGAAGAGGGTGACGTCCACGCCGCGGGCGACGAGGCCCTCGGCGAGCAGGGACACGACCTGTTCCCACGGCCCGTACGCCCGCGGCGGCGTGCGCCAGGCGATCGGGCCGAGCAGTGCGACCTTCATCGGTGCCCCCTACCCACGCGCCAGCGCGCGAATCCCCTCCCATCATGGTGCCGGGCTGCCGACGAGAGGTCAGCCGATTCAGCGATTCTGCGGGGCTACGCCTTGCGCAGCAGCCGGTACGCCTCAGCGCCTCCTCGCACGGCCGATTGTCTGGTAGGACGACAGGTATGCCTATCAAGACGCAAGGCGTGGTCGCGCTGGGTAAGGGCCGCCCAGTCAGCCTCGAGACCGTCGTCGTACCCGAGCCCGGCCCCGGCGAGGCCCGGGTCGAGGTCCAGGCGTGCGGCGTCTGCCACACCGACCTGCACTACCGCGAGGGCGGTATCAGCGACGACTTCCCGTTCCTGCTCGGCCACGAGGCGGCGGGCATCGTGGAGTCCGTCGGCCCGGGTGTCACCGAGGTGGCCCCCGGCGACTTCGTGATCCTCAACTGGCGCGCCGTGTGCGGCCAGTGCCGGGCGTGCGTGCGCGGGCGCCCGTGGTACTGCTTCAACACCCACAACGCGAAACAGAAGATGACGCTCGCCGACGGCACCCCGCTCTCCCCCGCCCTGGGCATCGGCGCGTTTCTCAAGCACACGCTGGTCGCCGCCGGGCAGTGCACCAAGGTCGACCCGCAGGCCCCCGCCACGGTCGCCGGCCTGCTCGGTTGCGGCGTGATGGCCGGCATCGGCGCCGCCGTGAACACCGGCAACGTCACCCGCGGCGACTCCGTGGCCGTCTTCGGCTGCGGCGGCGTCGGCAACGCGGCCATCGCCGGTGCGCACCTGGCCGGCGCGACCACGATCATCGGCGTCGACGTGGACGCGCGCAAGCTGGCTTGGGCCAGCGAATTCGGTGCCACCCACGTCGTCAACTCCCGCGAGACCGACCCAGTCGAGGCGATCCGCGCCCTGACCGGCGGCTTCGGCGCCGACGTGGTCATCGAGGCGGTGGGCCTGCCGCAGGTCTACGAGCAGGCGTTCTACGCTCGCGACCTGGCCGGCACGGTCGTGCTCGTCGGCGTGCCCCGCCCGGAGATGCGGCTGACGCTGCCGTTCCTGGAGGTCTTCGGCCGCGGCGGCGCGCTCAAGTCCAGCTGGTACGGCGACTGCCTGCCCAGTCGCGACTTTCCGATGCTCATCGACCTGCACCTGCGGGGCCGCCTGCCGCTGGAGAGGTTCGTGACGGAGACCGGCTCACTCGGCGACGTGGAGGAGGCCTTCCACAAGATGGAGCGCGGCGAGGTGCTCCGCTCGGTCATCGTCCTGAGCTGACCGCACTCCTTCGTGGCGCGCCCGTCCTCACCGACGCGGCGCGCCACGGCGTTTTCCGCGCCCGTTTCGAGCCGAACCCCCGGTGAGCCGATTATCGGAAGAGGGTTGTCGGCGATAGGTTCCCGATATATCGTCGAACTATCAGATGACGGTTCGACGGATAGGGGATGCGATCATGAGGTCGCGACACGGGTTCTTTGAGGCCGGAACGTGGCAACGCGGGTTCGGCAGCTTCATCCCGCCGTTTCCGCCCGGGGGCGGGCGCGGCTGGGGTCACCACGGGCACGGAAGGGGGCCGGGGCGCTCACGCGGCGGCCGGCCGAACGTGCGCCAGGCCGTCCTCGCACTGCTACACGAGCGGCCCATGCACGGATACGAGATGATCCAGGAGCTCGAGCAGCGCACCGGTGGCATCTGGCGGCCCAGCCCCGGGTCGGTCTACCCGACCCTGCAGATGCTCGAGGACGAGGGGCTCATCTCCGCCGAGGAGAGCGGGGGGCGCAAGCGGTTCGTGCTCACCGAGACCGGGCGTCCCGAGGCCGAGGCCGCGGCGCAGAACGCGCCCTGGCAGGAGTATGGCGACGAGAACGTCTCGCAGGCGCAGGAGTTCCGCGACGCCGCGTTCGGGATCATGGACGCACTGCGGCAGGTCGGTTTCAACGGCACGAACGAGCAGCGCGCACAGGCGCTCGAGGTGCTGACCGAGACCCGCCGCAAGCTGTACGCCATCTTGGCCGACTGACAACCCACAGACGCGGTCCCGGGGCGTGCGGCCCCGGGGCCGGCCGCGCAGAAGGAAGCAGAAGGCACCCGCCATGCGTTGGTGGACCATCCGCCCCGCGCCGCCGCCGGCGCCACCCGGGACCGAGGCCGGCCCGCGGCAGGCTACGGCCGCCGCGCCGGATCCTCGTTCCGGCCGCCCAGCGCCGCCCAGACCTGGTTGACGGTCTCGAACACCACCTGCTCCGGCAGCGCCTCCAGGGCATCAAGCACCTCGTCCGGCGCGTTCATCTCCGACGCGCCGGCGATCAGGTCGTCGCGGTCGCCCGGCAGGCTCGCCTTCGGGATGTACCGGCCCAGATTGCTACGCGCGTCCACCTCGTCGGCGGTCATGCCGGGCGGCGCGCCGCCCGGACGCGCCCCCTCACCCCCCAGGTCGACCTGACGGGCCTCGAGCTTCGCCTCGTGCCGCAGCCGGTCGTCAAGGACCGCTCCATGCTTGGTGCTTCCTCGCTGCACGGCATCCATGCAGCCGCAGTTACCCGGCCACGGCTCCCCCAAACGGTTCACCCGGACGCAGAACCGTGTCTGACGTGGCTGTGCCGGGTGAACTGGTGCCGCCGGTAGCTCGCGGTCAGCAGGTCCAGACGGTGGCGCCCGTCGTCGAACCGCGTCCACTGCGCCGACTCGCCCATGCGCGCAAACGTAACCCGGCCGGGCCCGCGGCCGAAACGCTCACCGGGCGGCGACCCGCAGCACGTGATCGGTCAGCGACGGGTCGGCGCGCAGCTCGTCCGCGGTGTGCGTGCCGGCCACGACTCCCTCGGCGAGCAGGGCGACCCGGTCCGCCACGGCCAGCGCATGCTCGGGCTGCTGCTCCACGAGCAGCACGGTGAGCCCGCCGCGGGCCAGCTCGGCGACGACCGCGCGGACCCGCTGGGCCAGGTCGGCCGCCAGCCCCTCGCACGGCTCGTCGAGCAGCAGCAGCCGCGGCTGGGTCAGCAGCGCCCGGGCGATGGCGAGCATCTGCGCTTCGCCGCCGGAGAGCTGGTCGCCGCGGTTGCGCCGGCGCTCGCCGAGGCGGGGTAGGAGCTCCAGGACGCGCGCTGCCGTCCACTCCCCCCGCCGCCGCGACAGCCGCAGGTGCTCGGCGACGGTCAGGCTCGAAAACACCCGGCGGCCCTGAGGCACCAGCGCCACCCCGGCGCGGGCCACCCGGTGTGCGGGCCGCCCCGCGAACTCCTCCCCGTCGAGGCGCACGCTGCCGCCCTTCGGCTTGAGCAGCCCGCAGACGGTGTGCACGAGCGTGGTCTTGCCGGCCCCGTTGCGCCCCAGCACGGCCAGTGCCGTGCCGGCCGGCACGGTGAGGTCGACGCCGTGCAGCACGGTCCCGCCGCCATACCCGGCCCGCAGCCCCTCCACCACCAGCGTCACGGCCGCACCCCCGCGTAGGCGGCGGCGACCTCGGGCGAGCGCCGCGTCTCGGCCACGGTGCCGGTGTGGACGTGGCGGCCGGAGTGCAGGACCGTCACGTGGTCGGCGAACCCGTACACCAGGTCCAGGTGGTGCTCCACCAGCAGCACGGCGACCCCGTCCGGCAGTTCGGCGAGCAGCCCGGCCAGCAGCTCGACCTCCGGCGGGGCGAGGCCCGCGGCCGGCTCGTCGAGCAGCAGCAGCGACGGCTCGCCGGCCAGGGCCATCGCGAGCTCCAGCTGCCGGCGCCGGCCGTGCGACAGCGCGCCGGCCGGCACGCCCGCCAGGTCGGCGAGCCCGGCCGCGGCGAGGCGATCGCGGGCGCCCGCGCGCAGCCGTCCCCACGGCCGGCGGGCCGCGACGAGCACGTTGTCGAGGGCGGACAGCGTCGGCCAGACGGCGGGGTGCTGGTGGGTGCGCCCGATACCCAGCCGCGCCCGGCGCGCTGGGGACATGCGGGTGACGTCGCGCCCGGCGAAGTGGATCCGCCCGGCGGTCGGGCGCAGGGCGCCGGCGACGAGGTTGAGCAGCGTCGTCTTGCCGGCGCCGTTCGGGCCGATCAGGGCCCGTCGCTCGCCCGGCGCGAGCTCCAGGCCGACGCCGTCGAGGGCGGCCAGGTCGCCGTAGCTGCGGCCGAGGCCCTCCACCCGCAGGATCATCGCGCCGCCCTGTCTTCGGAGATCTGCTCGGAGATGGCGGCGGCGTCGCGGGACGGAGGTGCCGCGGGCCGGCGCGTGCGGAGCCGCAACAGCGCCGCGCGGTCGCCGAGCAGGCCGTTGGGCAGCAGGTACACGCAGACGATGAAGAGGCAGCCCAGCAGCAGCGGCGCGTGGCCGGCGCCCGCCAGCCAGTCCCGGGTGGCCACCACCAGGCCCGCGCCGACCAGTGCGCCGATCATGGACGTGGCGCCGCCGATGACGACCGCCAGAAGGATCAGCGCGGCCACGTCGAAGCCGCCGTCGTTCGGGGAGATGTACGACTGCACGGTCACCAGCAGGGCGCCGGCCACGCCGGCCAGGGCACCCGCGACGACATAGGCGGCCGTGAGGTATCCGGCGACCGGGTGCCCGCTGGCCCGCATCCGGCGCGCGTCGTCGCGGGTGGCTCGCAGCAGGGCGCCCGCGGGCGAGCGCAGCGCGAGCAGCAGCGCGGTGACGAGGACGGTCACCACGGCGAGGGTGTAGAGGTACACCGCGCCGTCCGTGTCCAGGGCGGCCAGGCCCGGCAGCGGTACCACCCGCCCGAGCGCGAGCATGCCGTCGGTGCCGTGGGTGACGGACTTCCAGCGCCCGGCGACGGTCGTGGTGAGCTCGCCGAGCGCGAGGGTGATCATGAGGACCACGGTGCCACGGGCGTAGACCACCAGCGGCGCGGTGAGCAGCGCGAAGAGCGCGCCGGCCGCGGCCGCACCGAGCAGCTGCACGATGCCGAGGTCGACGTCGTGGTGCACGAGGATGGCGGTGGTGTACGCGCCGATCAGATAGGGTGCGGTCTGGCCCAGCGTGGGCAGGCCGGCCACGCCGGTCAGCAGCGCGACGCTCACCGCGAGCAGGCCGACGATGAGGATCCGGGCGAGCATCTGGTTCGCGTAGTCGTTCAGCGTCCACGCGAACGAGATCAGCAGCGCCAGCAGGGCCGCCGTCGCGGGGTACAGGATCCATCTCATGTGGGTCGCCCGGACGGCAGCAGGCCCCGGGCCCGCACGGCGAGCGCGATCGCCATGGCGCCGAAGAGCGCGAACGGGGCAACGGCCGGGAAGTTCGCGACGCCGACGGTCTGGATCTCGCCGACCGCGATGGCCGCCACGAGGGCGCCGGCGATCGAGCCCATGCCGCCGAGCACCACCACGACGAGCGACAGCATGAGCACCGTGTCGGCGGTGCGCGGGCCGGGGCCGATGATCGGGGCGCCGAGCGCGCCGGCCAGGCCGGCCAGGGCGCCCGCGCCGGCGAGGACGCCGGTGCGCACCGCGAACGGGGAGATGCCGAGCATGGCGACCATGTCCCGGTCGTCAACGGTGGCCCGCACCAGGCCGCCGACCCGGGTCCGGGTCACCAGCAGCGCGAGCCCGGCGGCGATGAGCGCGGCGACGCCGATCAGCGCCAGCCGGTACCCCGGGTAGCTGTGCCCGGCCAGGCGCACGGTCCGGTCGAGCGCGGCCGGCACGACCACGCCGAGGTCGTCCTTGCCGAACAGCGCGATGAGCCGGTCGCCGGCCACCAGCGCGATGCCGAACGTGAGCAACGCCTGCGCGAGGTGCCCGCGGCCGGCCAGCGGCACGAGCATGACCGACAGCAGCGCGCCGCCAGCGCCCGCGGTCGCGGCCCCGACGAGCGCCGCGAGCGCGAGCGAGCCCCAGCTACCGTCGCTGATCTCGGCGGCGGCGTACGCACCGAACGCGTACAGCGTCCCGTGCGCCAGGTTGAGCACGTCGCCCACGCCGAAGGCGAGGGTGAGCCCGGCGGCGACGACGAACAGCAGCAGGCCGTAGGCCACGCCGTCGACCGCCGGGATCAGGTATTCGTCCAACGGGCTAGGCGCCGACCGTCGCGAGGTCCTGCACCAGCACGTTGGCCAGCGCGCGGCCGTCGCTGCGGACCTGACGCAGGTACCACTTCTGGATCGGCGCGTGGTTCTTGCCGAACTGCCACTGCCCGCGCGGGCTGGAGATCTGGCCCAGCTTGGCGAGCTGCTCGTTGATCGACTGCGAGGTCGGGCTGGGCCCGGCCGCGCCGATGGCCCGGTCGAGCACGGCCGCGGCGTCGTAGGAGGCCATCGCGTACGTGGTCGGGGTCGCGTTCGGGTAGGCCTGGCGCCACGCGGCGACGAACTTGCGGTTCTCCTCGTTGTCGAGGTCGGGCGAGTAGTTGCAGACGGTGTAGACGTCCTTGGCGGCGTCGCCCTCGGCCTGCAGCACGCTGCCCTCGGTGACGAACGCGGCGTACAGCGGGATGTCCTTCACGTCGGACTGCTTGTACTGCTTCACGAAGTCGATCGCGGCCTTACCGGCGTAGAAGGTGTAGACCGCCTTGGCGCCGCTGGACTTGATCTGGCTGAAGTACGGCAGGAAGTTGTTCGTCTGCGGGAACGGCGTCCACACGGTCTTGCCGTTGGGGTTGGCCAGCGCGCCGCCGATCTTGGTGAACTCGTTGGTGAAGCCGCCGACCTCGTCGTAGCCACCCTGGTAGTCCGGGCCGATCGCGAAGACCGGTCCATCGACCTTGTCCTTGATGTACTGGGCGATACCCTGGCCCGGGTCGGAGGACATGAAGCTCGTGGTCCACACGCCACTGAGGTCCTTGAGCTCGGGGCGGCCGTTGGAGCCGATCAGCGGGATCTTCGCCTCGCTCAGCAGCGGCGCCACGGCGGCGACGGAGCCACCGCCGACGATGCCGGTCACGGCGATGACGCCGTCGTCCTTGATGAGCTTGGTCGCGGCCGGGACCGCGGTCTGCGCGCCGTCGCCCTCGTCACCGATCTTGAGGTCGATCGGGTGCCCGCCGAGCTTGTTGTCGTGCAACTTGAGGTACAGCTCGAAACCGTTCTTCAGGTCGGTGCCGACCGCCTGGTAGGTGCCGCTCAGCGAGCCGAGGAAACCGATCTTGAGGGTGGAGGCCGCACCGGCGCCGCCGGACTTCGCATCGTCCTTGGCGCACCCGGCGCCCGCGAGCACCAGGCCGGTGGCCAGCGCGACGCTGACCAGACGTCGTTGCAGGGACATTGTTCTCCTTGAGGGTTATCGGCGAGCGCCGGCGCGCTGCGCGAGGGCGTGCTCGGTCACGGCGACGAGAATCTGCTTGGCCGACGCCCTCGACCGCACGTCGGCGTCGAGCATCGGGACACCGCGGTGGACGGCCAGCGCGTCACGGATGTCCTCGACGTGGTAACGCGCCGCGCCTTCGAAGTTGTTGACGGCGATGACGTAGGGCAGGTGGCGGTTCTCGAAGTAGTCGATGGCGCCAAAGCAGTCCGCCAAGCGCCGGGTGTCGGCGATGACGACCGCGCCGATCGCGCCCCGGCACAGCTCGTCCCACATGAACCAGAACCGCTTCTGGCCCGGGGTGCCGAAGAGGTATAGGACGAGGTCGGAGGCGAGCGTGATGCGGCCGAAGTCCATCGCCACCGTGGTGCTGCCCTTGTCCGGCACCAGGGTGCTGTCGTCGTGCCCGACACTGGCGGAGGTCATCACGGCCTCGGTCGTCACCGGCGGGATCTCGGAGATCGCGCCGACGAGCGTGGTCTTGCCCGCACCGAAGCCGCCCGCAACGATGATCTTGACTGCGGTCGGGTGCCCCGTGCGCCGGTACGGATCGGTCACGACGGGCCCCGCACGGCTGGGGTCAGCGCGTCACCGATGCGGTTGGCCAGCTCGGTCATCTCATACGAGACCTTGCCGACGTCGGCGTCGGGCGAGGCGAGCACGAGCAGCGACGCACCGTCGCTGAACGCCATGCAGAACATGAACCCGCCGTCGAGCTGGGTCACGTTGGAGATGACCTGGCCGGCGTCGAAGAAGCGGGCGGCGCCGGCGAGGAGCGCGACGAGACCGCTGCCGGTGGCGGCGAGCTGGTCGGCCCGGTCCCGGGGTAGTGCCCGGGTGTGCGCCAGCACGAGGCCATCGGTCGAGATCGCCAGCGCATGGCTGACATCGGGTGTGCGGCTCGCGAAGTTATCCAGCAGCCAACCGAGATTACTCGGGTCGGTCACAGACGTGGTCCTCTCCAGCTGTCGCAGGTACATCCAACGGTTCCCCCCAAGCCAGGCTCAGCCTTGCGGGCGTCGGTTCACGACGCCGCGCGCGTACGCCGACATGGCCGCCGCGACCCGGGAGGGATCGCGCTTCGGCGTGCTCGGCAGGACCGCGACGCCGGGCCGGGCTGCCGGCTCGGCCGCGCCCGGCACGAGGTGGCGCCCCGCCGCGCGAACCGGCAGACCCGCGGCGGTCGTGGAGCTCACCTCCGGCGTGGCGGCCGCGGCCGCGGCCTGCCATCCGGCGTCGGCGCCGGACTCCCAGTTCGACGGCTCGCTGATCGTCTCGAGGTCGGGCGGCGTCTCGTTCTGGAACCAGCCGTTGACCGACTGGAAGATCCGCAGTTCGATCGCGTCGTCGGCGACGGCCAGGATCGCCGGCACCTCCGGCTCGGGCAGCGGCGGCCACATGCCGGGGCCGGGCGGGGCCGTCTGCGGGGCGGGCTGCGCCGACGGTACCGAGGCCAGTTCCTGCGTCGAGCACTGCCGCTCCGGCACCTCGAACAGGTCGGGCTCGGCGGGCCGCTGCGGCGTGAACAGGTCGCCCGCCGGGCGGCCTCCGTTGCCGACGTGCTCGGCGGTGACGGTGACCGGCGGCTGCGGGGCCGCTCGGAACACTTCTGCCGGGATGACGATCTCGGCCAGCGTCCCGCCGGGCTGGCCGGGGCGCAGCTGGACCTCGATGTCATACCTCGCGGCGATGTGCCCGACCACGGTGAGACCCATGGCGCGCACGGCGGCGATGTCGATCGTGGGCGGGTGCGCCAGCAGCTGGTTGAGCTGCTCCCGCCGCGACGAGGACAGGCCCACGCCGGTGTCCACGATCCGCACGATGACCTGGTCGCCCAGCGCCTGGCCGGTGACCCAGACCTCCGACTCCGGCGGCGAGTACGTGGTCGCGTTGTCCAGCAGCTCGGCGAGCAGGTGCACGATCTCATCGACCGCCTCGGCGACGACCACCACGTCGTCGACGCTGCCGAAGCGGACCCGCACGTAGTGCTCGATCTGGGAGATGGCGGCCTGCAGCACCTTGCCCAGCGGCGCGTCCTCGCGCCGCACGCGGGCGGCGCCGGAGCCGCCCAGCACCAGCAGGCTCAGGTTGATCCGAGCCATCCGCGTGGCCAGGTGGTCCAGCTGGTACAGCTCCTGCAGCCGGTCGGGATCGGTCTCGTCCCGCTCGACCTTGTCAACCTGGGCCAGGACCGCGTCGACCAGCCGCTGCTCGCGGCGGGACAGATGGACGAAGATCTCGGCGACGTTGGAGCGCATGACGGCCTGCTCACCAGCGATCCGGACCGCCTCGCGGTGCACGGCCCGGAAGGCCTGGGCCACGTCCGCGACCTCGTCGGCGCCGCCGACCACCAGGGTCGAGGACGCCTGGGCGGCGACCTCGTCGGGGTCGACCGTGCCGGGCGCGGCGGCGCGCAGGTCCGCCACGATGGAGGGCAGCTGCTCGTAGGCGACGGTCCGGGCGGCGTCGTGCAGATACCGCAGCCGCCGGGTCAGGCGCCGGGCGACGACACCGGTGAGCGCGATCGCGACGAGCAGCACGATCGCCACCCCGGCGCTCTGCAGCACGGCGCGGGTCACCTGGTCGTCGTGGAGCACGGCGACGGACTGCTCGACGCTCTCGTCGACCTGCTGCTCGACCTGGTACAGCAGGCCCTCCCAGCCGGACATCGCGTTGATCCAGCCGGCGGAGTCAAGCTCGATCGGCGAGCCGGTCGCGGTGCGCCCGACCTGATCCTGCAGGCGCTGCGCGGCGACGACCTGCTCGCCCATGCCGGCCTGCTCGTACCAGCTGCGCCACCGCGCCGGGGCGAGCTGGTTGAACGAGACCGTCGCCTCGATGAAGCTCGTGCGGGTCGCGGTGATCTCCTGCTGCAGCGCGGGCGTGAGCTGCCCGGCGGCGATCGCCCGCAGCACGGCGGCCTGCTGCTGGCCGACGGCCTCGGCGGCGCGGGAGAGCGCGGCCGCGGCGCGGATCTCGTCGGCGAGGTCGGTCGGGGCGCCGGAGCGGGCCACCGACTCGCGGTAGGCCAGCAGGTCGGCGATGACGATGCGGTAGCTGAACGCGACGGCGGACACCGAGGCCCGCTTGTCGTTGCGGACCTGATCGCGCAGCCCGGTGATGGCGTTGACACCGGTGTCGATGCGCGACAGCCTCTCCGAGCCCCTGCCGGCGAGGCTGCGGCGGCGCTGCTGGTAGACCCGGACCGCGTCGTCGGTCAGCGTCGTCTGCTGCTGGTAGGCCTCCGCCAGCGCCGCGTCGTTGCTGAGCACGACGTTGACGGCCGCGGCCCGCTCGCGCTGCAGCGCGTGGGCGAGGCCGCCGGCGTTGGTGGCGAGCGCGGCGAGGTCCTGCAGGGTGCTCGCCCGGTTCACCTCCTGGACGGTGGAGACGAACGCGACGCCCGCGAAGACGACGACGGCGACGAGCGGGACAGCGACGATGAGGCGGAGCTGGTCGACGATGCGCCGGCCGGCACGTTGCCGGCGCGGCTGCTCTTCGCCGCGGTGCGGCGGCTGCTCGCGACGGGTGAGCGCGGCGGTGTGACGGGCGGACCGGTGCTCGGGGCTCTGCCGCGGGTCGCGACCGTGCCGTTGGGCGGGCACGGGCAGCGAGCTCTGGCTTTGGGTCACGAAAAGTCCCCGCAGGCATCCGAGATTGACAATGCGTGTCGGACGCGGGCCAAGCCGGCGCAGGCGCTCTGGCACCCAATGTCCCGGAACTCGCATCGACGTTGTGCACGATCACAGCTCGGCCGATCCATGTCAATACCGATGTACGCGATCGAGCGCCGATCGCCTCATTCCTACTCATCCGTTCGCCCGGTTCTTGGCCAACACGTACGGACCCAAACGGCTGTACTCGCGGTATTTTTAACTGACATCTTCCGATGTGAACAGCCCCGACGCGACGCGAACTTTACGCTGCCGTAACAACACGGAATGAAGTTTGAAGATTACGACGGGTCACTTATTGTCATACCCGGATATCTTCTTCCGACAATGTTTCCGCCGCGGCGAATATCTCAGCCGCCCACGCCGACTGCCCGGGGCCCGGCGCACGGGCGACCGCCGAAGCCGAGCCGGGCCGGCACCGCCGTGGACTCCGCGAACCGGTCCGGATCAGGGCATTCATCCGCCCGACCGGCAGGCCGACCACCTCCCCGGCCCCGGCGATGGCGACGCCGGACGGGGCACTGTGCGCACTCTGGGCGAACCGGTTCGCCCATTCCGCCACGCCGCTGCCCGCGACGCGGGACCGTGGAAGGGACGCACATAGGAGGAAACCATGGCTTCCGACGCCGTCACACTCATCACGAACGACCACCGGGTCATGGAGCGGCTCTTCGAGCGCCTGCGCTCCGGCCGCGGCGACCGCCAGCTGCTGCTGGACGAGTGCGCCGCCCGCCTCACCGCGCACAGCCACGCGGAGGAGCAGAAGGTGTACCCCGTGCTGGCCGGCCTCGACGCGCACGCCCGCGAGGAGGCGCACACCGGCGCCGACGAGCACCACGAGGCCGAGCGGCTGCTGCACGACCTGCAGCGCATCTCGCCCGAGGGACCGGGCTTCGACGACACCCTCGAGAACTTCATCGCGACCGTGGCGCGGCACGTGGTGCACGAGGAGGACGAACTGCTGCCCACGCTGCGCGAGGCGCTGAGCGAGGAGCGGCTCGCGGAGGTGGGCGCCGCGTTCGAGGAGGTCCGCATCGCCGAGCTGGCGGTGGCCGGCATCCGGGTGTAGGCCTGCCGCAGGGCGATTGCCGGGTGATCCAGCGGTTGCCGATCGGCCCACCTTCGGTACAGTCGGGCTGGTCATGGTCAGTTTCGGCCTCACCGGTGATCCCGTCAGCGCGGCGCGGCTTAGCGACCTGCCGATCGGGCGCTGCGCCGTGCGGACCGCGGACCACGTCGTGATCCTGGTCAGCGCCGGTCAGGGCACGCATGAGCTGGACTTCGTGACGTACGCCTGCCGCCCCGGCACCCTGTTGTGGGGCCGCCCGGGCCAGGTGCACCGGTTCGGCGGGCAGACGGGCTTCGACGCGACCGTGCTGACGTTCTCGCCGTCGCTGCTGCCCGAGCTGCCGCTGCCGGAACTCGTCGCCGACCCGTTCGCGCCCGCCTGCTGGCAGCCCGCGGGCGAGGACGAGGAGGCCATCGTCGCCGAGATCGCCCAGATCGGTGTCGACCAGATCCGCTACGGCGGCACCCCGTTCGGCGAGACGCTGCTGGCCCACTCGGTGGCGGTGCTGCTCATGCGCATCGCCGCCCTGGCGCCCGCGCCCCGGCGCGGCCCGGCCGACCTGCTCATCGGCCTGCTGCGCGCCGAGCTGGAGCGCGAGGTGCGGCACCGGCGCGTCGAGGACTACGCCGAGCAGTTGCGCTGCTCCGTGCGCACGCTCACCCGGGCCAGCCTCGCGGTCACCGGCCGCAGCGCCAAGCAGCTCATCGACGAGCGGGTGGCGCTGGAGGCCAAGCGGCTGCTGGCCACGAGCGGGCTGCCGGTCGCCGACGTGGGGCGGCGGCTGGGCTTCGAGGAGCCGACCAACTTCGGCCGCTTCTTCGCCCGCGAGACGGGCCAGTCGCCCGGCACGTTCCGGGCCGTCCTGCGCCGCTCCCCCGCGCCGCGGGTGCCGCACCAGCGCTCGGCCCTGCCCGGCCGGTTGACGCCGCGCACCGTCCTGACCTGATTTCGGTAGGCGCGCGCGGCGCACCCGGACCATCCACACAGCGGCTGGCCACCCAATCCGCCTTCATACGGAATATCGGATATATCCGGGCAGCCGTCGAAGACGGAACCGGCCGCAGGCACATGCTGCACGAACTTACTTACCCGAGATATCGGATAAGTCCGGCCCTCTCGCCACCGAGCCGTCAAGGGGTGATCCGGCATTGCGCCGGCTTGCCGGACGCCGGCCCCTTCGGGGGCGTACTCAGCTCCAGCGCGTAGAAGGCCGGGCGGGTCACGCCCGCGGCGCGGCAGATGTCGCTGACCGTCGCGTTGGCGTAGCCCTTCTCGGCCACCGTGTGCACGAGCGCGTCGTAGAGCCGCTCGCGCTGGTTGGCCGCGACGACCTCGGGCGGCACGCGGCTGGGGCCGCGCTTGATGGCCCGGGACGGGTCGCGGCCCTCCCGCGCGCCGGGCAGCGGGCTCAGCGATTCTTTCGCCATCTGACAAGTATTGATCGCAGGCCCGACCCGGCCCCGGCGAAGCACGCCGCCACGGGCTCGTCACACAATGTCCGCCCCAACGGGTGGCGCCCCGGGAGGTGGACAGGGCACAGTATCCGCGTGTCCTCGTCCGCCCAGTTGGCCAACGCCGTGCAAGGTGCCCGGGCGATCGCCGCCCAGGGCGACAAACGGGGCGCGCTGACGCTGCTCAGCCGGGCGCTCGCCGCCGCCGCCTCGACGCTCGGGCCGGACGATCCCGACGTGCTGGCCACGATGGGCCAGCTGGCGCGGCACCACGTCGAGCTCGGCGACCTCGGCGACGCGCGCCGGGTGCTCGAGGAGGCGTTGGCCGCGGGCCACCACCGCCTCGGCGACGGGCACGCGGTGATGCTCGGCCTGTCCTACGAGCTGGCCCGGATCGCCGACGAGCTCGGCAACGTGTTCGAGGCCAAGCGCCGCTACGGCCAGCTGGCCAGACTCGGGCCGCAGGCACTCGGCGACGGGCACCCGAGCGTGCGCGCGGCCCGGCGGTATCTGGGCCTGCCCGAGCCGGCGGGAGCGGTGCACGTGCCGCAGCGCCCGCCGCCGACGTTCGACCCGGTGACGCCGCCGCCATCACACGCCACCGTCCCACCGGCCCCGCCGCTACCTCCGCCGCCACCGCAGCCGGTGTCCGCACCACCCGCCGACGAACGGCCGGTCTCTCAGCCGGAGGCGTGGGACGTCGACCGGCCGGCGATGTCGCCGCGGACCGTCCAGGCATCCGGGTATGCCGCGCAGGCCGGTGATCCGGAAGATCCAGATGAGCTGGATGAACTGGACGAGGACGACTACCACCCGGCGCCGTGGCAGCGGGTCGCGCCCGGGGTGCTGCGGCGCCCCGGCCACGAGCCGATGTCCGGCCCGTCCTGGCAGGCCGCCCCGGTGCCGACGGCGGCGGCGACCGCACCGCCACTGCCGTCCGACGGCTCCCCTCGGCGGCGCCGCTCACCGCTGGTCGCCATCCTCGTCATCGTCGTCGTCGCGGTCCTCGGCGGCGGGATCGCCACGGCCGTCACGTACTTCGCGGCGAGCCGGGACGAGACCGCCGCGCCGCCGTCGACCGGGCCGCCCTCGTCCGTCCCGCCGTCCGCGGCGCCGGGCGCCGGGCCGGCCGGCAACCCGCGGGCCCCGGGCGGCCTGAAGCTCAGGGACGACAAGTCCAGTGTCACGCTGACGTGGAAGGACCCGAGCGGCGGCAGCGTGCCGTTCGTGGTGGCCGGCGGGGCGCAGGGCGCGATGCGCGAGCTGCAGGGCCTGCCGGCGGGCAGCACGCAGGTCACCATCAACGGCTTGAATCCGAAGCTCGAGTACTGCTTCACCGTCGCCGCGGTCTACGGCACGCAGGACGTTCAGCTCTCCGACCTGGCGTGCACCTCGCGAAAATGAACGCCACACCACCGTGCGTGTCAACAAAGGTACTGAGCGCACCCTACGGGTATCCACCACACATCGACGGGAATATGATGGGCGCCGGTTTTCGGGAGGGGGCCGGGATGGTGGGGCAATGCGGCTGAACCTGCGCTCGCGCAAGTTCGGCGGGCTGGTGACACTCGGCACCGTCGTGGCCCTGGTCTCGGTGCTCGGGCTGACGTTGTTCGGCACCGGATCGGCCAACCACGCGGTGGCGAGCTTCGACGTGAGCGCCTGGCTGTGGAGCACCGACAAGGGCGAGCTCGCCCGGGTCAACGGGGTCACCGGCAAGGTCGACACGCGCACCAAGATCACCGATGCGCAGGGCCACACGATGCAGGTGTCCCAGAGCGACCGGTTCGTCATCCTCCGGGACCTCAACACCGGCAAGATCAGCGTGCTGGACCTGTCCAGCCTCAGCATCGGCGCGACCACACAGTCGATGCCGGGCCTGGGCGTGACCGTGGCCGTGCAGGAGGACAGGGCGTTCGTCGTCGACACCGTGCAGGGCCAGGTCCGCCAGCTCGACCCGGCGACGCTGCTGCCGGTCGGCGAGACCCTGAGCTTCCCGCCGGGCATCTCCGGCGGCGCGTTCGACGACAGTGGCCGGCTGTGGCTGCTGGTGCCGTCCGAGGGCACGGTCGTGGCGATCGAGCCCGCCCCGGCGAAGAAGGCCTCCCCCTCCGGCGGCCAGGGCGGCGGGTTCGCCGGCAACCCGGTGAAGGTGAAGACCGTCGGCGTCGCCGACCCCAGCCACGACCTGACGCTGTCGATCCTCGACTCCGGCGTGGCCGTGCTCGACAAGACCGCCACGGCCCTGACCACGCTGCGCGGCGACGCCGTGAAGAAGGTGCCGCTGCACCTCGACGGCGAGAGCGCGATGCCCGGGCGCACGGTCGGCGGCGATGTGCCGGTCACCATCATCGACGGCAGCCACGTGTATGTCGTCAACAACGACGCGGTCCACGACTTCGCCGTGCCCGGCGACAGCCCGAAGCTGCAGCCGTGTGTGGCCTGGGCGGGCCGGCTGTATTGCGCCGACGACGCCACCGGGACCGTCTACGTGCTGGACACGCAGGGCAAGGCGCTCGAGCCGATCCGGATCCAGGCCGGCGGCAAGCCGCTGGAGATCGAGGTCCGCGAGGACCGCATGTTCATCAACGCGCCCGGCGGCTCGACCGCGCGGGTCGTGGACAGCAAGAACCACGTGACCACCGTCGACAAATACGCCAACGACGTCCTCGGCGGCGACGCACCGCCCGCTCCGCCGCCCCCGCCGGCGACGAAGCCGCCGGTCGGCCCGCCGGGCGCGCCGAGCCGGGTCAGCGCGGTGGCGGGCAACGCGACCGCGCGGGTGACGTGGACCGCCGCCCCGCCCAACGGCAGCGCCGTGACGAAGTATGTGGTCGAGGGCGACGGGCAGCCGCCGCACGAGGTGGGCGCCAGCCAGCGCTCGCTGGACCTCGCCGGGCTGACCAACGGCCAGACGTACAAGTTCACCGTCTACGCGGTCAACGCCAAGGGCAACGGGCCGAAGAAGGCCGCCAACCCGGTGGTGCCGACCCGCGAGGTGCCCGATCCGCCGGCAAGTGTCGCCGCGACCGCCAACCCGGACGGGACGGTCACCGTGACCTGGCCGGCCGCGAACGGGCAGGGCCACAAGATCCCCAAGTATGTCGTGACCAGCGTATCCACCGCGGAGTCGAAGACCTACGAGTCCGCCCAGCCGTCGCTGACGGTGCCGGCCGGCGACCTGCCGTACGGCACGCAGGTCGCGTTCAGGGTGGCCGCGATCAACGACATCGGCGCGAGCTCGGAGCAGTCGCCGCTGAGCCCGTCCGTGGTGCCGTTCAACAAGCCGGGCACGCCGGGCTCGCTGACCGTGAAGGCGGTGGTCGACAAGCGCGGCGCGGTCGTGGCGTCGTGGAGGGCGCCGCAGGACAACGGCACGCCGATCACCGGATACGAGGCGACGGTCAACGGCACCAAGATCAGCATCGACACCACACTCACCCACGAGTTCGGCGGGTTCAAGGACGCCGAGCACGTCACGATCCAGCTGCGGGCGATCAACAAAGCGGGGATGGGCGCCGCGGCCTCCGGCGCCGCTGACACCCTCGCCCAGCCGACGATGACCGTCGACGACGGCGGCGACACCGCCGCGCTCAACTCGATCACGGCCCGCTTCACCGCCACCGACGGAGGTGGCGCGCCGGCCACCTGCCGGCTCGACGTGGCCGGCGCCGGCGGCGTGCAGGGCAACTGCTCAGGCTCGCTGACCATGAACGGGCTGTGGCCTGGCACCGACTACAGCTACACCGTGACGATCACGAACACGGCCGGCATGACCGCGAGCGGCAGCGGGTCGATCAGCACCCCGGTGTACAAGGGAACCGTCGTGTGCACCGTCAACAGCTACTGCGGCCGCGGCGCCAGCAACGGCGGCATCTGGGTATACAAGACCCCGTCGCAGAACGGCACCGTGGTCGGGGACGTCTACGCCCCGGACAGCTACGTCGCCATCTGTCAGACGAACACCAACGTGAGCGTCAACGCCGAGCCCTACGGCGGCAAGAAGAGCACGCAGTGGATCAAGATCCAATTCCAGGGCGAGAATTACATCCCCTACGCCTGGTTCAATCTGCCCAGCGGCACGGGGCCGCTGAAGCAATGCTGATGGAGCATCGTGATCTCGCCTGAACAGTCCGCGGAATCTGGTCAACCCGCCAACGAGGAGGTGGTCGCGGCGGCCGAGCTGGTCGGCCGCCTCGCGCGCAACATCGAGTCGATCGTGCTGGGCAAGCCCCAGGTGGTGCGGCTGACCATGACCGCGCTGCTGGCCGAGGGGCACGTGCTGCTCGAGGACGTGCCGGGCGTCGGCAAGACCACGCTCGCCCGGGCGATGGCGGCCAGCGTGCAGGGCCAGTGGCGGCGCATCCAGTTCACGCCCGACCTGCTGCCCTCCGACGTCACCGGCGTGACGATCTTCAACCAGGCGACCCGCGGCTTCGAGTTCCACCCCGGGCCGGTGTTCGCCAACATCGTCATCGCCGACGAGATCAACCGGGCCTCGCCCAAGACGCAGTCGGCACTGCTGGAGGTCATGGAGGAGCGCTACGTCACCGTCGACGGCGTGCGGCACGGGGTTCCCCGGCCGTTCCTCGTGGTCGCGACCCAGAACCCGATCGAGATGGACGGCACATACCGGCTGCCCGAGGCGCAGCTGGACCGGTTCCTGATGAAGCTCGCCGTCGGCTACCCCAGCGAGGCGGTCGAGATCGAGGTGCTGCGCGGCGCGGTGACCCGCTCCCCCGAGGCACTGGACCCGGTCACCGACACGCAGGCCGTCGCCCAGCTGGTGCGGCTGGCCCGGCGCGTGCACATCGCCGATCCGCTGCTGGGATACGCCGTGAGGCTGGGCAACGCGACCCGCTCGCACCCGCAGGTCCGCATCGGGGTCAGCCCGCGCGGCGTGATCGCGCTGACCCGCGCGGCGTGCGCCTACGCGCTCACCGACGGGCGCGGCTACGTCGTGCCCGAGGACGTCAAGGCTCTCGCGGAGCCGGTGTTCGCGCACCGGCTGGTGCTCTCGCCGGACGCGCAGGTGCGCGGCGTGGCGCAGGCCCACGTCGTCCGCGAGGTGCTCGACGCGGTGTCCGTGCCGTCTCCCGTCGCGGCCTGAGCCGATGCGCCTCACCGCCCGCGGGGCCGGGCTGTGTGCGGCGGCCGCGGTGCTGCTCGGCGTCGGGCTGGTCTTCGGCTACCCGCATCTCGTCGTGCTCGGCACCGCCGCCGTCGCCGCGCTCGCCTTCGCCGTCGCCTACATCTGGTGGCATGCCCGGCTGACCGTCTCCCGCGGCGTCGAGCCGGACCGGGTCATGCGCGGCGAGTCGAGCACGGTCACGCTGCGGGTCGGCAACACCAGCCGGCTGCGGGGCGCCACCCTGGTCGCGCACGACCGCTGCGGGGAGGCCTCCGTGCCGGTACCGCTGCTGCGCCTCAAGGCGGGGGGCGAGACGACGGCGCAGTACCCGGTGCCGACCGCCCGCCGCGGCGTGGTGGCGATCGGCCCGCTGCGCGTGGTGCGCGGCGACCCGCTCGGCCTGCTGTCGCTCGCCCGCGGCTACGGCGGGACGGCGCGGGTGTGGGTCTACCCGCGGGTGCACCGGCTCTCCGCCGTGCCGACGGGTGTCACGCGCTCCCTGGACGGGCGCGACGACCGGGTGCCGCACGGCACGATCACGTTCGACACGCTGCGGGAGTACGTCGTCGGCGACGAGCTGCGGCGGGTGCACTGGCGCACGTCGGCCCGGGTCGGCGAGCTGATGGTGCGCGAGCAGCTGGACACCAGCCTGCCGCGCCTGGTCGTGCTGCTGGACGATCGCCGCGCCTCCTACGCCGACCCGCAGCTGTTCGAATCCGCGTGCGAGGCGGCGGCGTCGCTGGTGATGGCAGCCTTCCGCGAGGAGCTGCCGATCGCGCTGCGGCTGCTGTCGGGCGGCCGGCAGGTCCAGGTGGCCTCGGGCAACACCGCCCGCGACTACCTGGACCTGCTGGCCGAGGCCGAGATGTCGGATATGTCAGATAAACCGGAAGCACCCGAAAAGTCGATCGCGGCGCTGCGCACCCAGCGCCTCGGGGACACCCTCGTCTACCTCAGCGGCGAGGCTGACCTCTCCCGGGTCAGCACCCTGCGCACCGCATACCCCACCCTGGTCGCGGGCGTGTTCGGCGACGCCCGCCCGGCGCTGGAGCGCGTCGTCGTCCTCGCCGTGCGCGACGGCGCCGAGTTCGCCGCCGCGTGGGACGGGGTCCAGGCATGGTGAGCCGCCCGCTCGTGCCGGTGTCGCTGCTCGGCATGCTCGTCCTGGCCGGGCTCTCGCTCGCCCCGATCTACAACGGCACCCTGCTGCCGCTGCTCACCACCATCGCCGCGGCCGCCTCCGTGCTCATCAGCGTCGCGGTCCGCCGGCTGCCGGGCTGGACGGCGGCGCCCGCCTCGGTGCTCGGCCTGGTCGTCATGACGTTCGTCGCCGTGCGCGTCTCCGCACAGGCCGGGCAGATCCCGGGCGCGGTGCCCGACATCGCCCGGGAGGCGCTGCGCAACAGCATCCCGCGGCTGCTCACCGCGCTGATCCCGGTCGAGCCGCAGCCGGACACGGTCCTGCTGCCGGTCATCGCCACCTGGCTGGCCGGGCTCGCCGCGGCCGAGGTCGGGGTGCGCTACGGCCGGGTGCTGCTGTCCTACACCGCGCCGACGCTGCTGTACGCCGCCGCGCTGTACCTGGTCGGCCCCGACACCACGGCGGTGCGCGCCACGACGTGGATCCCGCTCGCCTACGCCGCCTTCGCCGCGCTCGGCCTGATCGCGAGTGCTCGGGCCGATCTGTCATCCGACGTCCTGACGAAAACGCAGAAGCGGACGATCGGCGTCCGGGTGGGTGCCGGCGCGGCGGCCGGCGTCGCCGTCGTCGTCCTGCTCTCCCAGCTCCTCGGCCCGGCCGTCGCCGGCCGGGGCAACGACACCCCGGTCGACCCGCGCAACTACGTCACCCCGCCGCAGCTGGACGCGCTCGACGAGAACCCGCTCGTGCGCCTGTCCGGCTGGAACCTCAACAAGGGCCAGCACCTCTTCGACGCGGTCGTCGCCCCCGGCCCCGGCGCCCAGCAGGAACCGCCGATCCGGCTCGCCGTGCTCAGCGACTACGACGGCGTCACCTGGCGGATCGGCTCGGTCTATCGCAACGCCGGCCGCGTCCTGGGCCGCCCCGAGGGCGACGGCCCCGAGGTCACCCAGACGATCACGATCTACGAGCTCGACGGCCGTCTGCTGCCCGGTGTCGCCACCCCGCAGCGCGTCGACGGCGTCCGGGTCGCCTACGACGCCGAGACCGGCACGGTCGCGCTCAATGACGGGGTGCGGAAGGGCCTGACGTACACGGTCACGTCGCGCCAGCAGCCGCGCCCCGACGACCAGGCCCTGTTCGTCGCCGACGTGCCCGCCCCCACCGAGGCGGCCCGCTTCCTCGCCCTGCCCGGCAAGGTCCCCGACTCGATCGCCCAGCTCTCCGCGCACCTCGGCGAGGGCGTCTCCAACCCGTACCAGCGCGCGTTCGCCATCCAGCAGTGGCTGAGCGAGCACTACAAGCTCGTCTCCGACGCGCCCAGTGGCCACGCGTACCCCAACGTCGAGCACTTCCTGTTCGGCAACAAGCAGCTCGGCGGGCAGAAGGGGACCTCCGAGCAGTTCACCGCCGCCTTCGCGGTCCTGGCCCGGCTGGCCGGCCTGCCCACCCGCGTGGTCGTGGGCTTCCAGACGCACAAGAACGACAAGGCGGTCCGCGGCGCCGACGCCATCGCCTGGCCGGAGATCCAGTTCAAGGGCTTCGGCTGGGTCGCGTTCGACCCGCTGCCCAAGTCCGACACCATGCAGCGCCCGATCGAGGACGACTTCCGCCCGAAGGCGCCGCCGTCGCAGCCGCCGCCGCAGCCGGTGCCGCCGCCGTCCGTCACCGCGAGCGCCCCGTCGGCCCGCTCGGGCTCCCCCTCGGTCGCCGCGGCTCCCGCCGGCTCCGCAGCCAGCCCGCTGATCGCCGCCTCGGCCGCCGTGGCCGCGTTGCTGTTCGTGGCCGGTTATTTCGTGGCGGTACCGCTGGTGCTGCGCAACCGCCGGCGTCGGCGCCTGGCGGAGGGTCCCCCGTCGGCGCGCATCGACGCCGCCTGGAGTGAGGTGCTCATCGGCCTGCGCCAGGCGGGCCGTCCCGCGCCGGCGCACCTCACGGCGGGTGAGATCGCCCACCACGCCGTGACGGCCGCCGAGCACCGGGCCCACGCCGCGCCGCGCCTCCTGCGCCCGGCCGCGCCCCCGATCGACGACCTGGCCGCGCTCGTCAACGCGGTGGCCTTCGCGGCTCCCGCCGCCGGCCCGGGCGAGCCCCAGGCCGCCCGCGCCACCGCCCAGGCCGTCGCCTACCTGGAGGAGCTCAGGTCGCGCCGCCCGTGGTGGCGCCGCCTGCTGTGGACCCTCGACCCCCGCCCGCTGCATTGGCAGCGCCGCCGCCGCTGAGCCCGCGCCCGGGCGTCACCGACGGTTTCAGCCGAGCCAGCCGGGGCGGACCAGGCCGGCCTCGTAGGCGAAGACGACGAGCTGGGCGCGGTCGCGGGCGCCGAGCTTGATCATGGCGCGGCTGACGTGGGTCTTCGCGGTGGCGGGGCTGACGTAGAGCTTCGCCGCGATGTCCTCGTTGGACAGGCCGGCGCCGACCAGGGCCATCACCTCGCGTTCGCGGTCGGTGAGGGTGTCCAGCGACATCGGGGCGAGCGGCGCGCGGGAGTGGCTGGCGAACTCCTCGATGAGCCGGCGGGTCACGCCCGGCGACAGCAGCGCGTCGCCGGCCGCGACCGCGCGCACGCCACGCAGCAGGTCGACCGGCTCGGTGTCCTTGACCAGGAAGCCGCTGGCGCCGACGCGCAGCGCCTCGAAGACGTACTCGTCGAGGTCGAACGTGGTCAGGATGACGATGCGCACGTCGGCGAGGCGGGCGTCGGCGGCGATCTGCCGGGTCGCCTCCAGGCCGTCGAGGACGGGCATGCGGATGTCCATGAGGACCACGTCGGGGCGGGTCCGCACCGCCAGGCGTACGGCGTCCGTGCCGTCGGCCGCCTCGCCGACCACCTCGATGTCGGACTGCGCGTCGAGCAGGGCGCGGAAGCCCGCCCGCACCAGCGCCTGGTCGTCGGCCAGCAGGACCTTGATCACGGTTTGTCTTCCTCACGCAGGGGGATCGTGGCGCGGACCTCGAAGCCGCCGGCCTCGCGCGGGCCGGCCTCGACGGTGCCGCCGAACGTGGCGGCGCGGTGGCGCATGCCGGCGATGCCGTTGCCGACCAGGCCGGCGTCCGCCGCCGCGCCCGCACCGTCGTCGGTGACGACGACGCTGAGCTCGGCCGGGCCGTAGCCGACGACGACCGTCGCCGTGGCGTGCGGGCCGGCGTGGCGGCGGACGTTCGTGAGTGCCTCCTGGACGATGCGGTACGCCGCCCGGTCCACCTGCGGCGGCAGTGCCCGGGGCTCGCCGACGGTGTCGAGCGTGACGGGCAGCCCCGCGCCGCGGGCCTCGCCGGCCAGCCGCTCCAGGTCGGCCAGGCCGGGTGCAGGGGTGCGCGGCGCCGCCTCTCCCGGGTTGAGTCCGGCGAGCACCGCCCGGGTCTCCTTGAGCGCCTCGGCGCTGGCGTGCTTGATCGCGGTGAGCGCCACCCGGGCCTGCTCGGGCTGCTCGTCCATCAGGTGCAGCCCGACGCCGGCCTGGACGTTGATGAGCGACAGGTGGTGGCCGATGACGTCGTGCAGCTCCCGGGCGATGAGCAGCCGCTCGTCGCTGGCCTGGCGGCGCTGCTGCTCCTTGCGGGCCTTCTCCTCCTCGGCCCGGGCGAGTGCCTCCTGATGCGCGCGGTCGCGGGCCATCTGGGCGTACCGCATGCCGCGCACCCGGGCCGCCTCGCCGAAGAACGCGATGATGACGCACCACACGCCGATGGCGACAAGCCGCCCGATGGAGGCGTGCGGCAGCACCAGCACGACGTACGCGCCGTAGGCGACGACCACGGCGATCCAGGTCAACCAGCGAAAACCCGCCGACAGGGCGGTGAAGACGGCGACGATCGCGGCGATGAAGCCCGGCCCGTTGGGGTACAGCTGTGCGAAGTAGGCGACCGTCGCGCTCAGCGCCCCCGCGAGCGTGAGCAGGGGCAGCTTGTGGCGCAGCACCAGGACCGCCGGGCCGACGATCAGCAGCAGGTAGCCGGTCTGGTCCAGCTCGTGGGCGGTGCTGCCGTAGGCCGCCGCGCGGGTGCCGAAGATCTGCAGGAGCGCGATGAACACCGCGAACGGCACCGGGTGCGGCCCGGGCCAGCGCCGCCCCTCGACGCGCCGCTCGAAGCGCTGGAACTTGCGCTCCAGCCGCTCGGCGCGGTGCTCGTCGGCCCACGGCGGTCGTCTCACAGCACAAACGTAGTGGAGGCGCCCACCTGCGGCATCGCCTCGCCGGCGCGCCGGCGTGTACTCCCGTGGGAGTACACGCCGGGCCCGGCTGCGTCGCCGGAGGTAGCGCACGAGCCGACGCCGGTGCGACGCGCCCGGCGCCGCCGAGCGCCACGCTGGAGCCCATCAACGGAAGGGGGCTTGGGACACATGAGCGGTAACACGTTCGGCGAACGGGTGCGCGCCTCGGACGAGGAGCGCGAACAGTACGCCAACATGGTGCGGGCCGGCATGACCGAGGGCCGGCTCACGCTCGAGGAGGGGGAGGAGCGGCTCGGCCAGGTGTACGCCGCGAAGTTCCGCGACGAACTGCCGCCGCTCACCGCCGACCTGCCCGAGGGCGGGCGGCGCGGACTCCACGAGACGCCGGAGGCCAAGGCGCGCTTCGCCCGGGACGGCCGCCGGCATCTGTGGGGCCACGCCGGCTTCGTAACCGTCGTCGCGGCGGCGCTGATGGGGCTGTGGGTGTTGTCCGGTGCGCACTTCTTCTGGCCGGCGATCCCGCTCTTCTTCATGGTGTTCGGCCTGGCCAGGCATGCGCGCTGGCGGGCGTACGGCGGGCACCACCCGCGCTGGGGCCACGGGCCGTGGGGGCACGCGGCGCGGCAGGGCTGGACCCGCTGACACCGATCGGGGGCCGCCGCGGCGATCACCGCGGCGGCCCCCACCGATACAAGGGCCGGCAAGAGGAAGGGGGTGGCATGCAGTGCTCGGATCGTCGTACTTCGAGTTGAAGGGCCGGGTCGCCGTGGTGCTCGGCGGGCCCGACGGGGTGTCCGCGGCGGTGTGCCGGATGCTCGCCGAGCGCGGCGCCCGGGTCGCCGTCGTCGGCCCGGACGAGGCCCGGCTCGCCGACCTCGTGGACGAGCTGCGCTGGGGCGGCGCGGAGGCGATCGGCATCCTGGCCGAGGAGACCGGAGCGGCCACGATGGACGCGGTGCGGCTCGGCGTGCTCGCCGAGCTCGGCCGGCCCGACCTGCTCTTCGTGCTGCCGTGCCCGTCGCCGTCCGGCGGCGGCTGGCAGCGGACCGTCGACAGTGGACTGACGGCGACCTTTCAGGCGCTGCAGGCATTCCTGCCCGGCATGACCGAGGCCGGCGTCGGCGCCGTGGTGACGCTCGCGCCCTACGGCCCCGACCCGGCGACCAACGCGGTCGGCGGCGGGGTGACCGCGCTCACCCGGCACTACGCCCTGCTGGTCGCCGACGCGGGCGTGCGGGCGAATGTCGTGTCCTGGACACCGCGCGAGTCGACCGTGGACGACGCCGCCTTCGCGGCCCTCTACCTGGCCTCGGACGCCGCAGCGAGCATGACGGCAACGACGCTCGACGTTAGAGGTACATCGATGCGATGGTAGCTCCTATGTACGAATGATCGTCCACCTGGGATAGTCACGTGTCATGATGGGCTCCTCGCATGCGCTCTCCGGGGCGGCCGTCTGGTTGACAGGTTCGCTCCTGCTGGATCAGGTCGCGCACTTCCACCAGACGCCGCTGCAACTCGCCGTCGGCACCGCGATCTGCGCCGGTGGCGCCCTGCTGCCCGACCTGGACCTCTCCGGCCGGGTCACCCGGAACCAGGGCGGGGCGACCGTGGCGCGCACGTTCGGCGTGCTCTCGCTGTTCGTCGCCGAGTGCGTCGAGAAGCTCTCGCTCGGCGTCTACAAGCTGACCCGCATGAAGCACGACCCGCCCCGGCAAAACGGCCATCGCACGCTCACGCACACGATCGTGTTCAACGTCGGCGTCGGATACGGCACCCTCGCCCTGTGCAACGCCTACGGCAAGTGGGCCGTCATGGGTGTGCTCTTCCTGTCGTTCGCGCTCGCGCTGCGCGGCCTGTTCGAGAAGTGGGCCGAGCGCGCCGGCTGGATCATCGTCACCCTCGCCTCGGCCGGCGCGGCGTACCTGGTCTACGAGCGTCTCCCCGGCGACCGCGGCTACCCCCTGCTCGGCCTCGCGGTCGGCGTCGGCGGCCTGGTCCACCTGCTCGGCGACATGCTGACCCGGCACGGCTCGCCGATCTTCTGGCCGATACCGACCGGCCGCCGGATGTGGCGCTGCGTCGGCCTGCCGCAGTCGATCGCCCTCACCGCCGGCGACAAGACCGAGATGGTGTTCCTGCGCATCGTATTCACCACGGTCGCCATCCTCTCCGGCACGGTCCTGCTCGTCCCGATGCTCCTGCAGCGGTTCAACATCGCGCTGTAGGGTCGTCAGCCGTGAGCGAGACCGCCGGCGAGTTCAGGCTCGTCATCGTGATGCGGACCGACCTCGGGATGGGGAAGGGCAAGATCGCCGCGCAGGCGGCGCACGCGGCCGTCGCCGCGGCGATGCGCAACCAGGGCACGGCGGCGTTCGCCGGCTGGTGGCGGGCCGGGCAGCCGAAGGTGGTGCTCAAGGTGCCCGACGAGGACACGCTCGGGCTCGTCGTCGGGGCCGCCGAGGAGGCCGGGCTGCCGGTCGAGGTGATCCACGACGCCGGACGCACCCAGGTCGCCGCCGGCACCCCGACCTGCTGCGCGATCGGCCCGGCCCGCGGCGACGCACTGCACCCGGTGACCGGCGGGCTGTCGCTGCTGTGATGCGGACCGTCGCCGCCGAAGCATGAGTGAAGCGGTCGCCCCCGAAGCGGGGGCGACCGTCGTGGGCGGTTCGACGATCAGTCGGCGAGCGAAACGATGCCCTGCGCCCACCGGAAGTACTTGTTGGTGCCCAGGTCGCGGACCGTCTTGATGTTGAAGGCGGCCAGCAGCTTCTCGGCGTCGCCCTCGCTGACGCCGGCGATCGCGGTGACGGGGGCGTCGGCGAGCTCCTGCGCGCTCTTGCCTTCCCACTGCTTCATCAGCTTCTTTTCCAGACCAAGCATTTCGCGCTCCTTCTCTCGGCGAAAACCCGCGCAAGGCTATGTGGCACATCGACGGTCTGCAACATGAGAGCTCACGCACGAGGGCGCCCTTCCGCTTGCCACATCGGCCGTTTCACGGAGATGATCGGCGCATGAACAGCCAATGGGGGCTGACGATCCCGCTCACCGGAATTCCGCTGCCCGACCACGCGGCGTTGCTGTCCGCGCTACCGGATCTCGGGTATACGGACGTCTGGTCCTCGGAGGTCGCCGGGACCGACGCGTTCACCCCGCTGGCGCTCGCCTCGGTCTGGTCCCCGGCACTGCGGCTAGGCACCGCGATCGTCCCGGTCTTCACTCGTGGCCCCGCTCTGCTGGCGATGCAGGCGGCCGCCCTCGCCGAGGCCGCGCCGGGGCGGTTCGCCCTCGGCATCGGGGCCTCCTCGCCGGTCGTGGTCGGCGACTGGAACGCGGTGCCGTACGACCGGCCGTACGAGCGCAGCCGGGACGTCCTGCGCTTCCTGCGCCGCGCGCTCACGGGCGAACTCGTCGACGGGCACTTCGACACGTTCACGGTGCGGCGGTTCCGGCTGGAGCGGGTTCCCGAGGTACCACCGAAGCTGCTCTTGGCGGGTCTGCGAGGCCGGATGCTGCGCCTGGCGGCGGCCGAGGCCGACGGCACGGTCCTCAACTGGCTGTCGGTCGAGGACGTGGCGACCGCGCGGGCCGAGCTGACCGCCGCGCCCGAGGGCTTCGAGGTGGCGGCGCGCATCTTCGTGTGCCCCACCGCCGACGCCGAGGAGGCCCGCGCGACCGGGCGCCGGCTGATCGCCGCCTATCTGACGGTGCCCGGCTACGCGGCGTTCCACCGCTGGCTGGGCCGCGGCGAGGTACTCAAGCCGATGTGGGACGCGTGGGCGGCCGGCGACCGTAAGGGCGCGCTGGCCGCGATCCCGGACGAGGTCGTTGACGCGCTCATCGTGCACGGCAGCGCCGAGCGGTGCCGTGCGCACGTGCGGCGCTACGCCGATGCCGGGGTCACCACGCCGGTGGTCGCGCTGCTGCCGACGCGGGAGCTCGTCGCCGGCGGCGCGCCCGCGCTGCTGGAGACGCTGCGAGAGCTGGGGGCACGGCCGTGAGGCTCGACGGGAAGGTCGTCG
Source organism: Dactylosporangium sp. NPDC051484 (assembly GCF_040689395.1). Classification (NCBI taxonomy): domain Bacteria; kingdom Bacillati; phylum Actinomycetota; class Actinomycetes; order Micromonosporales; family Micromonosporaceae; genus Dactylosporangium; species Dactylosporangium sp. NPDC051484. The sequence continues at coordinate 234,404 of NZ_JBFAZX010000004.1, read as the reverse complement.
TCATCACCGGCGCGGCGGGTGGGATCGGCGCGGCGATGCCCCGCCGGTTCGCCGCCGAGAAGGCCGCCGCGCTCGTGCTGGCCGGCATGCGCACGCTACGCGACGCGCTCGCATGAGGCCCCTCGACGTGCTGCCGCCGGCCCTGGCCGCGGTCGTGCCGTTCGTCCGCGGCCGCCAGGGCCGCAGCATCATCGGCATCTGCGGCCCGCCGGCGGCCGGCAAGTCCACGCTGTCCAGCGCGCTCTCCGAAGCCTTGAACGTCCACGATGGACTGTCCAGTGTGGCCGTGCCCATGGACGGCTTCCACCTGTCCAACGCCGAGCTGGAGCGCCTCGGCCTGACCGACCGCAAGGGCGCCCCGGAGACCTTCGACGCGGCAGGCTTCGTGCACCTGCTGCGCCGCCTGCACGCCGGCGAGGACCTCGTGTACGCCCCGAGCTACAGCCGCACCCTGCACGAGTCCATCGGCGGGGTGATACCGGTTTCCTCGGACGTGCGCGTGATCGTGGTGGAAGGCAACTACCTGCTACTCGACCACGGCCCGTGGTCCTCGGTGCGCGGGTTGCTCGACCTCGTGCTGTACCTCGACGCGCCGGACAGGGTGCGGCAGGACTCGCTGGTACGCCGCCAGCTCGCGAAGGGCCTGGACCTGCCGGAGGCTCGGGACTGGGTCTTCCGCAGCGACGAGCGCAACGCCGAGGTCATCGCCGGCACCCGCGACCGCGCCGACCTGATCCTGTCGCGCAGTTCCTAACTTGGCGCGCGCTTCGCGCGGGCGCAGGCGGGGGGTGCCCACCCCGCGCCCCCCATGCCCGCTCCGCGGGCAGCTCACCTGCTCCCATGGCAGGATCGCTGTGCTCTGCGCCCTGGCCGGGCGGGCCGCCACCCTGAGCGCCGGGCGAAACCGCGATACCTCCGTCGTGCTTACGCTTTACGCCGCGCCGCCCATGGCCACTCGACTCGGTCTATCGCGGGCCGAACAGGCTCACGGCGATGTCCCAGCCGGTCCACAGCTCGCACTCTAGAGCGGCTAAATGTCATAGCCGGCATCTTCAGCGCGACGGCGTCGCTGTCCTGGTCGGCGGCGGTAGGACCGGCTTGTCGCGCGGTACGCACGAGCACCACACCCCGTCGGACGCCGGCTCGAGGCGCGCCCGCACGGCCGGGAAGTCCCCCGCGCAGGGCAGGCTGAACCACAAGGACCGGGGGAGAACGTCCACCTTCGTCGCATTGACGATGTCGGGGTGGTCGCGGTACTCCCACTTGAACCGGTCGTAGTTCTCCTCGACGGTCTCGATACGATACGACGCCACCTCCGGCGACCGGCCCAGGATGCTCCCCACCCGGGCGAGCTGCTCGTCGGTCGCCGCGTGAGGCAGGAACGCCCGGCCCTCCGCCGGGGCGCACCTCGGCGCCGCGGCCTGCCCGAATAGCACGGCCTCGCGTGCCACTCCCCAACCGGCCGCACCCACGGCGATCAATGCGAGTGCGGTACCACCGGCGAGCCCCGCCCGGCGCCGCCGCGCGGCCGGAGGGACCGTGCCCGCCCCCGGAACGCGGATCCGCTCCCGCGCGCGATCGCCCACTTCGCCCAGGGCGGCGCGCAGCCGCTCGTCGAGGTGCTCGTCGGGCTCAGGCATCGTCGTTCACCTCGTCGGTCAGGTGGCGGGCCAGGGCGATGCGGGCGCGGTACAGCCAGGTGCGCACGGCACCCTCCCGTGCCCGGCAGATCTCGGCGATCTCGGCGACCGGTAGGCCGGCCAGGTAGTACAGCACCACGGCGCGGCGCTGGTCGGCCGGCAGCGCGGCGAGCGCGCGCTCCAGGGCCACCCGCTCCGGCCCCGGCCCGGCGACCGACTCGGGCCGCTGGCCGCGCCAGTGCCGAAGGGCCGTGCGCGCACGCCGGATGCGGCTGGTCGCGAGGTTCCAGGCGACCCGGCGTACCCATGCGGCCGGCTCGTCGTAGCGGGCGATCCGGCCCCACCGGGCCCACGCCCGGGTGAACGCTTCCTGCGTGACCTCCTGCGCCTCCTCGGCGCTGCCGAGATACACGGCGAGCTGCCCGGCGATCGGCGCGAACCAGGCCGCGTAGCACTCGGCGAAGTCCGACGGCCCTTCCCGAGACGCCATGGCCCTCCCAGGGACGGTCGGCGGCGGCACGCCGTCGAGCGCGGGGATCGTTGTCATATCCCAAACACGCGCGACGGCGCGCATACGTCACACGCCGAAGCATCGGGGAATGACAGCATGGTCGGGTGACCAATGAGACTCGACGTTCTCTTCACGGGCTGGCCGAGCTGGTGCTCGCCGGGCCGCAGCACCGCGCCAGCGGGACGATCCGGCTTCGGATCACCGGCGACGGGTTCGCCACCGTGGCCGCGCCCGATCTGCGGGTGACCGCCGACGCGCTCGTCGCCGGGGGGCGGCGCGTGCCGCTCGCCGGGCGGACGCTGGGCGAGGTGGCGGACGACGCGGGGGTTGCGATCGGGGCGCCGCGCGGGCTCTACACGGACGGATCGGGGGCGGCGTCCGGCGACCGCATCGTGCTCGACGGGGCGGCGGCGATCATCGACGGGTTCGTCGTGGGGGACGCGGCGCTGCGGGCGATGGGTGGGGATGCGGTTCCGGTGCTGTGGCCGGAGCACTTCGACGTCGGCATCTCGCTCGACGAGGTGAACTTCGGGGTGTCGGCGGGCGACGGGACGATCGACGAGCCGTACGCGTACGTCGGGCCGTGGCAGCCGCGCTCGGGAGACTTCTGGAACGTCTCCTTCGGGGCCGCTCGTCCGCTGCGCGAGCTGCCGGACCTGGGCGCGTTCTTCGCGGAAGGCCGGCGCCGCGCCGCCGAGGGCTGAAGGGAAGGCAAGCCGGCCCGGAAGGGACAACGTGGCGCGCGCCGGGCAGGATGGGCGGATGGACCGCGTGACCGTGTGGGACGACCGTTTGACGCCGCACGAGCGGGCGGCACTGGCTCCCGGCCGGCCCGCTGACCTCGATCGGCGCCCGGACGTGCTGGTCGTCGGCGGCGGTGCGATCGGCCTGTCGGCCGCCGTGTTCTGCCGCCGGGCGGGCCTCGGCCGGGTGGTGCTGCTGGAGCGGGCGCCCCGGCTGGCCCCGGCCGCCTCGTCCGGCAACGGCGGCGCCATCGCTCCGGACATGCACCTGCTCACCGACTCCCCCGAGTTCGTCGCGTTCGGGCGCGCGAGCCGGGCGCTGTACCGCGAACTCGACGCCGAGTGGGGCGGCGCGATCGGCGCCTGGCCCACCCGCTGGCTGGACGTGCGCCCGGCGGGGACGGCGCCCGCGGGGCCACTGCCGGAGGGGCTGCGCGCGCTCGACGCGGCCGCAGTGCGGGAGCTGGAGCCCGACGTACGGCTGCCGGACGGCGCCACGGCGGTGCTCGCCGAAGGACAGCTCACGGTGAACCCCGGCCGGCTCGCCGCCGCGCTCACCGCGCGCGCCGGGCAGGTGGCGACCGGGGTGGACATGCTCGGCGTCACCGTGCGCGGCGACCGGGTCGCGGCCGTGCACACCACCGCCGGCGAATTCACGCCCGGCGCCCTGATCGTGGCCACCGGGCTGGTTCCGGCGCCGTGGGCCGACGGGGTACCGCAGCGCTGGATCAAGGGGCACATGCTCGCGCTGGCCCCCGGGCCCTGGCGGCTCGGCAGCGTCCTGGCCGGCCCGCTCGGCGGCGGCACGCCGTTGCCGGGCGGCGGCGTGGTCTGCGGCGGCACCTTCGACGACGGTGACGCGACCCCCGACGTGCGGCCCGAGATCGCCGACCCGATGGCGGCCTCGCTGGCCACCCTGCTGCCGGGGGCCGCCGGCGCGGCGATCAGCCATCGTTGGTGCTGCTTCCGGCCGTACATCGAGGGCCGCCAGCCGGTCGTGGACCGCCTTCCCGGTGCCGGCAACGCCTGGTTCGCCGGCGGGCACTTCACGACCGGCATCATGACGGCCCCGGCCACCGGCTCGGCCCTGGCCGCGTGGATCGCGTCGGGTGCCGCGCCGCCGGCCGTGCGCGGGTTCACCCTGCCCGGCGGCGCTGGCCAGCCCTCGTAGGCACGGCGGCAGCCTGTGCCAGAGGGCGGGCCGCCGCCGGATTGGCGACGAACCCGGTCAGCGACGCTTGATCCACCAGATGATGCCGAGCACGACGGCGAAGCTCGCGGCGGCGGTCACCACGTACGGCACCGCGCGGCGCACGGCGGAGCCCACGCCGCTGACGGCGAGCAGGTCGATCGGCTCCGCATCGGGCTGGACGGGCGCGAGCGGCTCGCCCGCGGCTTCCACCGGGGCCGATACCTCCGAAACGACAGCCACCTCCGAAACGACGCCCGCCTCCGATACGGTGTTCTCCAGTTGCACGGCCGAACCTCCAGCACTTGGTCGACGGGCCATCTGCGACGTTAGTCGCTTGAGGGCGACGGGCGCGGCGTAGAGATACCGCGATCAGTCGTGGTGGATCCGGCCGACGGTGGTGGTCAGGCGCGCTCCGCCGCCGCCCCAGCGGCCGGCGATGATCTCGGCCGCGATGCTCACCGCCGTCTCCTCCGGGGTGCGCGCGCCCAGGTCGAGGCCGATCGGCGAGGAGAGCCCGGCGAGCTCGGCCTCGCTGAGCCCGGCCTCGCGCAGGCGCGCCACGCGGTCGTCGTGGGTGCGCCGTGAGCCCATGGCGCCGACGTAGGCGAAGTCCCGCCGCAGCGCGACCCGCAGTACCGGCACGTCGAACTTGGGATCGTGGGTGAGCACGCACACGACGGTCCGGTCGTCGACCCGGCCGGCCTCGATCTCGCCCTCCAGGTAGCGGTGTGGCCAGTCCACGACCACCTCGTCGGCGCCGGGGAAGCGCTTGGACGTGGCGAAGACCGGGCGGGCGTCGCAGACCGTCACGTGGTATCCCAGGAAGCCCCCGATCCGCGCGACCGAGGCGGCGAAGTCGATGGCCCCGAACACGAGCATGCGCGCGGGCGGGGCGTACGTGGCCACGAACAGCGTCAGCCCCTCCCCGCGCCGCTCCCCGTCCAGGCCGTAGTGCAGGGTGTCGGTGCGTCCGGCGGCGAGCAGGCCGCGGGCGTCGTCGGTCGCGGCGGCGTCCAGCCGCGGCGAGCCCAGGCTGCCGTCCACCGAGCCGGGCCAGACCACGAGGCGGCGCCCGATGCGGTCGTCGGGACCCTCCACAATGGACACCACGGCGACCGGGTCGCGGTGCTCGATCGCGCGGGCCACCTTGTCCAGCGCCGGAAACGTGTCCGGGCCGACCGTCTCGACGAGCAGCTCGATGATGCCACCGCAGGTGAGGCCGACGGCGAACGCGTCGTCGTCGCTGACCCCGTAGCGCTGCACGACCGGGGTGCCGGTCTCGACCACCTCGCGTGCCAGCTCGTACACGGCGCCCTCGACGCAGCCGCCGGACACGCTGCCGACGGCGGTGCCGTCCGGGCCGACCAGCATCGTCGCGCCCGGCGGGCGCGGCGAGCTGTGCCAGGTGCGCACGACGGTGGCCATCCCGACCGGCTCCCCCGCGCGCCACCAGTCCAGCAGCTCGTTCAACACCTCACGCACGACGAACCTCCATGTTCTCCACCAGCGCCGAGAGCGTCGAATGGTATGGGGCCTCGGGCTCCTCGGCGGGCAACCAGGAAGATCGGCCGGGGCGGGCGCAGCGCGAGGAAGCCCGCCATCGCAAGCCCCTCGTCGGCGAGGTGGCCCACGTCGGCCAGGCGCGCCGCGAGAGCGGCCGGCGACGCGAAGTCCGGCACGCTCCCACTATGCTCCACCGGCGCCGAATCCCAAAAACCGTACGGGTCCGTACGACCGGGAATGTGAGGGCGCCGGGCGGGTGCTAACCCTCCGGTGGTACGTCCAGGTCGGTGTCGTCGGCGATGTCCTCGCACGGCACGCCCTGCACATCGGCGGCGTGGGCGATCAGGTAGGCGCGGGCGCCGACGTCCGCCGTGGCCAGGGTCGTCACGCCCGGCCAGTGGTCGCGGCCCAGGATCACCGGGTGGCCGCGCCGGCCCTTATACGTGGCCGTCAGCAGCGCCCCGGAGCCCCCGGACGCGGCGGCCAGCAGGCGAGCGACCGCTTCCGGGCCGATGCCGGGGGTGTCGACGAGCAGCACGGCCACCGCCTGAGCATCGGTCTCGGCCAGCTCGGCCAACGCGGCCAGGCCGACCCGCAACGAGGAGCCCATGCCGCTCTTCCACGTGGGGTTGTCGAGCAGCTCCACACCGGCGAGCCGCGCCTCGTCGCGCACCCGGCCCGACTCGGCGCCCAGGACCACCCAGATCCGCGTGCAGCCGCCGTCACGTAGCGTGGCGACGGCGCGTTCGACCAGCAGGCGGCCGTCCTCGTGACGCACGAGGGCCTTGGGCCCGCCATACCGGCGGCCGCCACCTGCGGCGAGAACCAGTCCGACTATCGCGCTCAGCGGGGCTCTCCTACGTCCAACGGGTCAGCACCGACTCGGATCAGATTAGTACCCTCTCGGTAGGCTGCATGCTCATGGCCCTCCATGATCACTGTTCGTATTGCGGCGCCGCTTATGCGCAAGGGGCGCCGTGGCCGCGGGTGTGTGCCGCGTGCGGCGAGACGACCTGGCGCAACCCGTTGCCGGTCGCCGTCGTGCTGCTGCCGGTCGACACGGACGAGGGGCGCGGCATCGTGGTGGTGCGCCGCGATGTCGAGCCGATGCGCGGCGAGCTGGCGCTGCCCGGTGGATTCATCGAGATCGGCGAGTCGTGGCAGGAGGCCGCGGCCCGGGAGCTACGCGAAGAGACCACGATCCTCGCCGATGCGGCCGACGTGCGCCTCTTCGACGTGCAGAGCGTGCGCAGCGGCAACCTGATCGTGTTCGGGCTGCTGCCATCGCGCCCGCTCGCCGAACTGCCGGCGTCGATCCGCACGGAGGAGTCGCTCGGTTTCGAGGTCTCGGTCGGGCCGCGGCCGCTGTGCTTCGAGACGCACACCGACGCGATGGCCGCCTACTTCGCGTCGCTATAGCGCTCCACGACCGACACGTCGAGGGGGAACCGCACCTCGGTGTCGCCGAACAGCAGTCGCCGTGCCTCGTCGCCGGCGGCGTGCACGACGGCGGCGACGGCCTCGGCCTCCGGCCGCGGGCAGTGCACCACGACCTCGTCGTGCTGGAAGAACACCAGCTCCGCGCGGCGCCCGGCCAGCGCCGCACGGAGGCGGGCCAGCAGCACCAGGGCCCACTCGGCCGCGGTGCCCTGGATCACGAAGTTGCGGGTGAACCGGCCGCGGGCCCTGCCCCGGGCGCCGCCGCGCGACTCGACCTCGGCGCCCGGCTCGTCGAACCCCTCGCGCCAGGTCGCCGAGGCCGGCGGGCAGGTCCGGCCCAACCAGGTGCGCACCAGTCCCCCGGTCTCGCCGGTGCGCGCCGCCCCCTCGACGAGGTCCCAGGCGGCCGGGTAGAAGCGCCGCAGCGCGGCGAGGGCCGGCGCGGCGTTGCCGCCTGTCTGGCCGTACATCGCGCCGAGCAGCGCCAGCTTCGCCTTGGCGCGGTCGCCGTCGAACGCCTCGGCGGCGAGGTTGGCGTAGAGGTCGCCCGCGTCGGCGGCGCGGGCCAGGCGGCGGTCACCGGAGACGGCGGCGAGCACGCGCGGCTCCAGCTGCCCCGCGTCGGCGACGACGAACGCCCAACCGGGGTCGGCGACGACGGCCCGCCGGACGACCTTCGGGATCTGCAGGGCGCCGCCGCCGCGGGTGGCCCAGCGCCCGGACACGACGCCGCCCGGGATGTATTCGGCGCGGAACCGCCCGCCGGTGACCCACTGCTCCAGCCACGACCAGCCGTGCGCGACCCAGAGCCGGTAGAGCTCCTTGTACTCCAGCAGGATCGGCACCGCCGGGTGGTCGACGTGCTCGAGCTCCCAGCGACGGGTGCTGCGCAGCATGATCCCGGCCCGGGCGAAGGCGCGTAGCAGCTCGGCCGGCGAGTCGGGGTGCACGCGCTGACCCAGGGTCTCGTTGAGCCGGGCACCGAGCTCGGCCAGGCGCGCGGGCGGGCCGCCGACCGGCGAGGGCGGGCCGAGCAGCTCACGCAGCAGGGCGTCGTGCACGTCGGCGCGCCAGGGCAGCCCGGCCAGCCCCATCTCGACGGCGACCAGCGCTCCGGCGGACTCCGCCGCGATCAGGGCGCGCATGCCGCCGCCCCGGGGCGCGAGCCGGGGCGCGGACGGCAGCTCGGGCAGCGCCTCGATCCGCGCCCGCTGCGCCGCATAGACGTCGAGAAGTTCCCGCAGCGGTACGGCCGGGGCGTCGAACGCGTCGAAGAGCGAGTCCTGCGACAGACCGGGCGGCTCGGCCGGCCGCGCCGGCGGGTCGGGCGGCACCGGTCGTCCCGCCAGGCGGGCGCTCGCCGCGGCCAGCGCCCGTGGCTGGCCCCAGGCGCCCTCCGCGCCGAGCAGGAGTGCCTCGGCGAGTTCGAGATCGTGGCAGCGCTCGACGCGGACTCCCGCTCGCAGCAGTCGGGGATAGATGTCCGCCGTCGACGCCCACAGCCAGCGGGGGCGGTCGCGTGACTCGACTTCCGCGACCGCCCCCGCCAGATCAGTGACGTGCCGCTCGGGCCCCGCTGGCGTGCCGTCGTCGGCCAGCGGCCTGAGTAGGCCACCGGCCCCGGAGGGTGTCAGCGCGACGAGCACGAGGGCATTACATCGCACCCGCCGGGGCCTGCGGCGTACTTGCGCTTTACTTCACGGCGCCAGCGGTGAGGCCGGCCTGGATCTGGCGCTGGAAGATGATGTACATCACGATCATCGGCAGGATCGAGATCGTCAGCGCGGCGAAGAGGCCAGACCAGTCCGCCTCGTATCCGGCCGCCGTCGAGATGTCGGCGATGCCCTGGGTGAGCACCCACTTGTCCCTCGCGCCGGCCATGAGGACCAGCGGCAGGAGGTACTGCGCCCACTGCCCGATCAGGTTGAAGATCGTGAGGCTGATCAGCCCCGGCTTGGCCATCGGCAGCATCACCGAGAAGAACAGCCGGGTGTGCGACGCGCCGTCGATCGTGGCCGCCTCGGCCACCGAGTTCGGCAGCGACCGGAAGAACGCCGACAGGAAGAAGATCGTGAAGGGCAGGGAGTAGGCGATGTACACCAGGATGAGCCCGGTGTAGCTGTTGAGCAGCCCGAAGTTCTTCACGACGAAGAACAGCGGCACGACGGCGAGGAACGGCGGGAAGGCGATGCCGGCGACGAAGGCGAAGTAGATCAGCCGGTTGCCCCAGAACTTGTACCGCGCCAGCACGTACGCCGCCATGGAGGACAGCAGCATCGTGCCGAACGTGCTCAGGCTGACCACGATCACGCTGTTGATCACATAGGTGCCGACGTGGGCCTTGGTCCACGCCCGGCCCCAGTTCTCCCAGCGCAGGTGGGCCGGCATGGTCCACGGCGCGCTGAAGATCTCCGTGGTGTTCTTGAACGAGGCCAGGAACACCCAGAGCAGGGGCACGATGATGAGCAACGCCCACACGGCCAGCAGGACGTGCCCGAGGCCGCCGAGCACGTTGATCTTCCGACGGGGCGTCGTGGCCTGCACGCGGCTCCGGGCCTCGGTCGTTCCGCTGCGCTGGCCAGGCGTCTCCCGGCCGACGGTGGCAGTCATGTCCCGGCCTCTCAGAACTCGTACGACTCGCGCCGGGTGACGCGCAGCGTCAGGGCGGCGAACGTGAGGGTCAGCAGGCACAGCGCGACGCCGTAGGTGGTCGCGTCGCCGAGGCGGCTCTGCTGCATGTTGTTGTAGATCTCCAGGCCGAGGACCGTGGTGGCGCCGTCCGGGCCGCCGTTGTCCTGGGCCAGCACCGACACGATGGCGAAGCCGTCGAAGGCCATGATCCCGAGGTACACCCAGGCCGTCTGCAGCGTGTCCCACAGCAGCGGCAGCGTGACCGAGAAGAACAGCCGGATCTTCGAGGCGCCGTCGAGCTCGGCGGCCTCATAGATTTCGCCCGGGATGTTCGCCATGCCGGCGGAGAACAGCACGACGTAGAAGCCGACCGCCTGCCACACGAGCACCGCGATGATCGACGGTAGCGCCAGGTTCTTGTCGATGAGGAAGCCGACCGGAGCGTCCAGGCCGGTCTTGAGCAGCACACCGTTGATCAGGCCGGACTCGTTGGGCCGGTAGACGGTCTGGAACAGCACCGCGATGACCGGGATCGCGAGGACCTGGGGGAGGAAGAACACCACGCGGTAGAACTTCGACCCCCAGACACCCGCGGTCTTGCCGCCCTGGCCCCTGCCACCCACGTTGAGCAGGAAGGCAAAGACCAGGGCAAACGCGATGGTGATCAGCGGCAGGAAGACCAGCATGATTGCGTGGTGCTCCAGCGCCTGCCAGAACCGGTGGTTGTGGAACATGCGCGAGTAGTTCTCCGTCCCGACCCACTTAGGCGGGACGAACCCACGCCACTGGGTGAACGACAGACGGATCGTCTGCACATACGGGGACAGGACGAAGATCGCGTACAGCGTCACCGGCGCAACCAGGAACCCCACAATGAAGGGGTATCTTCCGTGCCGCATGATCAGGCTCCGATCAGCGCTTGAACTTGGAGATGGACGAGTCCTTCTTGATCTCGTCGGCCTTCTTCTGGATCCGCTCGACGAACGCGTCGGCCTTGATCCGGCCGAACATCAGCTCGTTGGTGGCGGTACGGGCCTCCTTGTCGAGGTCCTTGTACCAGCCGTCGAAGAACAGGTTGAACACTTCCTGGCCGGCCGCCTTGAGGGCGTCCTGCGAGGACTGGATGCCGGGGGTGAAGGAGAGACCCTCGGTGCTGCCCTGCACCACGGTGGGCGCCTTCACCGTCTCGGTGAAGCCCTTGCCGCCCGCCTTCGACAGCATCTGGCGCATGTACTCCAGGCCGCCCTTGGGGTTCTTGCTCTTGGCCAGGACCACGTAGCCCTCACCGGCCGCCGCGCGCAGCGCCGTCGACTTGAGCTTGTCCGACGTGGTGACGCTCGGCGTGGTCAGCAGCTGGTACTTGAAGCCCTCCGGTGTGTCCTTCTTCTGCTCGTTCTCGAGCCAGTCGCCGGACGGGTAGAACGCCAGCTGGTACTGGTTCTGCTTGAGCTGGACGTCGGTGTGCTTGAGCCCCTCGGCGCCCTGCAGGTTGTACTTCGCACCGATCTCGGCCCACGCCTCCGCGGCCTGCTTCACCGCGTCGACCTTCCAGGCACCGTCCTCGAGGTTGTCGATGTTCTTGAGGACGTCCGCGCCACCGATCTTCGCGGCGCTGGTGAGGATGATGTTCCACTGGTAGTACGCGGCGTTGGCACCGGCGTACGCGTACGGCGCGATGCCGGCCTTCTTGATCTCCTCGCAGAGCGCGGTGAACTCGCTCCACGTGGAGGCGGGCTTCCAGCCCTTGTCGGCGAAGAGCTTGCCCGAGTACCAGATGCCGTAGACGGTCGAGACGTAGTACAGCACGTACGGCTTGCCGTTGAACGAGCCGGCATCGATCGTGCCGGGCACCAGGGTGTCCCGGACCTTCTTCGACGGGTCGTCGACCGACGGCGCGTCGAAGAGCGCGGTCAGGTCCTGCAGCTGGCCGTCGGCGACGAGCGCGCCGAAGTCCATCATCTTGTCGCCGGAGTTGTTGACGAACTCCGGAGCGTTGCCGCCGGAGATCAGCGGCTGAACCAGCGTGGCGATGGCCTGGCTGGACTGGTGCTTGACCTCGGACTTCGGGTGCGCCTTCTTGTACAGCGGCTCGTGCACGTCGGTCGCGTACTTCTCGCCGTAGCCGCCGTTGAAGATGACGACGTTGATCGGCTGGTCCTCGGGCGCACCGAGGGGGTTGGTCGCGCTGACCGCCCCCCCGGCGGTGTTGGTGTTGGTGGGCTCATCGCTGCCGCTGTCCGCGCAGGCGGACAGCAGGCCGGCGGCCGGCGTGGCGAGCAGGCCCGCAGCCGCAGCGCGCCGCAGGACGGTACGACGAGTCAGATCATTGGACATTTGGGGGTCTCCTCGGTTCGGGTCAGGCGGTTCGCCGGACGCGTCCGGCGTACCGCGACTCGAGGGTGTGGTTGTGCTCGTCCCCGCCGGGGACGTTTGCGGAGAGGTAGACGGGAGCCACCTCACCCGCGGCCTCGATGCGTCGCACGACCTCGGCGACCACCAGCTGCGCGATGAGCGCGTTGGTGACCGAAGAGACCGGGCAGACCGCGCCGCCGCTATCCAGCGACAGCAGTGCGTCGCCGTACGGCGCGCCGTTGTCCAGCACGACGTCGGCAATGTCGGCGAGCCGCTTGCCCGAGGGGTGCCTGGGGGACACCCGGAGGGTGTGCTCGACCGAGGTGATGGCGATCAACTTGTGCCCGCGCTGCTTGATCAGCAGCGCCATCTCGACGATCCCCCCGTTGATCCCCGACTGCGAGGCCATCACGAACACGTCCTCCGGACGCGGCGCGGCGATCTCGTAGAGCCGGGCGGCGATGCTCGGATCGCGTTCCAGCTTCTCGTCCTCGAGGATGCTGGGGTCCGCGCCGCCGTAGACGACGAGGTCCCGAAGGAGGATCTTGTTCGTCGGCACGAGGCCCCCGGCGCGGCCGGCGAAGTCCACCGCCACCGCCTCGGAGTGTCCCGTGCCGAACGCCTGGAGGAGGCCGCCGGCGCGCAGCGCGGCGGTGATGTGGTCGGCGGCCTGGCTGACGCCGTCGACCTGGGTCAGGGCGATCCGGTCGATGACCGACTGGATCGCGGAGACGTAACCGTGAGCGGTGATGGCCATCCCGTCGCCCTTTCGCGCGTGAGCGTCCTGGAAGGTGGTCACGACACTTCCTTTCCAGAGGCCGACCGGTGACCGGCGACCGCCTGGGCCGTGACGGAGAACGCTGCATGGGCGCGCTCGTGGGTGCGCTGCGCGATCGCGATGTACAGCAGATCGAGCACCACGAGCTGCGGGTGCCGGGCCGAGAGGGCATCCGGCCGGAAGGTGGTCGCCTGCGTCGCGGTGAGCAGGACGATGTCGGCGACCTCCGCCAGCGGCGAGCGCGGGAAGCTGGTCAGCGCGATCGTCGTCGCGCCCCGGCTGCTCGCCTCGGCGATCATTTCGACCGTCTCGCGCGCCTGGCCGCTGTGCGACACGCCGAGCGCCACGTCGCCGGCCTTGAGCAGCGCCGCGCTGGCCAGGCCGTTGTGCACGTCGGTCCAGGCCCATGCGGCGACGCCGATGCGGTGCAGGCAGAACTGCATCTCCCCGCCGACCAGCGCGCTGCCGCCCTGGCCGTAGATGTCGACCCGGGTAGAGCGGGCGATGGCCTCCGCGGCGCGTTCCACCTCGGTGAGGTCCAGCAGGGCGGCGGTGTCGTGCATCGCCTGCGTGTCGGCGGCCATGATCTGGCCGAGCACGCGCTCCAGCGGGTCGGTCGGCTGGATCTCGCGACCGATGTCCACCGTCCAGCCGCCGGTGCGGGCGGCCCGGCCGGTCTCGCCGGCGATGGCCAGCCGCAGCTCCGCGTAGCCGACGAAGCCCAGCGCCCGGCAGAAGCGGGTCACGGTGGCGGGCGAGGTGCCACTGCGCTCGGCGAGCTCGACGATCGTCGAGCGGGCCGCCGCCGCGGGGTCGGCCAGGATCAGCTCGGCCACGCGCTGCAGGGCGCCGGTGAACTCGGGCAGCCCGGCGCGGACCCGCACCAGGACGCTCTCGCCGGCGCCGGGCGCGGCGATCACGAAGCCGTCGACGGGACCGGCGATCGGGGGCGGCGGGACCTGAGCAGCCGCGGGAACGGACGACACGGGCGAGGCACCGACCGCGGTCTGCACCGCCGTCGTGAGCTCCTCGCGTGACGTCATGGCGTCCCCTTCGAAAAAGTTCCTTAACGGTTAGTGGTAAAAGTTCTTACTGAGGGGCCCTTCTTGTCAAGGAGTTGGGCGAAGTTTTCAAACCGTTACCAAAGAAGTGGATCTTAAAGTTAGCTAAAAGCCCAGCTCAGAGTAGATCTCGATCTTGAGGTGACGCCGCCCGCCGGGCGCCCAAGGGGACCGCCCGGGACGGGGCGACGGCAGGGGTGGACCGAGATTTAGCCCGTTTTGTTACAAGCGGAGGGTGGGCCGGAATCCATCGATTTTCATGGAAAAGGCCGAACCAACCCGTCTGAGATGGTTCGGCCTGCCGACGATCGTCGGGTTGAACTGGGCGTTATCGGCCCAAAACGCCCCAGCGCTCGTGCAATGCGCTGGGCAGAATTTCCAGGCCCTCGCGCACCTCGCCCTCGGTGAGGTTCAGCGGCGGACCCATGCGCAGAGTCGTGCCATGGCGGCCGCGCTGGTCAGCTCGACGCCGATCATGAGGCCCCGGCCGTTGTTGCCGCCGCGCTTGCTGGTGACGGCCCGCAGGGCGGCCTCGCCGGCCCCGGTGCCGGAGTGGGTGCGGAAGACCCGGGCGGCGGGGATGCCGGACGGCCGCGCGATCTTCTCGGCGAGCTCCACCTGCTGGCGGACGAGGTAGAGCGTGGAGGTGTGCACGATGCCGGTGCGCGACTGACGCTCGGCCACCTCGCGGACCTCCGGCAGATCGTCACCGAGCGAGTTGATCAGCGCGCCGACGAAGAAATCCAGGTAGATTTTTCCATTACTGTCCGTGACGCTTGGACCCTTGTCGGTGACCAGTTCGATCGGTTCGTCGTAGTACACGGGCATCCAGGCGGGCATGACCCGCCGATGACGGATGAGTAGGTCGTCCATACCGTGAGTTCTCTCGCTGGTGTTTTCAGGACGCTTCGGTATGCTGACCGGCGATGTTGACGGCACCCAGACGTCTCCTCACGCTGGCGGTCACCGCGTTGCTGTTGGTGGCCACGTTCGGCAACTCCGCGACCGCGGAGCCGACACCCGGCGAGGATGGCGGGCAGAATCTTACCGTGCGTCAGGCCCTGGACAAGGCGAACGCGGAGTACAACGACGCGAAGGGCCGGCTCGACAAGTCCGTCGCCGACCAGGCCTCGATCGGCGAGCAGATGACCAAGACGCAGACCCGGCTCACCGAGCTGCAGGCCGCGGCCGGAGCGCTCGCCTCGGCCGCATACCGGGGCCGCCGGGTCAGCCTGCTCACCGTGATGGTCGGCGCGGACAACCCCGACGACCTGCTGCACAACATGGTCACCGTCGAGTACATGCTGCAGCAGGAGGACAGGCAGCTGCATGCGGTGGTCGAAACGCAGAAGCAGCTCGAACAGCAGCGCAAGGACATCGACGCGTCGATCGCCAACCAGCAGGCGCAGCTGAAGATCATGGAAGCCAACAAGAAGGCCGCCGAAACCGCGCTGCGCAAGGCCGGCGGCGGTGCGGACGTGAGCGGCGGCACGCCGACGGGCGGCAAGGTGACCACGAACTCGGGCACGCGCAACTCCGACGGCTCGTTCCCGTCCGAGGGCTGCTCACTCAAGGACCCGACGACGAGCGGGTGCATCTCGCCGCGCATGCTCAACTTCTACAACGAGGCGCGCAGGGCCGGCTTCACGCGCTACACGTCGTGCTACCGCGGCGGCGGTGGCGGCGACCACCCGCGGGGCAAGGCGTGCGACTTCTCGTCGAATGCATCGACCTTCGTCAATGCGCGAGCAACCGGCGGCGACAAGACCTACGGCGACAACCTGTCCGCCTGGGCGATCGCGAACGCCAAGAACCTCGGCGTGAAATACGTGATCTGGTACAAGCAGATCTGGCAGCCGAGCAGCGGCTGGAAGTCCTACGGCGGCGACGGCACCCCGGCCGGCGACCATTACAACCACGTGCACATCTCGATGCAATAGCCGGCGGGATCAGCTGCGCAGGGCGTCCAGTGCCAGCAGGGCCACATGCAGCGACAGGCACACCGGGACCGCGTCGAGGTCGGCGCCCAGGATCTTGCGGATCTTCGCCAGTCGCTCGTAGAACGCCGGGCGCGACAGGTGGCTGTGCTCGGCCGCGGCGGACTTGTTGCGGCCGCACTCGAGGTAAACCCGAAGCACGCCCAGCAGCTGCTCGCGCGGGTGCTGGGCGTCGTAGGCCAGCAGCGGGCCCAGCTCCCGCTCCACGAACGTCTGCAACCGCGGCTCATCGCGCAGCATGTGCAGCAGGCCCGGCAACCTGACGCCGGTGAGGCGGACGACGCCGGCGACCGGGTGGCGTACCACCGCGGCGACCTGGGCCGCCTCGACCAGTGACCGGCGCGCCTCGCGCGGCGACCACACCCCCTCGCCGGCCGCGACGACGATCGACCGGTCACCCTTCTGCAGACGCTCCGCGAACTGTCGCAGTACTTCCGACTCATCCGATTTGTCGCGCAGGGCCAGCAGCACGCCCGCACTCATCGCGTCCAAGGTCCCGACAAGGCCCTTGATCGACATTTCCGACAACGCGCGTTCGGCTTCGGCGGCCAGCGCCGGGCGGATCACCAGTCCGACGAGGTGACGGCGCTCCAGCGGTACCCCCAGCGCGCGGGAGCGCAGCGCCACGTCCTCGACCGGCATGGTGTGGTTGAGCAGCGCGGTGAGCAGGGTCCGCTGCGGGCCCTCCGGGTCGGGGTCGATCAGCCGGCCAAGGGCGAGCGTCGAGGCGGCCCGCTCGATCAGGATGACGTACCGCGCCTCCACCGACGGCACCCGCATGAGCAGCCGCCCCCAATCCTGGCCACGCGCGCCCACGGCGGTCACGAGCCAGCCGGACTGCGCGTCGTGGCCGGTGCGCCCGGCCGGCCGGATCGCCCGCGAGTGCGCCTCCCAGCTGGCCAGCAGCAATGCCGCCGAGCCGCCCGCGGCGTCGTACGCCAGGACCTGCCGCGACAGGTTCTCCAGCACCACCGGCGCGCCGGCCAGGGCCGCGGCCTGAGCGACCACCTCGGCCGGGCCCGCGCCCTCGACGGACAGTTCGGTGAAGCGCTGGTGGATCTCCTCCGTCGCGCGCAGCTCGGCCAGCTGCGCGTCGATGATCATCGAGTGCACCGCCTCGGTGATGGCCACGAACGGCGTGCCGCGGTGCAGCTCGACCAGCGGCAAGCCGAGCTCGTCCGCCGTACGCGTCAGGACGGCCGGCAGTCGCTGTGCGTAACGGCGCCCCATCTCCACGGCCAGGCCGCAGGCGCCGATCTCGGCCAGGTCGGTGATGTAGCGGCGCAGCCCGGCGTCGTCCGGCGGCAGCCCGATGCCGGTGGTCAGCACCAGCTCCCCGCCGCGCAGCAGGGTGGCGATGTCGGGCACCTCGGAGCTGTGGACCCAGCGCACGGCCTGATCGAGACCGCACTCGCCCGCCACGATCCGCGGAGCGCCGTTGCGCACCGGCTCCAGGGCGAGCACCTCGCGAACGGTCGGGAACATCAGCGCGGATCGTACAAGCAGAACGGGCCTCATGGACGTACCCGAGCGCCGACGATTTCGCGGCTCGCGCGCGCAACGGGCAGCGGCGCATCAGCCGTCGAGCGTGGACCGGGCCACGGCGGCCCGGTCCACGCCGTCATGCCTTCGGGACCTTCGTCAACATGCCCTTCACGAGGGCGACCATGTTCGTCTTCATGGCGTCCGAGTCCCAGGGCTCGTTACCACCGGCGGTGAAGCGGACCTCGACGTACAGGTTCTGGTCGGTGCAGACGAGGGTCGCCTCGATGCGCTTGTCGCCGGCGCTGAGCCGTCGGATGTAGAAACCCTGCGAGCCGCAGCCGGTGACCTTCTCGTCGTCGAAGCCGGCGATCTTCGGGTACACCTCGGCGGACTCCTTGTAGCGGGCCGCGGTGTCGCCGTCGACGTTGGCGAACGTCTTGAGCCCCTGAGCGCCGTCTGCGGCGGAGAGGAAGTACTCGCAGCCGTTGAGGGTGTACCTGGTCTTCTCCTCGACGGGCTCTGCCGTGCCGGTGCCGACGCGCGGGCCGAGCAGGCTCGGGTCGGCGAGCGCGCACAGATCGGTGGGCTGCTTGTAGCCGCCGGCCGGGTTCCCGGCCCGGGTGGCCGCCGGAGTGGCCGCCTGGGTGGCCGAGTTGGTGGCGACCGGCTGGTCGCCGTTGCCGTCGGCGAGGACGAGGACGAGGACGGTCCCGAGAACGAGGCAGACCGCGAATATCCCGCCGACGATGCCGAGGACGAGGCCGAGGACCTTCTTGCGGTTGGGTGCGGGGCTCGGCGGCCCCGGGAACGGCGGTGCCGCATATGGAGCGCCCTGGTAGGGCGGTTGGTGTGGCGCACTCATGGTCGCCAAGTCTGGCGGCGTGCGGGCGGCCATACCGTCGGGCGGCGGATGCCGGGCAGGTCGGCTTTCCGACCGCTGTCGGCTATGCGCCGTCCACGCGGAGGCTGAAGACGCATTTCGGGCACGTGATGGGCGCTGGTGGTGAAGACACGGGAACGCGGCCGGAGCGCCCACGCCCACACAGCTAAGGTCCTGCGGGTTCTCGTTTGCTGCGCCGGCCCACCGACAGTTGCCAAAGCACGGCGTAGACCAGCACTCCCACACCGACGCCGGACATCGCGCTGGTCACAACCAGACGCAGCACAGCCATCGAGTGAACAGCGTCGAGCACGCCGTAGCCGTGCCACGCCAGCTGCAGGACGGCTGCGATGACGCCGGCCGCCGCCATCGCCGCGAGGGTCCACCAGCGCGCGGCCGGGCTGAGCGTCACCCGCGGTCCGGCCGGGACGCCGGGCTGACGGCGCCACCAGCGGTAGATCCAGCTGACCATGGCCAGCGCCCCGACAAGGGTGCTCGCCCACCACAGGCCCTCGGTCACCTTCTGTGTGTCCGGCAGCGGCGACCACGAAGCGGAGCCGTTCTCGTGGACCAGCGCGTCCCAGACCAGGTGACTGAGCACTCCGATCGCCGTGGACAGGATGATCCAGGCGACCTGCCGCACCCCCGACCAGCGGAACTGTGCTGCGGGCCCGGTCAGGCGCCCCGCCGCAGCGGCCGGGAGCAGGGCGATCAGCGGGCGCTTGAGCACCTGGTGGAACAGCGCGACCAGGATCAGCGCTCCGATCGTCCCGGCGATCATCCCGGTGCCGAACTCGTGCGTGTAGGTGAGGTTGTAGTCGCTGTACGGCCCCCACGCTGCCGAGGTGGCTTGCGGGAGGACGTAAGGCAGATCCGGGGCGACCGCGCCGGCGACCAGGGCCGAGGCAACGAACGGACGGCGGCTCAGCGGCAGGATCAAAGCCGGGTGGCTCAGCGTGAAGGGCATCAGCCTCCTCCTCAGGAGCTCATCGCCCCGGCTCTTTGTCGATCAAGACTTCAGGATACTTGCGTCACCCCAGGCGACGACCTGAGTCGGTTCGCCCCGCCACACAAGGCAGAATCCAGTGAGTGCGGGCAGCAGAGACGATCACCGACCACAATGATGAACGAATCGCCGACTACCGGGCGCTCACCGACGTGGAACTGCGGACCCGGTGGGAGCCACCGAACGGACTGTTCATCGCCGAGGGCGAGCTCGTGCTCCGCCGGGCCCTGCGGGCCGGCTATCGGATGCGCTCGGTGCTGATCGACGCCAAACGCGTCAGCCAGCTCGATGACCTGCCCCTCGGCGACGTGCCTGTCTACGCCGGCGACCAGGCGACGCTCGAGGCCATCACCGGGTTCCACGTCCACCGCGGCGTGCTCGCCTCATTCCATCGCAACCCGGAACGGGCTGCCGGCGACGTGCTCGCGTCAGCCCGGCGGATCGCGGTCCTGGAAGACATCAACAACCATACGAATCTCGGCGCTCTGTTCAGGAGCGCGGCGGCGCTCGGCATGGACGCTGTCCTGCTGTCACCGTCGTGCGCCGATCCGCTCTACCGCCGCAGCGTCCGAGTCAGCATGGGCGAGGTGTTCGCCGTACCGTACGCCAGGCTGGAGCCATGGCCGGACGCGCTCACCCACGTGCGGCAGGCCGGTTTCACGGTGCTCGCGCTCACCCCGGCCGCCGACGCGGTGCCGATCCAGCGGCTCACCGCGGCACAACGCGCCCGGCCGGCGCTCCTGCTGGGCGCGGAGGGCCCCGGCCTGACCGCCAAGGCACTCCACGCGAGCGACGCCCGCATTGTCATCCCGATGCGCCGGGGCGTCGACTCGCTCAACGTGGCCAACGCGGCGGCGGTCGCGTTCTGGGAGCTCACCCGAGGTGACGATCAACAAGCCCCGGCCTGAACCACGCAGGCAGCCTGAACGACGCAGGCGGCTCGCCTGACGTCCCGCGGTCGCTCGTCCGGCGGGACGAGCGACCGCGAGCGGTTCGTCAGGTGTTGTCGCGGTTCTGCTCGGGCGCGGGGTCGAACGCCGAGGGCGCGATGCCCGCCGAGCCGGTCAGCTCGCGGGGCGGCTGATCGCCGGAGACCTGGGCCGCGGCCGCGGCCGCCTCCGCGTTGGCCGCGGCCGCCGCCTCCTCGGCCGCCCGGCGGGCCTCCAGGACCTCCGCCGACTCGGCCTCCTCCACGGCGCTCTGGTCGATGTGCCGGCTGCGCTCGTCGTTGGACATCTGAGCGATGCCACCCAGGGCACCGCCGATGCCCTCCAGGGCCTTGGTCAGCTCGACCGGCAGGATCCACAGCTTGTTGGACTGGCCGGCGGCGATCTGCGGCAGCGACTGCAGGTACTGGTACGCCATGACCTTGGAGTCCGGGTTGGCCAGGTGGATCGAGTCGACAACGGTCCGGATGGCCTTCGCCTGGCCCTCCGCCGTCAGGATGCGGGACTGCCGCTCGCCCTCGGCCCGCAGCACCGCCGCCTGCTTCTCACCCTCGGCGGTGAGGATCTGGGACTGCTTGAGGCCCTCGGCGTGCAGGATGGCGGCGCGCCGGTCACGCTCCGCACGCATCTGCTTCTCCATCGAGTCGCGGATGCTCGGGGGCGGCTCGATCGCCTTGATCTCCACGCGGGTCACCTTGATGCCCCAGCGGCCGGTGGTCTCGTCGAGCACGCCGGACAGGTGGCGGTTGATCTCGTCGCGGCTGGTGAGCGCCTTCTCCAGGTCGAGCGAGCCGATCACGTTACGCAGCGTGGTGACGGTCAGCTGCTCGATCGCCTGCAGATAGGAGTAGATCTCGTACGTCGCGCGCACCGAGTCGACGACCTTGAAGTACAGCACCGTGTCGATCGACACGACCAGGTTGTCGGAGGTGATCACGGGCTGCGGCGGGAAGTTGACCACCGCCTCGCGCTTGTCCACCTTGTTGCGCACGGCGTCGATGAACGGCACCAGGATGTTGAGGCCGGGGGTGAGTGTCCGGCTGTACTTCCCGAGCCGCTCCACCACATACTCGACCTGCTGCGGTACCACCTTCACCGACTTGGACACCGTGATGATGCCGATCAGGGCGACGGCGATCACCAAAATGGCCAGGAGCACGGTTGCATCCACTGGGCCTCAGTCCTTCCAAACCATTGCGGTAGCACCCTTGATCTCGATCACCCGGACCCGCTCACCCTTGGCGAAGCTCTGGGTCACGTCATACGGGCGGGCCCGCCACAGCTCCCCGTCGATCTTGATCATGCCGCTGTCATTGTCGACATCTTCCAGCACAAGCGCCATCGAGCCTTCGATGGCCTCGACACCCATCTGCGTGTCGCGTTCGTCGCGGTGCATGTAGCGGCGCAGCGTGGGCCGCACCGCCACGAAGGACAGCGCACTCACCGCGGCGAAGACGGCGGCCTGGATCGGCTCGTTGGCGCCGAGGGCGGCGGCACCCGCGGCGGCGAAGGCCCCGATCGCGAACATCAACAGCACGAAGGTGGTCGTGAAGACCTCCGCCGCGACGAGGGCGACGCCGACGATCAGCCAGACGATCAGCCAGACATCCACGCTTCGATCGTGTCACGCCGATGCACGTCACGCCCGCCCGCACAGCCCTTCCCGCAAGATCGTCGCAAGATCGTCGCAGGATCCGGTCGGCTCCCCGCCACCTTCCCCCCTGCGGTGCACAGTTGGGGCAGGTCAGATTGCCGTGACGAAGGAAGGCGAATCCCGTGTGCCTCCTGCCCGAAACCGTCTCCCGCATCGACGAGCTGGTCGCCCGCGCCCATGCCGGCGCGCGAGCCGTGGCCGACGCCCTGAGCCCGCTCAGCCGGCCTCGTCCGGCTCCGTCACGAAGTCGATCAGGCGCTCCATCGAGTTGATCAACGGCGTCTCCACGTCCCGGAAGCTCGACACCGACGCCAGGATCCGCCGCCACATGTCGGATGGGTCCGCGACGCCCAGTGCCACGCACACGCCCTCCTTCCACGGGCGCCCCGGCGGCACCACCGGCCACGCCCGGATGCCGACGGCCGAGGGCTTCACCGCCTGCCAGACGTCGACATACGGGTGGCCGGTCACCAGGACGTACGGCGACTGGACCGACGCCACGATCCGGCTCTCCTTCGAGCCGGGCACGAGGTGGTCGACGAGCACGCCGAGGCGCGCCACCGGGCCCGGGTCGAACCGATCGACCTCGGCCGCCAGCTCGTCGATGCCGTCCAGCGGCTCCACCACCACGCCCTCGACGCGCAGGTCGTCGCCCCAGATGCGCTCGACCAGCGCGGCGTCGTGGACGCCCTCGACCCAGATCCGGCTGCGGCGGGCGACCCGGGCGGTGTGCCCGGCCACCGCGATGGACCCCGATGCGGTCATTCTGCGCTGGTGTACCCGCTGAGGCGCCGGCCGCACGAGCGTCACCGGCTGCCCGTCGAGCAGGAACGCGGCCGGGTCGAGCGGAAAGTTGCGCCGCATGCCGTGCCGGTCCTCCAGCACCACGGCGCCGAGCTCGAATCCGACCACGGCCCCGCAGAATCCCGAGTCGGCATCCTCCACGACCAGGTCGACCTCGGCCTCGACCACGGGTACGGTGCGCCGGCGCCGCCAGTCGTTGTTCGCCAGGACGTCCATGGCCGGGAAGCGTATCCGCTGACGGCCCCTTCGCCCGCGAGACATACCGGCACGCCAGCACGTACCCTTGCTCCCATGTCCCCCGCAGCACGCGCGGCGACCCTGCAGGCGCGCCGCTCGGCGCGTTTCGTGGCATGGGTCCGGGCGTGGCGCGCCGGCCTGGTGCCGTGCGACGACGCCGCCGCCGAGATCTCCGGCGACGAGGAGCACATGGTCTCCGACGTCCCCGGCACGTGGACCGACGTGTCGCTCGCCCACGCCCTGCCGTCGCTGTCGAAGCTGCACCCGGATGAGGTACGCCTCGTGCTGCCCGCACCGGGCGACCCGCGCGGCCTGCCCGGCCCCGGCCCGTTCACCGGCGCCGCCCTGCTCGCCGGCGAGGGCGTGATCGCGGGCGGCCTGGGCTTCGTGCCAGAGCTGCGCCTGCACACGTCCGGCTCGGGCGACGAGTTCGAGACGGTGCGCTGGCAGGTGTTCGCCCTGCCGGAGGAGCGCCCCCCGACCCACGAGCCGAGCGCCGCCGAGGCCGAGGCGGAGCTGTCCGCCGAGCTGGCCACCGCGACGCGCACGCTGGCCAAGCTGGACATCGCCCAGTGGCGCCCCGAGCTCGCCGGCGCGATCGAGGCCATCCGCAAGCCCGACGGCGCGACCGACCTGCCGCCCGGCTACGACCCGAGGGCCCGTCGCCTGTATGCCCGGGCGAGCATACTCGACCGTGTCCTGGCCCTCGCCGAGCACGCCGCCCCGGGCGGTGCGATCAACGGCTACGAGGTCCAGCAGCGCGACGCAGCCCTGCGCCCGCTGACGACCGCCTGCCGCCGGGCCCTGGTTGCCGCCTGCAACGCGCCCCTGCTGTAGCCACCGCTCCAGCCAGCATGTTCGCCGTGATCACGGAGTGAACATGCACAAGAAGCAGCACGTTCACTCCGTGATCACGGCGAACCCCGCGCATCGTGGACGCCAGCGCATGATCACGGAAACATCGCTCGCGGGCTGCCGCTACCAGCCCAATTGACGGCCCCTCTGATCGGCTATTCAGCCGGCTTGTCACAGCGGGGAGAGCGGATTGCCGAGCACTCGGCCCGGCAATCCGAGGCGACGATCAGACCTCGTCGATCAGTTGGGCGACCGACGGGATGATCCGGGACGGGCGGTAGGGGTAGCGCTCCACGTCCGCCGCCGTGCTGATGCCGCTGAGCACCAGGATCGTCTCCAGGCCGGCCTCCAGGCCGCACAGGACGTCGGTGTCCATGCGGTCGCCGATCATGGCGGTGGTCTCCGAGTGCGCGTCGATGCTGTTCAGCGCCGAGCGCATCATCATCGGGTTGGGCTTGCCGATGAAGTACGGCTCGATGCCCGTCGCCTTGGAGATGAGGGCCGCCACGGCGCCGCAGGCGGGCAGGGCGCCCTCGTTTGACGGGCCGGTCGCGTCCGGGTTGGTGCAGATGAACCGGGCGCCGTCGTTGATGAGGCGGATGGCCGTGGTGATGGCCTCGAAGCTGTACGTGCGGGTCTCCCCCAGCACCACGTAGTCGGGCTCGGTGTCGGTGAGGATGTACCCGACCTCGTGCAACGCGGTGGTGAGGCCCGCCTCTCCGATGACGTAGGCGGTGCCGCCGGGGCGCTGCCTGTCGAGGAACTGCGCGGTCGCCAGGGCCGAGGTCCAGATCGCGGACTCGGGCACGTCGAAGCCTATGCGCCGCAGCCTCGCCTGCAGGTCGCGCGCGGTGTAGATGGAGTTGTTGGTCAGGATCAGGAACGGCTTGCCCGACGAGCGCAGCCGGTTGACGAACTCCGGTGCGCCCGGCACGGGCTCGCCCTCGTGGACGAGGACCCCGTCCATGTCGGTGAGCCAGGACTCGATGGGCTTGCGTTCTCTCACGCTCGACATACTCCCTCAGAAACGTTTCGAGCCTATGCGCGTTTCGGTGACGCGCAGCAGTCGGCCGGACAGTAGTCCCAGGTAGGGACGGTGCCGAGCGCGTGACGCACATTACTGTGAGCAAGGACGCGCTCATCGACCAGCGCTCGGATCATGTCCGCGAAGCGCGGGTCGACGCCCGGGGTGGCGGCCCGGGCAAAGGCCAGTCCGAGGCGCGCGGCGGTCGCGCGGGCCTCCTCGTCGAGGTCCCAGATCACCTCGAGATGGTCGGAGATGAAGCCGATGGGGCTCACCACGACCTCGGTCACGCCCTCCTTCGCGAGGGCCTCCAGGTGGTCGTTGACGTCGGGCTCCAGCCACGGCACCTGCGGCGGGCCGGAGCGGCTCTGCCAGACCAGGTCCCACTCGAGCTCCGGCGCGGCCTCGGCGGCGACGAGGGCCGCGGTCTCGCGCAGCTGGGCCTCGTATCGCCCGACGCCCCTGGGGCCGCTGGCCGCGTTCATCGACGTGGGGATCGAGTGGGCGGTGAACACCAGCCGGGCCTTCATCCGCGACGGCAGGCTGTCCAGCGCCTCGCGCACGGCGTCGGCGTGCGGTGCGATGTACCCGGGGTGGTCGTGGTAGTGCCGGATCTTGTCGATGACCGGCGCGTCCGGCACCTCGGCCCGCGCGCGGTCGATGTCGTCGAGGTACTGCCGGCACGAGGACTGCGACCCGAACGGGCTGGTCACGAACGCGATCGCCCGGTGGATCCCGTCGTCGCGCATCTGCCGCACGGTGTCGGCCAGCATCGGGTGCCAGTTGCGGTTGCCCCAGTAGATCGGCAGGTCGAGGCGGGGGCGCAGGGCCTCGATGAGCGCGCGGCACTGGGCGTTGATCGGGGAGACGCCGCCGAAGTGGCGGTAGTGCCCGGCGACGGCCTCCAGGCGCTCGCGCGGGATGCCCCGGCCGCGGGTGACGTTCTCCAGGAAGGGCAGGACGTCGTCCTGCCCTTCCGGGCCGCCGAAGGAGAGCAGGAGGAACGCGTCGTAAGCCACGCCCTCATTCTGCTCCTTGATCAGGACGAGCCGATTGCGTGGTACCCGCCGTCGACGTGGACGATCTCACCGGTCGTGGCCGGGAACCAGTCGGACATCAGGGCGCAGCAGGCCTTGGCCGCGGCGACCTGGTCGTAGAGGTCCCAGCCCAGCGGCGCGACCTTGGCCCAGGAGTCCTCGAAGACGGCGAAGCCGGGGATCGACTTGGCCGCCATGGTGCGCAGCGGGCCGGCCGCGACGAGGTTCACCCGGATGCCGCGCGGACCGAGTTCGCGCGCCAGATAGCGCGACGTGGACTCGAGGCCCGCCTTCGCCACGCCCATCCAGTCGTACACCGGGTAGGCCTTCGACGCGTCGAAGTCCATGCCCACGATCGAGCTGCCCGGCCCGAGCAGCGGCAGGCACGCCACGGCGAGGGCCTTGAACGAGAACGTCGAGACGTGGATCGCGGTGGCCACGTCCTGCCAGGGCGCGGCGAGGAAGTCGCCGCCGAGGCAGCTGGCCGGGGCGAACCCGATCGAGTGCAGCACCCCGTCGAGCCCGTCGACGTGCTCACGCACCTTGTCCGCGAGGCCGTCGAGGTGCTCCTGGTTGGTCACGTCGAGCTCGATCACCGGGGCCTCCTGCGGCAGCCGCTTGGCGATGCGCTCGACCAGCGACAGCCGGCCGAAGCCGGTGAGCACGACCTGGGCGCCCTGCTCCTGGGCGACCTTCGCGGTGGAGAAGGCGATCGACTGTTCGGTGATGATCCCGGTGATCAGCAGCCGCTTGCCCTCGAGAAGTCCAGCCATGGTTTGCGGAGTCTCCCTTGATGATGATGTGTCCGAAGAATCTGGCGCCCGCGCCCGATTCTTCGCGACGCCAACGACCGACCGACGTCAGTGACCCATACCGAGGCCGCCGTCGACGGGAATGACGGCACCGGTGATGTACCCCGCGGCGTCGCTGGCGAGGAAGGTGACGACGTCGGCGACCTCCTCGGGCTTGGCCATCCGGCCGGCCGGGATGCTCTTCTTGTACTCCGCCTGGGTGGCCTCCGGAAGCACCGCCGTCATGTCGGTCTCGATGAAGCCGGGCGCGACGACGTTGGCGGTGATGTTGCGGCTGCCGAGCTCGCGGGTGATCGAGCGGGCCATGCCGACCAGGCCGGCCTTGCTCGCCGCGTAGTTGACCTGGCCCGGGCCGCCGTAGAGGCCGACGACCGAGGAGATGAAGATGATCCGCCCCCAGCGCGCCCGCAGCATCTTGCTCGCGGCGCGCTTGGCGCAGCGGAACGAGCCGGTGAGGTTGGTGTCCAGCACCCCCGTGAACTGCTCCTCGCTCATGCGCAGCAGCAGGGTGTCCTGGGTGATGCCGGCATTGGCGACGAGCACCTCGACCGGACCGAGCGCCTTTTCCACCTCCGTGAACGCGGCGTCGACGGCGGCGCTGTCGGTGATGTCACACTGCACGCCGAACAGCCCGTCGGGCGCGCCCGAACCACGGTGCGTCACCGCCACGCGGTCGCCCTGCTTGGCGAACGCCTGCGCGATCGCCAGTCCGATGCCCCGGTTGCCGCCGGTGACCAGCACGGTCCTCGCCACGGTGCCGCCTTTCGTGCTCAAAGATCTTGCTTGTGGGATCCACTACGGAGACTAGGCGCTACCGAATGGTAGGACCCAATGCGCCGGGCGGCTGATGCTGGGCATGGCGGTTCGCAGTACGATGTGGAGGTTTGGATGTCCGGCCGCCAGGCGGCTGGACCCGTTCGCTGCCCGTCCGGCACGGCAGCCGCTCCCCAGGAGGTGATCGCTGTGCGAAGTAGCGATCCCTCCAGTCGTGGCCGGTAACAGCAGATCACCCGCCACGGCTTCCGTGTGTCTGTTCTCGCTTTCCCATTTGAGACAACACCCGTTGGGAGCACGTCGTGAGCCGTTTTGTCGCGCCCGTTGGCTTCTTCTTGGCCGCGATCTGGGTCGCCGCCCTGTTCTTCCTCGTCGGCGCCCACTGACCCGCCGGCCGCCGCGCCACACCGGCTCGACTGTGACTCGACTACGGCTCGGCTCTGGCGAGGCATTGGCACGGGCGAGGCCGCGGCGATCACCACGGCCCGCGACACCGTTCTGTTCTACGGAAGCCGGGACCCCCACAGCAGGCTGAGCCCGCCCGCACACAGCGCCATGAGGAAGCCGAAGCCCAGATACCACTGCGTGATCTCGCGCGGCTTCGTGCGGTAGCCGATCGAGCTGCCCATGTCCGAGTAGACCCGCTTGAGCTCTTCCTTGCTCGCGGCCTCGTAGAAGTACCCCTTGGTGACCTCCGCCACCTTCTGCAGCGACGGGCGGTCCACCGGCACCCGCTGCGGCGTGTTGCCGATGCGGACCACGCCTTCGTCGGTGCCGAACGCGATCGTGGAGACCGGCACGTTCGCCGCCGAGGCAGCCGCCGACGCGTCCTCCAGCGAGCGGCCCGCGGTGCGGAACCCGTCGGACAGCAGCACGATACGGGCCGGCGGCGGGCCGTCCGCGCCGTCGGCGGGCACGGTGCGGATCGCGTCGAGGCTGGTGAACACGGCCTCGCCGGTGGCCGTCGACTCCTGCAACGTCAGGCCGTTGATCGCCTGCAGGATCGAGCTGCGCTCCTTGGTCGGCGACACCAGCACGCTGGCCGTCTTGGCGAACGAGACGAGCCCGACGTTGAAGTTCGCCGGGAGCTGTTTGACGAAGTCGATCGCGGCGGACTTCGCGGCTTCGATCCTCGTCGGCTGCACGTCGGTGGCCTGCATCGACAGCGACACGTCGATGGCCAGCATGATCGTGGCCCGCTCCAGCGGCTCCTTGGTGTCCACCGACGGCCGGGTCATGCCGAAAGCCAGGATGACCAGGCTGAGCAGGAAGGCGGCTGCGCTGACGTGCCGGCGCGCGCCGATGCCCTTGGGCACCAGGCTGCTGAGGAGGTCGACGTTGGTGAAACGCACGGCGAAGGCGCGCCGGTGCAGCTGGCGCCACACGTACACGCCGATGACCGCGGCGACGGGCACCAGGGCCAGCAGCCACCACGGTGAGAGCAGACGGATCATCGGGTCGTACCTCGAGTTCGGGCGTGTCGCTGGGCCGCGACGAACCGGACGATGTCCAGGAGCCAGTCGGAGTCGGTGCGCAGCCGCAGGTGTGCCGCGTTGGCGCCACGCAGTGCCGAGGCTATCTCGGCGCGCTGGGCGGCCGCGGCGTGGGCGTAGCGATGGCGCAGCTTCGGGTCGGCGGTCTGCACCTCGTGCGTCCGGCCGGTCTCCGGGTCGACGAGGGCGATCACCCCGACGTTGGGCAGCTCCAGCTCGCGCGGGTCGACGACTTCGACGGCGAGCAGGTCGTGGCGCACGCCGAGCTTGCGCAGCGGCCGCGCCCACTGCTGCGGCGGCGTCATGAAGTCGGAGATGACCACGGCGACGCCGCGCCGGCGCGGGGGCCGGTTGAGCATGTCGATGAGCGCGCCGAGGTCGGCGCGGCCGGGCCGGCCCTGGGTCAGCGCGATCGTGCGGAGCAGGCCCTGGGCGTCCTTGCGGCCGGGGCGCGCCGGGAGGCGGGTGAGCGCCTCCGCCGTACCGACGACGGCTCCGATGCGGTTGCCACCGCGGACGGTGAGGTGCGCCACGGCGGCCGAGGCGGCCACCGCCAGGTCGCGCTTGAGGTATCGGGCCGTGCCGAAGTCCAGGCTGGCGCTGAGGTCGACGGCGAGCCACGTCTCCAGCTCGCGGTCGGCGACCGTCTGGCGCACGTGCGGCAGCGTGGTGCGGGCCGTCACCGGCCAGTCCATGCGTCGCACGTCGTCGCCCGGCCGATACTCCCGCGACTCCCCCGCCTCGGTGCCCGGCCCCGGCAGCAGGCCCAGGTAGTCGCCCTGCAGCAGGCCGTCGAGCTTGCGCGTGACGAGCAGCTGCATGCGGTTGAGGACGACCTCCGCACGGCCGTCGTCCAGCCCGGTGCCGCTCTGGATCTTCACCGCCCCGGCCACGTGGTGATCGTGGTGGTCGCCTGCGCCTGTGGCTGTGGCTGGCCCGCCGGCGCGGTGGTGGCCTGCTGGCGCGGCGCGACCGTGGGCGGCGGCACCGCGGCGAGGACCCGGCGCACCACGTCGTCGGCCGGGATGTCGTCGGCGAGGGCGTCGTAGGACAGCACCAGGCGGTGGCGCAGGATGTCGGGGGCGATGTCCTGCACGTCCTGCGGCAGCGCGTAGTCCCGGCCGCGCAGCAGGGCGAGCGCCCGGCTGGCCCGCACGATGCCCAGCGAGGCGCGGGGGCTGGCACCGTACTGGATGAGGTGCGCGATGTCGGCCAGGCCGTGCTCGGCGGGGGCGCGGGTGGCGACCACCAGCCGCACCGCGTAGTCGACGAGCGCGTTGTGCACGAACACGTCGTCGGCCTTGTCCTGCAGCGCCATGAGTTCCTGGGTGGTGAGCACCGCTACCGGCTCCGGGGTCTTCACGCTGACCCGGTAGACGATCTCGCGCTCCTCGGCGTCGGTGGGATACCCCACCTGGATCTTCATCAGGAAGCGGTCGCGCTGGGCCTCGGGCAGCGGGTAGACACCCTCCTGCTCGATCGGGTTCTGGGTGGCCATGACCAGGAACGGGCGGGGCACGTCATACGTCTCGCCACCGATGGAGACCTGCTGCTCGGCCATGACCTCCAGCAGGGCCGACTGCACCTTGGCCGGCGCGCGGTTGATCTCGTCGGCGAGCAGGAAGTTGACGAACACCGGCCCGAGCTCGACGTCGAACTTCTCGCTGGACTGCCGGTAGATCCGGGTGCCGACGATGTCGGCGGGCACGAGGTCGGGCGTGAACTGGATGCGGGAGAACGTGCCGCCGACGACCCGGGCGAGCGTCTCCACGGCGAGCGTCTTGGCGACGCCGGGCACGCCCTCGAGCAGCACATGGCCGCGGCAGAGCAACGACACGAACATCCGCTCGATCATCCGGTCCTGGCCGACGATCACCCGCTTGACCTCGAAGAGAGCCCGTTCGAGCACGGTCGCGTCCTGAGCAGGGGTCGAGACAGGGTTGCTCGGCTGGGTCACCGGTCCTCCACGCGTGTTTTCGTCTGCTGCCAATCATCGGCAGACCTAGCGTCGCACGACGCGGCGACCGCCCGCGATCCGACGCTGCTGAGAGCCTACTGGGAGTTCACGTCCGGGCGACTTCAACCGATATATCGGATATGTGGCTATCGATTCGGGGGATTTTCTCTCACCCTGGCCTCATGGACTGGACATCACCCGTACCGGAGTGGGTACGATTCACCCGTCGCCGGGCGGCTTCCCCCGTGGCCGCCCGGCGCTCACACTCATGGCGTGGAAGAGCTCATCTGCTCCGCCAAGGGCTGCCGTAACCGAGCCTTGTGGCAGCTGCTGTGGAACAATCCGAAGCTACACACTCCCGACCGGCGCAAGGCCTGGCTGGCCTGCGACGAGCACCGGGAGTCGCTGTCGTCGTTTCTGAACGCGCGCGGATTCCTGCGGGAGACCGTGCCGATCAGCGATCCGGATAGGCTCGGGGAGTGAATGCTCCGGTAGCACCAGACCCACTGTGCCCGTGGCCGGATACCGTCGTGTGGCGGCCGATCTCCGCGCGGTACTTCGTGGTCAGGCTGGTGACGCTGGCCGCATGGGTGGTCGTGCTGGCGCTCGCCTGCGTGGTCGCCGGCGTGCTGTGGTCGGGGTGGTTCCTCCTCGCCGCCGTGGCGGTGCCGGTCGCCGGCGCGGTGCGGGCGGTGTTCATGCGCCGGTCCATCCGGTCCTGGGGCTACGCGGAGCGGGCCGAGGACCTGCTGGTCCGCCACGGGCTGCTGATCCGGCGACTGTCCATCGTGCCGTACGCCAGGATGCAGTTCGTCGACGTGACCGCCGGCCCGATCGAGCGCGCCGCCGGCCTCGCCACCGTCACCCTGCACACCGCCGCCGCGGCCAGCGACGCCACCGTGCCCGGCCTGGAGGCCGCCGAGGCCACCCGCCTGCGCGACCGCCTGGCGACGCTCGGCGAGATCCGCGAAGAGGGCTTATGAGCAGCGATGCGGAGGCGGTGTGAGCGGACCGCTGACCCTGCCCCGGCGGCGGCTGCATCCGTTGACGCCGCTGGTGCGCGGGGCGAAGTTCGTCGCCCTCGCCGCGGTCGCGGTCTCCTGGCGCGGGCTGGGCGACCTCGGCCTGGAACACTGGCTGCTGGCCATGACCGCGATCCTGGTGCTGGCGGTCCTCATGTCCGCGGCGCTCTGGGCCGTGACCGGCTACGAGGTGATCGGCCGCGAGCTGCGCGTCCACGAGGGGCTGCTGTCGCGCCGGGTGCGCACCATCCCGCTCGATCGGGTGCAGGCGATCGACGTCGTGCGCCCCGCCCTCGCGCGCGTGTTCGGCCTCGCGGAGCTGCGTCTGGAGGTCATCGGCGGCGGCAAGACCGAGGCACCGCTGGCGTATCTGACCGTGGCCGACGCGACCGAGCTGCGCACCTCCCTGCTCGGCATGGCCACCGGCGCCTCGCCCGCCGAGCCCGCGGCCGAGCGAGCGCTGTTCGCCGTGGACAACGGCCGGCTGCTGCTCGCCCAGTTGCTCACCCCGCCGATGCTC
This sequence comes from Dactylosporangium sp. NPDC051484, assembly GCF_040689395.1. NCBI lineage: Bacteria > Bacillati > Actinomycetota > Actinomycetes > Micromonosporales > Micromonosporaceae > Dactylosporangium > Dactylosporangium sp. NPDC051484. Next base: position 202,049 of record NZ_JBFAZX010000004.1, on the reverse strand, counting down.
TCGGTGCCTGTCGGCGCCGCGTTCGTGGTCTGGCCGGCGCTCGCCCACCCCGACTGGACGCTCATCGGCGCGGCCAGCACGATCACGGCGTTCCTGGGCGTGTTCCAGGTGCCGGTCCGCCGGGTGCTGGACGAGTGGGACTTCCGCATCGCCGACGACACCGCGGCGCTGCGGCTGCATCAGGGCCTGCTCAACAAGCGCAGCCAGTCCGTGCCGCCGCGCCGCGTGCAGGGCATCAAGATCACCTGGCCGCTGCTGTGGCGCGGCGCCGGCTGGGCGCGGGCCCGCATGGACGTGGCCGGCTATGGCGGCGGCGACGGCGAGCAGCTGCGGGCCGGCACCCTCGTGCCCGTAGCCCGGTCCGCGCACACGGTGGCGGTGGCCGCGACGGTGCTCGGATCGGCCGTCGACCCGCGCCCCGGCCCGGCGCCGATCGACGCGGCGGCCCTGCCCGTCAGCCGCCCGCCCGCGCGCGCCCGCTGGCTGGCCCCGCTGGCGTGGTCCCGCATCGGGGTGGCCGTCACCGACGACGTGGTGGCCGTCCGCGAGGGCGTGCTGACCCGCGAGCTGACCGCGGTGCCGTTGGCCCGGGTGCAGAGCGTCCGGGTGACCCAGGGCCCGCTGCAGCGGCTGCTGTCGCTCGCCACGGTCACCGTCGACACCGCGGGCGGCCTGCACGCCACGGCCCGTCTGCGCGACGCCGCGGACGCCTACCGCCTCGCCGGCGAGCTGGCCGTCCTCTCCCGCACCGCCCGCCACACCTTCTCCGCGCGCCGAGCCGTGCTGTAGGGCTGGGCCGGGCGGTGCTTCAGGGGTGGGCCGCGGCCACCAGCGACGGCAGGCCCGCAGGGTATGGCCCGCCCAAGGAACACTGCCTTCGAATTACCGCGGTCGCTACGCTTGGGTTATGCAGCCGAGTGAGCGCCCCACCGTCGATGCGACCCCCTGGGTCGGTGCTGTCACCCGCGTCGAGCTCACGGTGACCGATGCCGACACCGCGCAGGCGGTGGGCTCGGGCGACGTGCCCGTCCTCGGCACGCCGCGGGTGCTGGCGCTGGCCGAGGCGGCGACCGTCGGCGCGACCGCGAGCCGGCTGCCGCCGGGCTTCACCACCGTCGGCACGCGCGTCGAGATCGAGCACCGCGTCGCGACCCCGATCGGCGGTCGCGTCGTCGCCGAAGCGCGCATGGCCAAGGTCGACGGGCGCAAGCTCGTGTTCGAGATCGTGGTCAGGGACAGCCGGCAGGTCGTCGCCGAGGGGCGCGTGGAGCGGGTGATCGTCGATCGCGCCCGTTTCCTTGCCAAGGCGCTGGAGGACCGCGAAGCCACCACGTGACCGGTCCGGAGCGAGCGGAGGTTTCGCAATGACCGTGCTGCATGAGATCGCCGCGGGGATTCACGTGCTGCGCTACCCGGTGCTCGACGTCAACGCCACCCTGGTCGTCGGCGGCGAGGCGGCGCTGGTCGTCGACACCCTGTCCACGCCGGGCCAGGCCCAGGACCTCTTGGCGGCGGTACGCCGCGTGACCCCCCTTCCCCTCGTCGTGGTCAACACGCACCACCACTTCGACCACACGTTCGGCAACATGGTCTTCGCCGACGGCGGCGCGCCGATCTGGGGCCACGAGGAGGCCGCCGCCCTGATCGGGCCCGGGCTGCGCGAGCGGGCCGTGCCCGAGCACCCCGACCTGGCCGCTGACCTGGCCTGCCTCACGCCCGTCCCGCCGACCCGTCTGGTCCGCACCTCCGCCGAGCTGGACCTGGGCGACCGCGTGGTCAGGCTGCGCCACTACGGCCGGGGTCACTCCGTCGGCGATCTGGTGACGCTCGTGCCGGACGCCGAGGTCGTCATCGCCGGCGACCTGGTGGAGGAGAGCGGCCCGCCGCAGTTCGACGACGCGTATCCGCTCGAGTGGCCCGACACCCTGGCCGCCCTGCTGCTCGACCTCAGCCCGCAGACCCAGGTCGTGCCGGGCCACGGCGCCGTCGTCGGACCCCGCTTCGTGACCGCCCAGCACGAGCAGCTGGCGGCCCTGGCGTGGCTGATCCGCGACGGCGACCGGGACGGCGCCCCGGCCGAGCGGGTGGCCGCGAAGGCGCCGTTCCCGCACGACATGTCGATGGGCGCGGTGAGACGCGGCTACGTGCAGCTGAACATGCCTTAGTCAGCCGGCCACGCGGCAGGTCAGGCCGGGATGTGTCAGGCCGGGATGCTGGTCACCTCGCGGTCGAAGTTGCGATGCGACGCCAGCGCGGCCAGCAGGGTGTGCGGGAAGTCCGGGGTGAACTCCTCCTCCACGATCAGCGCCGGATCCGACGCGGCCGTCGTCAGCGGGATCTGCGCCCGCTGCAGCACGCCCAGGCCGGTGCCGAACGCGCCGACCGGCTTGCCGTGCTTGTACGCCTCCGCGGCGAAATGCACCGCCGCGCCCTCCACCGACAGGTCGGCCGCGGCGCTGGGTACCACCACGGCGTCGTAGAGGACCGACGCGGTCGTGGTGATGGCGTGGGTGACCTCCAGCGGCACGCCGTCGGAGGTGGTCACGGCGGCGTCGGTGATGCCCAGCAGGTCGACCACGGCGCCCGCCTCGGTGCAGGAGTCGCGCAGGTGCGCGAGGACGCGGGAATCGGCGCCGTCGGCCATCAGTACGGCCACGCGGCGGGTGCGCGCCGAGGCGCCGGCGACGTCGCGCGCCTGGGACAGCGCGGGCGAGCTGCGGCCGTGGTTGTCGACGGACTTGACCGGCTCCTCGACGCCGATGCCCTGCGCGACGGCCACCGCCAGGTCGTGGTCGATGCGGTTGAGGTGCTCGACCGCGCGGACGCGGATCGGCATCGCGGTGACCTTGCCGAGCTCGAAGCGGTACGCCGCGATGATGTGCTCCTGCTCCCACGCCGACATGCTGTTCCAGAACAGGGTCGCCTGCGAGTAGTGGTCGGCGAAGGTTTCGCTGCGCTTGCGCTCCTTCGGGCCGTCGACGTGCTCGGGGTACGACGTGAGGCCCGGCCCCACCTGCAGCGTCCCGCCCAGGGAGCTGGGGTGGTAGTTGGTGCGGCCGGTCGGCACCGCCTCCTGGTGGAAGCCGTCCTGCTGGTGGTTGCGCACGGGCGTGAGCGGGCGGTTGATCGGCAGCTGCGCGAAGTTGGGGCCGCCGAGACGGGTGAGCTGGGTGTCGAGGTACGAGAACAGCCGGGCCTGCAGCAGCGGATCGTCCGAGAAGTCGATGCCGGGCACGGTATTGCCGACGCAGAAGGCGACCTGCTCGGTCTCGGCGAAGAAGTTGTCCGGGTTGCGGTCCAGGGTGAGCCGGCCGACGGGGGTGACCGGCACGAGCTCCTCGGGGATGAGCTTGGTCGGGTCGAGCACGTCGATCTCTTCGAGGTCGAAGGCGCGCTCCTCCGGGATGAGCTGCAGGCCGAGCTCCCACGACGGGTACTCGCCGGCCTCGATCGCCTCCCACAGGTCACGGCGGTTGAAGTCGGGGTCGCGGCCCGAGATCAGCTGGGCCTCGTCGAACACCAGCGAGTGGATGCCGAGCGCCGGGGTCCAGTGCAGCTTCGCGAAGGTGCTGCGGCCGTGGCCGTTGATCAGGCGGAAGGTGTGTACCCCGAAGCCCTGCATCATCCGGTAGCTGCGCGGCAGCGCGCGGTCGGACATGAGCCAGATGACGTGGTGCATGGTCTCCGGCTGGAGGGTGACGAAGTCCCAGAACGTGTCGTGCGACGACGCGGCCTGCGGCATCTCGTTGTTCGGCTCGGGCTTGAGCGCGTGCACCAGGTCGGGGAACTTGATGCCGTCCTGGATGAAGAAGACCGGCATGTTGTTGCCGACGAGGTCGAAGTTGCCCTGCCGCGTGTAGAACTTCACGGCGAAGCCGCGCACGTCGCGGGGCGTGTCGGTGGAGCCGCGCGAGCCCTGGACCGTGGAGAAACGCGCGAAGACCGGCGTGCGGGCGTCCGGGTCGGTGAGGAAGTCCGCGGTCGTGTACTCGTCCAGCGGCTCGTACACCTGGAAGTACCCGTGCGCGCCGGAGCCGCGGGCATGCACCACCCGCTCGGGGATCCGCTCGTGGTCGAAGCGCATGAGCTTCTCCCGCAGGTGGAAGTCCTCGAGCAGGGTGGGCCCGCGAGCGCCGGCCCGCAACGAGTTGTCGGTGTCGTCGACCGGGATGCCCTGGTCGGTGGTCAGCGCCCCCTCGGTGAACGGGCGCCTACGCGCGGCGATCTGCCGGTCCTTGGAGGTCATGCCCCTTGCGCTACCACGACCCGGGCGGTTTACACCTTCTGCACCACGGCCGAAGACCCGGAGGCGACCAGCCGCTCGCACACGGCGCGCAGCGCGAGGGCCAGGTCCCGGCCGCTCATCGCACGCTCCGGCGCGACGAGGTGCTGCACCACCACCCCGGCGAGCAGCGCCTGATAGAGCCCGCCCACGGCCCGGGCCAGCTCGGGCTCGGCGGCGGAGTCGATCCCGTGGAACAGCGCGGCCAGCGCCGCCTCCGCCTCGACCTGCGCCGCCGCCCACGGCGACTCGGGCGCGGCCTGCCGGCCCAGCTTCGTGACGAGCTCGAACTGCGTGGTCCACAGCGAGCGGTTGGCGGTGACCGACGCGATCACCCGGTCCCAGATGGCCACGAACCGCTCCTCCGGGTCGGCAGGCGTAGGGCTGCCGGCCCCGCCGGTGAGCGCCCGCTCGAGCTCGTCGCTCCACTGGTCGAGCGCCCGCCGCAGCGCCTCGTCGAGCAGCGCCTCGGTGGTCCTGAAGTGGTAGTTGATCGCCGCGAGGCTCACCCCGGCCGCGGCGGCGATGTCCCGCGCGGTGGTGGCCGCGTACCCCTTCTCGAGCAGGCACTGCTGCGCGCCGTCGAGGAGCTTCTCCCGGTTACCCATGGCTCCGATCGTACCGTCTGAAAATTCCGTCTTGAACAAATGTCTCAGACGTCTGTACAGTCAATCGCGTCAGATCCGACCAGGGAGGTCCCGATGTCCGTGCTCGTCGCCGCCGCCGTCACCGCCGCCGCCATCGCTGCCGCCGGCTCCGCGCCGCTCGCCTACCGGGCCGCCCGCAAGCGGCAGCGGGCCGCCGAGGCCCGCATCGACACCCCCGCCGGCATCGCCGAGGGCCGCTACGTCAGCATCGGCGGCGTCGAGCAGTGGCTGCAGATCCGCGGCGAGGACCGGGCCAATCCGGTGCTGCTCGTCGTGCACGGCGGCCCCGGCTCGCCGTACTCGGTGTTCACCCCGCTCCTGCGGGAGTGGGAGCGGCACTTCACCGTCGTGCAGTGGGACCGCCGCGGCTGCGGCCGGACGCTGCGGCGCAGCGGCTTGCACCCGGAGGAACTCACGTTCGACCGGCTGGTCGACGACGGCATCGAGGTCGCCGAGTACGTGGGCGAGCACCTCGGCCAGAGCCGCGTCATCCTGATGGCCGGCTCGATGGGCACGATCGTCGGCCTGCCGATGGTCCGCCGCCGCCCCGACCTGTTCAGCGCGTACGTCGGCACCGACTTCTACGTGAACATGATCGAGAACGAGCGCCGGGGCCGGGCCGAGACGCTGCAACGGCTGCGCGCGGCCGGCAACCGGCGGGGCGTGGCCGCGCTGGAGGCGCTCGATCCCGACCCGCGTGCCTGGGGCTTCAAGGCGTGGGGCACCCGGATGCAGTGGTCGATGGCCACCGATCCGACCACCCCGAACGCGGTGTTCCGGCTGCTGTTCCCGCTGCTGCTGACCAAGCCCGACTACTCGCTGCGCGACGTGGCCGCCTGGCTCAGGGGCTTCAGCAAGGTCAACGAGGCGATGTACGAGCAGTTCATGCGCTTCGACGCACGGGCGCTCGGCACGACGTTCGAGGTCCCGTTCTACCTGTTCCAGGGCGCGCACGACGTGGTGACGCTGATCGAGCCCGCGGTGGAGTACTTCGCCGAGGTCCGGGCCCCCGAGAAGGAGCTGGTCCGCATCGAGGGCGCGAGCCACTTCGCCGCGTTCACCGAGCCGGGGCAGTTCCTGGAGGCGCTGCGCCGCGTCCGGTGCTGATCAGAAAGTGACGACGGTGCCGGTATGGCGGGCCACCACGACCTCGGTGCCTGCCCGGCGGATCGCCTCCACCTGGTCGGGGTCCGCGCTCGCGTCGGTCACCAGCACGGCCACGTCCGTGATGGCGCAGATACCCGCCAGGCAGTTGCGGCCCACCTTGGAGCCGTCGGCGACCACCATCACCCGCTCGGCCCGCCGGATCATCGCCGCGTTGGTGTGCGCCTCGATCTCGTCGTGCGTGGTCAGGCCGCCGCGCGCGCTGATGCCGTCGACGCCGACGACGGCGACCTCCATGTTGAGTCCGGACAGCGCCTGATCGGCGATGGGACCGACCAGCTCGTACGACTGGGTGCGGGACACGCCGCCCGTCATGATCAGCTTGAGCTGCGGGCGCAGGACCAGCTCGGAGGCGATGTTGAGGGCGTTGGTCACCACGGTCAGGTCGACCCGGTCGGCGAGCAGGCGGGCCAGCATGAACGTGGTCGTACCACCGGTGAGGCCGAGCGTCAGCGGGCCGCGCGGCAGCAGCGCGGCCGCGCGCTGGGCGACCAGCGCCTTCTCGTCGCGCTGCTGGCCCACCCGGTAGCGCACCGGCAGCTCGTAGGCCACGTCCACGGCGACGGCGCCGCCATGCGTGCGCGACAGCAGCCGTTGCTCCTCCAGCACCTGCAGGTCGCGGCGAATCGTCGCCGTGGAGACCGCGAACTCCTCGGCGAGGCCGCCGGCGTCGACGGAGCCGTGCCGCGAAACGCGCTCAAGGATGGCCGACATACGGTCGCCCCGCCGCAGCGAACTCCGTGCCACCCCAAAGCTCCGATCGACGGATCACGATAATGATCAAACGCGCAACGATCATAGTCCGTTTCCGCGCGGACCGCGCGCTTCGCGAAGGGGTCGCAGGGGCGAAGCCCCCGACAGGGCGAGCGAAGCGATGCAGTGCGAGCGAAGCGAGCATGGGGGGTGTGGGGTGGGAACCCCCCACTGATGCTCGAGCGAAGCAAGAGCCAGGCTAGAAACAGTCCATTTGCGCAGCCGCCCTTGTGCATTCTGCGCGAACGCGCATAACGTTCGCGCATGACCGACACCGCACTCGAAATCGCCAGCCAACCGGCCGTGTGGGCCAGTGGGATCGCCCTGGCCGAGGAGGCCCGCGCCGCGCTCGCCGCCCCCGGCGCGCGGACGCTCATCCTGGGCTGCGGCACCTCCTGGTTCGTGGCCCAGAGCCTTGCCGAGTTGCGGGAGGCGGCCGGCCTCGGCGAGACCGACGCCGTGTGCGCGTCGGAGTTCGTGCCGCGCCGCCGATATGACCGGGTCGTGGCCATCACGCGCTCGGGCACGTCGACGGAGGTGCTCGAAGCGCTGCGCCGGCTGCCGGCGGGGGTGCACCGGGTGGCGATCACCGCGGTCGACGGCGAGCCGGTCGACGATCTCGTCGATACCCGGGTCCTGCTCGGTTTCGCCGACGAGCGCAGCGTCGTGCAGACCCGCTTCCCGACGACGGTGCTGGCGATGGCCCGCGCGGCGTTCGGCGAGGACCTCGGCCATCTCGCCGCCGACGGCGCGGCCGCGCTGGCCGCCCCGCTGCCGGCCGACCCGGCCGGGATCGAGCACCTCGTGTTCCTCGGCACCGGCTGGACCGTCGGGCTGGCCCACGAGGCCGCGCTCAAGGTGCGTGAGGCGGCGCAGGCCTGGTCTGAGTCGTACCCCGCGATGGACTACCGCCACGGCCCGGTCGCCGTCGCCGGCCCGCGCAGCCTGGTCTGGTCGTTCGGGGCGGTGCCCGCGTCGCTCGACGACGCCGTGCTCGCCGCCGGCGCGCTGCCCTACCGCGACGGCCGTGACCCGCTCGCCCAGCTGGTCCTCGCCCAGCGCTTCGCCGTCGCGCTCGCCGCGCACCGGGGCCTCGACCCCGACCACCCGCGCCTGCTGACCCGGTCGGTCGTGCTCGCCGACCCGCTCGCCTGAGGGCTGCCGCCTCGTCGACCCGCGCAAAATACCTGCGGACCGCCGCCGGGCTGACCAGCCCTACCCGGAGGCGGGGCCGACGGAGATGACTCGCACCGCCGCGGCGCCCTGGGCGTCGGACTCGGCCAGGTCGACCTCGGCGACGATCGCCCAGTCGCGGTCGCCCTCCGGGTCGTCGAAGATCTGGCGCACGTGCCAGCGGTCCGGCTTCTGCTCGATGATGAGCAGGGCCGGGCCGCGCGCGTCGGGACCGACGCCGAGGGAGTCGTACTCATCGAAGTACGCCTCGATCGCGTCCTGCCACGCGTCCGCGGTGAACCCGTGCTCGCCGTCGAGCTCGCCCAGCTCGTCGTAGCGGTGCAGCGCGGCGAGCTCGACCCGGCGGAAGAGCGCGTTGCGCACCAGGACCCGGAACGCGCGCAGGTTGCGGGTGACCGCCGGCGGGCGCTCGTCGCGCACCAGAGTCTGCTCTTCCCCGGGGTTGCGCAGCCGTTCCCACTCGTCGATGAGGCTGGAGTCGACCTGACGGACCAGTTCGCCGAGCCACTCGATGAGGTCGCCGAGCTCCTCGGTGCGCGCGTCCTCCGGCACCGTCTGGCGCATGGCCTTGTAGGCGTCGGCGAGATACCGCAGCACGAGCCCTTCGGAGCGCGACAACCCGTAGAACCCGACGTACTCGACGAACGTCATCGCCCGCTCGTACATGTCGCGCACCACGGACTTCGGCGACAACGCGTAGTCGGCGACCCAGGGGTGGCCCTGCTTGTACAGGTGGTAGGCGTTGTCGAGCAGATCGACGAGCGGCTTCGGGTGGGTGACCGACTCGAGCAGCTCCAGCCGCTGCTCGTACTCGATGCCCTCGGCCTTCATCGCCGCGACCGCCTCGCCGCGGGCCTTGAACTGCTGCGCGGAGAGCACCTGCCGCGGGTCGTCCAATGTGGACTCGATGACGGAGAGCACGTCGAGGGCGTAGCCGGGCGCCTCCCGGTCGAGCAGCTCGATCGCGGCCAGCGCGAACGGCGACAGCGGCTGGTTGAGCGCGAAGTCCATCTGCAGGTCGACGGTGAGCCGCACCCGGCGGCCCTCCTCGTCGGGTTCAGGCAGCTGCTCCACCACTCCGCCGGCCAGCAGGGCCCGGTAGATGGCGATGGCGCGGCGGATCAGCCGGCGCTGCGAGTGGGCGTCCTCGTGGTTCTCGGTGAGCAGGTGCCGCATCGCCGCGAACGCGTCGCCGTGGCGGCTGATCACGTTGAGCAGCATCGCGTGCGACACCTGGAAGCTGGACCTCAGCGGCTCGGGCTCGGCATCCACCAGGCGGTCGTAGGTGGGCCGGCCCCAGCCGATCGAGCCCTCCGGCGGCTTCTTGCGCACCACCTTGCGCCGCTTCTTCGGGTCGTCGCCGGCCTTCGCGAGGGCCCGCTCGTTGTCGATGACGTGCTCGGGCGCCTGTACCACGACCGTGCCGACGGTGTCGAACCCGGCGCGCCCGGCCCGGCCGGCGATCTGGTGGAACTCCCGGGCGTACAGCAGGCGGGTCTTCTGCCCGTCGTACTTCGACAGCGCCGTGAACAGCACCGTGCGGATCGGCACGTTGATGCCGACGCCGAGGGTGTCGGTGCCGCAGATCACCTTGAGCAGCCCGGCCTGGGCCAGGGTCTCCACCAGCCGGCGGTACTTCGGGAGCATCCCCGCGTGATGCACGCCGATCCCGTGCCGCACGAGGCGCGACAGCGTCTTGCCGAAGCCGGCGGTGAACCGGAAGTTGCCGATGGCCTCGGCGATCATGTCCTTCTCGGCGCGAGTGGACACGTTGACGCTCATCAGCGCCTGCGCCCGCTCCAGCGCCGCGGCCTGGGTGAAGTGCACGATGTAGACGGGGGCCTGCCGGGTGCCCAGCAGCTCCTCGATCGTCTCGTGCAGCGGGTCCATCGAGTAGGTGAACATGAGCGGCACCGGTCGCTCGGCGTTCTTCACCACCGCCGTCGGGCGCCCGGTGCGCCGGGTCAGGTCCTCTTCGAAGCGCGTCACGTCGCCGAGCGTGGCCGACATGAGGACGAACTGGGCCCGCGACAGCTCGATGAGCGGCACCTGCCAGGCCCACCCGCGGTCCGGTTCGGCGTAGAAGTGGAACTCGTCCATCACGACGATGCCGACGTCGGCCTGGGCGCCGTCGCGCAGGGCGATGTTGGCCAGGATCTCCGCGGTACAGCAGATGATCGGCGCGTCGGCGTTGACGCTGGCGTCGCCGGTGAGCATCCCGACGTTCTCCGCGCCGAACATCTCCACCAGCGCGAAGAACTTCTCCGACACCAGCGCCTTGATCGGCGCGGTGTAGAACGTGGTCCGGTCGCTCGCCAGGGCCGCGAAGTGCGCGCCGGCGGCGACGAGGCTCTTGCCGGAGCCGGTCGGGGTGTTGAGGATGAGGTTCGCCCCGGAGACGATCTCGATCAGCGACTCCTCCTGGTGCGGGTACAGGCTGAGCCCCTGCTCACCCGCCCACTCGGAGAAAGCCTCGAAGACCGCGTCGACGTCCCCGCCACGCGGCACTCTTGCCGCCAGATTCTTCATGTCCGCTCGTACATCAGGTCGAAGGACGGCCGGCCGGCGCGCACGGCGCGCAGCTCGAACTTGGTCATGGGCCGGTGGTCCGGGCGGGGCGCGAAGCCGTCGAAACGGTTGGTGAGCCCGGGGTCGGCGTCGAGGGTCTCCAGCATCGCCTGCGCGTAGCCGGCGTCGTCGGTGGCGCAGTGCAACAGTCCGCCGGGGCGCAGCCGCTCGCGCATCAGGGCCACCCGCCCGGGCACGATGAGCCGCCGCTTGTGGTGGCGCGACTTGGGCCACGGGTCGGGGAAGAACACGTGCACGGCGGCGAGGCTCGCGATCGGGATCTCCTCGCGCAGCAGCTCGATCGCGTCCACCGCGGCGACCCGCAGGTTGGTCAGGCCCTGCCGCTCGATCAGCGCGAGAAGGTTGGCCACGCCGGGAGTGTGCACCTCCACGGCCAGGTAGCGCCGGCCCGGGTCGGCCGCAGCCATCTGCGCGGTGGCGTCCCCCATCCCGGAACCGATCTCGAGCACGTCGACGGGCTCGCCGGGCACGAACGCGTAGCGCTCGGCGAGGCGCTCGAGGGCATCGAAATGCCTGCCGCTGAGCCGCCCGCGGCGCGGGTGATAGGTCCGGACGATCCGGAGCGGACGGTCGACGGTGGTCATGGGGACCCAACCTTACCCGACCACGAACGCCGCCCGCCCGGGCACGGGTTCGGCGCGGCCGGGCGCGGTCACCGGCGCAGCGCCTCCTGGGCCGCCTGGACCAGCGCCATCACATCCTCGCCGGCCGTCGCCGCGGACCAGACCAGCGCGAACGTCAGGCGCGGTGGCGGGCCGGCCAGCGGGACGAACCGGACGTCGGGCCGCCGGACGGTGTCGACGAGCAGCTGCGGTACCGGCAAGGCGCCCCGGCCGGCCGCGACCAGGTCCAGGGCGGCGGCCGGATCGTCGACCGGCTCCGGGGCCAGCGGCGCGCCGTCGGGCAGCGCGACGCCACGGGGCAGCAGCAGCCGCCCAGCCCGGTCCAGGGTGAGCGTGGGCGCGGTGGAGAGCCGGTCGGCGGCCGGCAGCGCCAGATGGGTCAGCGGCACGTGAAACCGGGCGGCGGTGGCGAAGCCGGGCGGGAACGGCGCGCTCATCAGCGCCGCCGCGGCCCGGCCCCGGGTCAGCTCGTCGGTCGCGGCCCGCCAGCCGGCCGGGGCCAGCTCCAGATCGACGCCGGGCTTGCGGCCGGTGAGGCGGCGCGCGACCCGGGCGGCGAACCCGCCGGCGAGCGGCGCATAAGCGAGGCGAATCGTCGCCGGGGCGGGCACCGCCAGCCGGGCGGCCTCCGCGGCGAAACCGGCCGCCTGCTCCAGCAGCGCCTCCGCGTGTGGCAGCAGCGCGGCGCCGGCGTCCGTCAGCGCGACCTCGCGGCTGGTGCGCTCGAACAGGCGTAGGCCCAGCTCGCGCTCCAGGCGGGCGACCGCCTGGCTCACGGCCGGCTGGGACAGGCCCAGGGCCGCGGCGGCCCGCGAGAACGACCGGTGCCGCGCGACCAGCGCGAAGCATTCGATGTCTCGCAGGGGCGCCATGACGATCAGTATCGGCCATTCGCGCCGCTTATCGATTGCCCATTTCCCGCGCCGAGCGGCCACGATCCGCCCGTGACCCATGACTTTCCCGCTTCCACTGTGCTCGGGTACCCGCGCATCGGGCCGGACCGTGAGCTGAAACACGCCCTCGAGGCCTACTGGGCGGGCCGGATCGACCGGGCGGCGCTGGAGGAGACCGGCCGGTCGCTGCGCGCCGGGACCTGGCGCCGCCTGCACGAGCTGGGCCTGCGGGAGCCGGGGGCCCTGCCGTCGAACACGTTCTCGCTCTACGACCACGTCCTCGACGCCGCCGCCATGGTCGGCGCGGTGCCGCAGCGCTACCGCGACGCGCCCGACCCGTACTTCGCGATGGCCCGCGGCGCGGACGGCGTCGCACCGCTGCGGATGACGAAGTGGTTCGACACCAACTACCACTACATCGTCCCCGAGATCGGGCCGCGCACCGCGCTGCGCGCCGTGCCGGACAAGCCGCTCGCGGAGCTGCGCGAGGCCCGCGAGCTCGGCTACGCGACCCGCCCGGTGCTGCTCGGCCCGGTGACGCTGCTGCGGCTGGCGCAGGCGGCACCGGGCGCCAGCCTGTGCCAGACCGGCTTCACGCCCCTGGACCGCCTCGACGACCTCCTCGACGTGTACGGCGAGCTGCTGTCCGCCCTGGCGGAGCACGCCGCCTGGGTGCAGCTGGACGAGCCGGTGCTCGTCACCGACGGCGGCTCGCCCGCGGTCCGCCACGCCTACCGCCGCCTCGCCGGCCTCAGCCGGCGCCCGAAGCTTCTGGTCGCCTCCTATTTCGGCGACGCCGGCGACGCGCTCCCGGCGCTCGCGGTGGCGCCGGTGGACGGGGTCGCGGTCGACCTGACCCACGGGGTACCGGCGCATCTGGAGCTGTTCGAGGGCCGCACGGTCGTCGGCGGGGTCGTGTCCGGCCGCAACGTGTGGCGCACCGACCCGGACGCGGCGCGGGCCCTGCTCGCCGCGTCCGGCGCGACCGCGGTCGGCACGAGCTGCTCGCTGCTGCACGTGCCGTACACGCTGCGCGGTGAGGAGGGTCTGTCATCCGGTCTGCCCTCGGAGCTGGCGTCTCGCCTCGCCTTCGCCGAGGAGAAGGTCGCCGAGGTCGTCGCGCTGGCCGGGCTCGGGCCGAAGCCTGGGCCCCTACCGGCGCCGCCGCGGTCCGCCGGGCCGGTGCGAAGCGAGTCGCGCGGCGCGTACGAGGCCCGCGCGGCGGCGCAGCGCGACCTGGGGCTGCCCGCGCTGCCGGTGACCACGATCGGCTCGTTCCCGCAGACCGGCGAACTGCGCGCGGCCCGGTCGGCGGCGGCCGCGGGCCGGCTAGCACCGGCCGAGTACGAGGCGCGCATCGAGGCCGAGATCGCCCGGGTGATCGGCGAGCAGGAGCGGCTCGGCCTGGACGTGCTCGTGCACGGCGAGCCGGAGCGCAACGACATGGTGCAGTACTTCGCCGAGCGCCTCGACGGCTTCGCGGTGACCCGCAACGGTTGGGTCCAGTCGTACGGCTCGCGGTGCACCCGCCCGCCGATCCTGTACGGCGACGTCAGCCGGCCCGCGCCGATCACGGTCCGCTGGGCGGCCTACGCCCAGTCGCTGACGCGGCGCCCGGTGAAGGGCATGCTCACCGGCCCGGTGACGATCGTGGCGTGGTCGTTCGTGCGCGACGACCGGCCGCTGCGCGACGTGACCCTGCAGGTCGCCGACGCGATCCGGGAGGAGGTCACCGACCTGGAGGCGGCCGGCATCCGCATCATCCAGGTCGACGAGCCGGCGCTGCGGGAACTGCTGCCGCTGCGGCGGGAGGAGCGCGCGGAGTACCTGGCGTGGGCGGTCGCCGCGTATCGCCGGGCCACCTCCGGCGCCGCGGACGCCACCCAGATCCACACCCACCTGTGCTACAGCGACGCCGGCGAGGTGCTGGAGGCGATCGACGCCCTCGACGCCGACGTGACGAGCATCGAGGCGGCGCGCTCCGGGTTCGCGGTCGGGGCGTTCGGCCGCGGGATCGGCCCCGGGGTGTACGACATCCACTCCCCGCGCGTCCCGGACCGGGAGGAGATCGCGGCCCGGCTGCGGGCGGCGCTCAGGGCGATCCCGCCGGCACGGCTGTGGGTGAACCCGGACTGCGGCCTGAAGACCCGCACGTACGAAGAGGTCCGCGCCGCCCTGACCAACGTCGTGGAAGCCACCCGAACCCTCCGCGAGTCCATATCGTGAGGGTATGTCGTATCCTCCCCCGCGCTACCTCGGCGAGACGAGGGAGCTCAGCGCCGCGTCCCGGCCGTCGCCGCGCTTCCATCGCTTGATCTCGGAGTCGTTCTTCATCCTGAGCGGCTCGGTGCGCATCTACGACGGCCGGCGCTGGATCGACACCGAGCCGGGCGATTTCGTGTACGTGCCCGAGGGCGGCGTCCACGCGTTTCGCAACGAGTCCGGCGCCCCGGCGGAGATACTGCTGCACTTCGCCCCGGGCGCGCCGCGGGAGGCCTACTTCGAGGGCCTGCCGGACGGACGAGCGGGCCGCCTTCATGCTCGAGCACGACACCTTCTGGCTGTGACCCCCCGGGTTAGCCCTCCAGAAAGCGGACTTTCTAGCTGGCCGCTGCGGCACCCCGCTCGTCGTGATTGGTCACCCTTGGGGAATTTCGAGACGCCACTGGCCGAGCGGATGGTCAGGCGCCCGGTCCTCGGCACGGGATCCGACCGGAATCCGCACGACCTCGACCGACTCGCAAGGCGCTTCCGCTGACGGTGATCCCGCTGGCGTACCGCAACGATCGCGGGTCGCGCGCTCTGATCGCGGCCCGCAGGATTCCGCCGCCGTGGCGGGGCCTCGCGTGGACGACGTTGTGACGTTGCTCCGCTCGCACAGGCGGAGCGCGGATTCGAGCCATGTCGCATTGTTCATGCTCACGGAGGGATTGGTGGCCGGACAACTATTTGCAGGTTCGCTAAATCCCGATGCCGGGTTTGGCGGATTGATCTGGTGGGCCCTGGCGGACCCAGGCTTCCGTTGTTCTTCGGCCCGCGGCCGGCATGAGCGTACACCATTTGGCATTATGGGCTGCCGTTTGGGGCGGTGGTTTCGGTCGGGTTCTGGGATAATTTCATCATGGGGCAGCTGGGATTGTTTTCAAGGGCGGAGTTGGCTGCCATGCGTGACCGGACCAGGTCACGTCATTATTCTCCGGCAAAGGAGCAGTTCCGCCGGGAGCATGCACGGCGTCGGGAATGGGGCCTGGCCAGACGTCACGCCGAGAAGCTCCGCCGCGCCCGCGGTGACACCCCGCCGGCGGTCAGCGACCAGCGCGGCGTATCGGTGCAGGGGCCGGTGCCGCCCTCACCGCCACCGGTCACGCCGCCTGACCAGGAACGACGTCCCGTGAGCGGCACCGCGGCAAACGACTGCGCTCCCGCACCCCGCCAGGTGGACGGCGCCGGACGGCCCGGTCCTGTCCCGAAGCGTCGTCGCGCATCCACGCCACAGCTGCGCCGGCCCGCCGGCCCGGCAACGCACCGAATGTTTGGCGGCAATGAACGGCCGGTGTATCGCAGCCACCTTTCGACGATGCCGCGCACGGCCGAGCGGCATTTCCGCCGAATGCTCCGCAAGGCGGGAACAAGCAACCGCTGTTCCCATGGACCACCGGTGCAGATCCCCGAATGGCTCGACAACGGCGATGGCCGCGCAACGCGGACAGCGGCATGTGTGCTTCCGATTCCGCAGGTCCGGGCAGCGCTTGAAGAGCCGGTGGTCGCCCGAGGTGTGTCGCCTGGGCCAAGGGCGACCTCAGTGGCCGACGTCTCGACGAGGATGGCGTCTACGACGCGTGAAGCCTTGGCCGCTGCCCTGTGATGGCGGCGCATTGGTAGCGGGTACCTGGTCGTCACTTCCGCTCCGGTTTCAGTCACGGCCGGGCAGGTCGAGGAACTTCGGCGATGGATCTCCTCGTCCGGTCGAGGGGTGTGAAGCCGAGCTTCAGGGCCGCGATCTGCGCGCCGCAGGCCCGCCGGCGGGTGCTCGGCGGGCCTGGCGGATGCGGATCAGAAGCCGAACGACGAGACCAGGATGGCGCGGGCGAGGGTGTGAGCGGTGAGGTTGAAGCCGACCACGTTCGCTGAGGAGTCGGCGTCGACGCCGAGGGAGTCGGTGTCCAGGGCGTGCAGCACGAAGAAGTAGCGGTGTGGCGCGTCCTGTGGTGGGGGTGCGGCGCCGCCGAAGTCGCGGGTGCCGTAGTCGTTGCGGGCGTGGATCGCCTCGTCGGGCATGCCGTCCTTCTCGCCGGTGCCGGCGCCCGTGGGCAGGTCGGTGACGGTTGCCGGGAGGTCGTAGACGATCCAGTGCCAGAATCCGCCGCCGGTGGGGGCGTCCGGGTCGTAGCAGGTCACGGCGAAGCTCTTGGTCCCGGCCGGGAAGCCCGACCAGGACAGGTGCGGCGAGGTGTTGCCGCGGGCGTAGACCTGGGCGTCGGGCAGTGTGCCCCCGTCGGTCAGGTCCTCGCTGGTCAAACTGAACGCCGGCACCGCGGGCAGGAAGTCGTACGGCGACGGCGGGCGCGGACGGTCGGTCATGCGTAATCTCCTCGCGAGGTGGCTACAGCTGTCTACCCGGCATCCTCTTACCCAACGACCGGCCGTCTCAAGTCAGGCGATTGACCGCGAGTCCGAGCAACCACACCAGATACGGCTGGTGTACCGCCCCCGCGGCGCGCTGCTCGATGCGTACCACCGTCGGCCCGCGCCGGGCGACGGCCCACTGGCCGGACGCGAAGGCCTCGTCGCCGACGCCGGGGACCGCCATACCGCCGCGGTGGGCCCGGATCGCCAGATCCGCCGCGATACCGGTGGCCACCAGGATGGCGAGCGTCGAGCCGTCCGCCGCCCGGAACTCCGCCATGCTCATCGGGCCGACCGCGACCCCGTGACCCGCGCCGCCGGACACCGAGACCGGCCGGCCGAGGACCCGTCCCACCTCCTCGGCGGTGACCAGATCCGCGGGCGAGACCCGGGCCGGGCGCACCGCCGTCGCCAGAGCGGGCGCCCCGGCGTTCATCGCCCGCTGGATGAGCTGGTCGGTGTTCTCGTCGCCGAAGCTCTGCGAGCGCGACCGCGCGCTGGACTCGACCCGCAGCTCGAGGACCCGCCGGGTCCAGCGCCGCACGGTCAGCGTCACCACGTCGCCGGGTGAGGCGCCGCCGACGATCCCGGACGGACAGGCCCAGGCGACCGTGCGGTCGGAGGCGCCGGAGTCGACCGCGAGGTAGTGCAGCCAGGGGATCGACGGGCTGTCCTCGCCCTGGCTGTGGGCCTTCCAGGTCTCGGTCCACAGCACCTCACCGGTCAGCGTGACCGGGGTGAACAGGTCGACGAGGGTGGCGATCAGGGTGTACCCGCCGTAGATCAGCGGCCACAGGATGAGCACCCGGACGGCGAGGGCGATCCAGTCGGTGACCGAGCCGGGCGCGAGGTCGAACGCGATCGCGTTGAACCGCACGACGAGCGCGGCGACGGCGAGTGCGGCGAGCGCCTTGAGGACCAGCGGGACCGCCTTCTGGCCGTAGCGCGGGAACACGCTCGGATAGCTGACCCGCACGCGGTGCCAGGTGCCGCCGAACGAGGACCACACCCGGCGGCGGTTGCCCATGCCGAGGTCGATCACGGCGCTGCACACGCGGGTCGCACCGACGGCGTCGCCGTAGGACAGGTAGCGGTCCCACACCGTCACGGCCGCCGGCGGCAGGTCGGCGAAGCTCTCGTGCCCGCGCAGGAACGTCTTGAGGCCCAGCCAGCGCGCGGCGGCCGCGCGCCCCTGCGGCGTGTCGCGCTCGCCGCGCGACTTGCCGGCGAAGATCCCCAGCGCCGCCCAGGCGAAGACGGCGACCCAGATGGCGCCCGTGGCGTCGCCGTCGGTACGGCGCTCGTGCAGCGCGATGGCCAGGCCGGCCGCGAGCGACGGGATCGCGGCGATCACGGTCAGCGCGGTGACGACCGCGGGCGAGAAGCGGCGCCGAGACAGGCCGCGCGAGCGCGCGTCGGCGACGATCGCGGCGTTGAGCCGCCTGGTCCAGCCCTTGGCCTCGGCCTCGTTACGGAACGTCAGCGCCGTCAGCGGCACCATGCCGCCAACGGCCAGGCCGCGGACCCGCTCGAAGATCATGGTTTCGTACGCGTTGAGCCCCGACGGCCGATCCTGCCGGACGTGCACCGTCGTCTGCAACGGGTCGTTGCCCGGCTGGCGGAACTCGAGCACCTTACGGGCCGCCAGGTCGATCAGCGTCGACTCGGCGCCGTCCTCGGTCAGCTCCCAGCGCCCGGTGATCAGGCTGACCACGGCCGGCGACTCGGGGCCGCCGAAGTCCTGGGTCGGCGGGGGCGCGTCGATCGGGCGCGGGCGGGTGAGCAGCAGCGCGCCCCAGAACGCGAGCAGCCACACGCCGAGGCCGGCGAGGGCGATGCCGGCCTCGACCAGCAGCGCCGGGTCGATGTTCATCGCTGCGGGGCTCGTCAGAACCGGACGTTGACGTCGGCGCGCTCGCCCGCGGCGGCCTCGAAGTACGGCCGGGGGTGGAACCCGCCGACGCCCGCGATGAGGTTCGTCGGCAGCGTCTGGATCTTCTGGTTGTACGTCTGGATCGCGCTGTTGTAGAACTGCCGTGCGTAGGCGATCTTCTCCTCGGTGTTGCCGAGCTCGCCCTGCAGCTGCAGGAAGTTCTGGTTGGCCTTCAGGTTCGGATACGCCTCGGCCAGCGCGAACAGCCGGCCCAGGGCAGCCGTGAGGAAGCCCTCAGCCTGTGCCTGCTGCGCGGGACCGGCCGCCGCCGAGCCCGCGGCGGCGTTGCGGGCGGCGACGACGGCCTCCAGGGTGCCGCGCTCGTGCGCGGCGTAGCCCTTGACGGTCTCCACCAGGTTGGGGATCAGCGAGTGGCGGCGCTTGAGCTGGACGTCGATCTGTGCCCATGACGCGTCCACCTGGGTGCGGGCCCTGACGAGCGAGTTGTACGTCGCCACGGCCCACGCCACGAGCGCGATCACGAGCACGACGAGCACGCCGAGCACGATCAGAGGAGTCATGGGCGCATGGTGACCGCTGCCGGTTGCCACCTCCCGGTAAGTGTCGCCGATCCGACAGTTCAGGGCCTCCTAGGGCAGCCGATACCCCTCCGAACGGCGCGTGGCCAGCCAGGACTCGACGTCGTCGGCGCTGCGCGGCAGCCCGTCGGAGAGGTTGCGGGCGCCGGTCGCGGTCACCAGTATGTCGTCCTCGATGCGCACCGCTAGGCCGTGCAGTTCGGCCGGGACCAGCTCGTCCTCGGGCTGGAAGTACAGGCCCGGCTCGACGGTGAGCACGTATCCGGCCTCGAGGTGGCCCTCGCGGTAACGCTCCTTGCGCGCGTGCGCGCAGTCGTGTACGTCGAGGCCGAGCATGTGACCGAAACCGTGCAGGGTCCAGCGCCGATACAGGATGGCTTCCTTGTCCATCGCCTCGTCGACGCTCACCGGCAGCACGCCGAGGCCGGCGAGGCCCTCGGCGAGCACGCGCATGCATGCCTGGTGCACGTCGTCGAACGCCACGCCCGGGCGGATCGTGTCGATGCCGGCCTGCTGAGCGCGGTACACGATCTCGTAGACCTCCCGCTGCAGCGGCGTGAACGTGCCGGAGACGGGCACGGTCCGGGTGACGTCGGCCGTGTACAGGTTGCGGTTCTCCACGCCCATGTCCATGAGCAGCAGGTCGCCGGGGCGGGTCTGCCCGTCGTTGCGCGTCCAGTGCAGGATCGCGGCGTGGGCGCCGCCGCCGACGATGGAGCCGTAGCCGACGTCATTGCCGTCGTGGCGGGCGCGCAGCCCGAACACGCCCTCGATGAGCCGCTCGCTGACGGGCCGGTCGGCCGGCAGGGCGCGGGCGGCGTCCTCGAAGCCGCGCACGGTCGCGTCGATCGCGTCCTGCAGCTGCTCCAGCTCCCAGGCGTCCTTGACCAGCCGCAGCTCCGACAGCGTCCGGGCGAGCTCCTGGTCGCGCTCCGGGGCGGCGGTGCGCACCCGCTCGTCGACCGACGGGTCGAAGCCGCGCAGCACCCGGGTGCGCCCCGGCGCGCTGTCGTCCAGCGCCGCGGTGAGCTCGTCCAGGTGCGCGGTGTGCAGCTGCAGCTCGGTGGCCTTCTCCGCCAGGGTGTGCCGGCGGCCGATCCACAGCTCGCCGTGGTTGCGGTCGGTGAAGAACTCGTCGGTGTCGCGGGGCGAGCGGGGCCGCACGTAGAGGGTGGCGTCGTGCCCGCCGCCGGTCGGGCGCATGACGAGCACCGCCTCCGGGTCGTGCTCGCCGGTCAGCCACACGTGCTCGGTCCCGGGCCGGAAGGGGTGGTTCGTGTCGTTGGAGCGGACCCGCTCGACGCCCGCCGGGATGATCAGCGTCTCGCCCGGGAACGCGACGGACAGCTCGGCACGGCGCTTGGCGTGGTCGGGCGCCTCGACCCGAGGCACGACGTCCAGCGTCGCGTCGCGCCAGCCCGTGCGCATGAACGCCCTGAACCGTTCGGGGAAGTCGGGGTCGTGCGACTGGCTACCAGCCGATGCTTGACCTGCTGATTCCATCGTGACCCCGCTCTCATCGCCGCGAATTCGTGCTCCACCTGCGACCGTACCCCGTGCGAGGATGCTTGCCATGGCGGGTCTTCTCTCGTTCGTCAGCGCGCGCGGCGGCGCGGCGGCGCACCGGGACGCGATCGCCGACGCGCTCGGGCTGCTGCGCCACCGTGGTCCGGACGAGGAGCGGGTCGTCGCCAACGACGACGTCGTCTTCGGCGCGCAGCGACTCACGGTGACCGACCCGCCGGGCGGGCGCCAGCCGCTGTCGTATCCGCCGACCGGCGTCACCGCCGGGCGATACCTCATCGTGCTCGACGGCGCCGTGTACAACGCCGCCGAGCTGCGCGCGGAGCTGGTGGAGGAGCGCAACGCCGAGTTCGCCACTAGCAGCGAGGCCGAGGTCATCCTGGCCGCCTACCACCACTGGGGCCCCAGCGCGGTCAACCGGCTGCGCGGCATGTTCGCGTTCGTGATCTGGGACGGCTCGGCGCGCCGCGCGTTCGGCGCCCGCGACCCGTTCGGCGTGAAGCCGCTGTACCAGCTGCAGACCCCCGCCGGCGTCTACCTGGCGAGCGAGAAGAAGGCGCTGCTGCCGTTCGTCGCCGAGCCGGCCGCCGTCGACACGGTGCGGCTGCAGCACTACCTGACGATGCAGTACGTGCCGGAGCCCGCCACCATGCACCCCGACGTGCGGCGCCTCGGGGCCGGCGAGTCGTTCGTGTACACGCCGGGCGGACCGCTGGCGAACCGGCGGTACAACCAGCTGAACTTCCGCCCGGCACCGGTGGCCGACGAGGACGCCGTGGTGCGCCGCATCACCGACGCGCTGCGCGAGAGCGTCCACGCGCACCTGCGCGCCGACGTGCCGGTCGGGGCGTTCCTGTCCAGCGGCATCGACTCGACCGCGATCGTGGCGCTCGCCGCCGAGAAGAACCCGGCCCTGCGCACGTACACCGTCGGCTACGACGCGGTCGGTCCCCAGGCGCAATACTCCGAGATCGACATCGCCGAGCAGTCGGCCCGGGCGCTCGGGGTGCCGCTCACCGAGACGGTCGTCACCGCCGCCGACTTCATGCGGGCGCTGCCGCGCATCGTGTGGCATCTCGACGACCCGGTCGCCGACCCGGCCCTGGTCCCGCTGTTCTTCCTGGCCGAGCGGGCCGCGCAGGACGTCACCGTCGTGCTCGGCGGCGACGGCGCCGACGAGCTCTTCGGCGGCTACCCCATCTACCGCGAACCGCTGTCGCTGTCGACGGTGAGCCACCTGCCCGACTCGATGCAGCGCGGCCTGCGGGCCGTGTCCCGGGTCATCCCGCAGGGGATGAAGGGCAAGAGCTTCCTGGAGCGCGGCACCACCCCGATCGAGGAGCGCTACTACGGCAACGCCCGGATCTTCACCGACGAGGAGAAGGCCGCGCTGCTGCGCGACTACGAGCCCGACGTGCGCCACACCGACGTCACCGCGCCGGTGTTCAAGGAGGCCGGGGCGCTCGACGAGGTCACCACCATGCAGTACATCGACCTGTACACCTGGCTGCGGGGCGACATCCTGGTCAAGGCCGACCGGATGACGATGGCGCACTCGCTGCAGCTGCGCACCCCGTTCCTGGACCGGGCCGTGTTCGAGATCGCCGCGGCGCTGCCCACCGAGCTCAAGGTGCCGCCGCGCTCGCAGGAGACGAAGGCGGCGCTGCGCCGGGCCCTGGCCGGGGTGGTGCCGGAGCCGATCGTGCACCGCAAGAAGCTCGGCTTCCCGGTGCCGATCCGCCCGTGGCTGCGCGGCGAGATGTATGACTGGGCGCACGGCCTGCTCGACTCCTCCGGCGCCGGCGACCTGCTCGACCTCGACGTGGTCCGCGGCCTGCTCAGGGCGCACCGCAAGAAGGAGGCCGACCACTCCCGCAAGATCTGGACGGTGCTGGTCTTCTGCGTCTGGCACGCCGTGTTCGTCACGGGCACCATGAGGCCGGGCTATTCCCGTGGTGACCAAGGTGGTGAACCGGGCGCCGAGGCCCGTACCGGGCAGGAGAGCCGCCTCTAGCGTGATCGGCGATGCTGCTCACGTTCCGCCTCCAGAACTTCCGCTCGGTCCGCGACATCCAGGAGCTCACGCTGCTGACGGTCCCGTCCGAGCCGCTCGATGCCGGCCTCGTGGCGCCCCTCGCCCACGGCCCGGCGGTGCACGTCTCGCCGCTGGCCGGGGTGTTCGGCGCCAACGCGTCGGGCAAGTCGACCGTGTTGCGCGCGCTGGGTACGCTGCGCGCCCTGGCCGCGTCCGGCAGCGACGCCCGCGACGCCGCCCGCCGCTACGACCCGTTCCGGCTGGACCCGGCGACCCGGCTGCTGCCGACCCGGTTCGAGGCGGAGGTGCTCGCCGAGGGGGTGCGCCACGTCTGGGGCTGCGCCTACAAGCAGGGCGAGGTCGTCGGCGAGTGGCTGCACGCGTACGGCCGGGACCGCCGCACGGTCTGGTACGAGCGGGATCGGTCCGGCGTGCGCACCCTGCCGCAGGCCCGGCTGGAACCGCTCGCCGTAGCGGTGGCCCGCGACCCGTCCACGACCATGCTGGCGCTGGCCGCCGACGCCGAGCACGCCTGGCTCGCACCGGTCGCCGCGACCCTGGCGGCGATCACCCCGGTGCGCGTGACGCCGGGCGCCCGCCTGGTCCAGGACCTCGACCACCTCGCCGCCCGGTGGAGCGACCAGCTGACCCTGCTGGCGACCCGGGCCGGGCTCGGCATCGCCGGCGTCGACACCGGCGGCGGCTCGGTCCGGCTCGTCCATGAAGCCGGCCCGGACGCCCGGACCGGCGCGCAACCGCTCGGCGCGTACGGCGAGTCCGACGGCACCATCGCCTGGCTCGACCTGCTCGCCGCGCTGCTGCCGGCCCTGGAGCGCGGCGGCGTGCTGCTCGTCGACGACCTCGACGCGATCCTGCACCCGAGCCTCGCCGCCGAGGCGCTGCGCCTGCTCGACGACCCGCGGCTCAACCGGGCCCGCGCCCAGCTGGTCTTCGCCGCCCGGGCCGTGCCGCCAACGACCGCCGAGTCGCAGCGCTGGTACGCGGTCAAATCCGGCGGCGTCACCCGCCTGCGGCGCGAGCCGGGCGGTCCCGGCCTGAGCCCGGGCGAGCTGGCCCACGAGCTTTGGCTGGCCAAGCGGCGTTCCACACCGTGATACTGGCCGGATGACTGGTTACGGCGTGGTGATCGGTGAGGCGCTGATCGATCTGCTCGAATCGACGTCGGGCGGTGACCTCGTCTACCGGCCCGCCGTCGGCGGCGCCCCGTTCAACGTCGCGGTCGGCATCGCCCGCCTCGACGCACCCGTACACTTCCTCGGCTCGTTCGGCGACGACCCCTTCGGCGCCCGCCTGCTGGACTTTCTGGACAAGACCGGCGTCGGTACGGCGGGGACCGTCACCGTCCCCGGTGTGGCCACGACGCTTGCCGTCACCACGTTCCAGGGCCACGAGCCGACGTTTCGCTTCTACGGTTCCCCGCCGTCCTACGGCCTGCTCGACGCTACCGACGTCGACGAGTCCCTGGTCGCCGGCGCCGGCCTGCTGTACTGCGGCTCGATAAGCCTGCTCGCCCCGCCCGTGCTCGCCGCCGCGCGCCGCGCCTGGGCCGTGCGTGGCCCGGGTGGCGGCCCGGTGCGCGTCTTCGACCCCAACGTCCGCCCGGCCGTCGGGCTCAACCCGGACGTCGTCGCCGAGTTCGCCGCCACCGCCGACCTGGTGAAGCTCAGCTCCGTGGACGCCACCGCACTGTGGGGCGACTCCCCGGAGGCGGCGGCCGGCCGCCTGCTGGACCTCGGCGCCGGCGCGGTGGTCGTGACCCTCGGCGCCCAGGGTGCCCTGGTGGCGCACGGTTCCGCGACCGTACTCGTGCCCGCACCTCGCATCGCCCCGCTCGACACCACCGGCGCCGGCGATGCCACCATGGCCGGCCTGAGCTGGGGGATCCTCAGCCAGGGCCGGCCCACCGACCTGGGCGGCTGGGCCACCCTGACCCGCGTCGCGGTCCACGTGGCGGGCCTGGTCTGCGAGTCGCCGGGCGGCGCCGTGTCGATGCCGACGGTCACCGACCTGCGCGCCCGCTTCGTAGACTTGGCCGTGTGACGCCCGCCCGGTTCGGCCGTTACGTGACGGCGAGCAAGGCGACGGCCGCGGCGGTCGCCCTGCTCATCGTCGCGCTCCGAGTCGTCTACGAGTTCGGGGTAACCCCCGCCAACACCCCGGTCTGGGCCGCAGTGGCCCTGCTGCTCGCCCCCATCGTGGTGCTGAGCGCCGCGTTCATCGCCTTCGGCATCGTCTTCCGCCCGATCCACCACCCGCCCCCGGCCGCCCTGCGCGTGCGCGGCGACGCGTTCGTCGTGCCCGGCTCGCCGGTCCTGATGGGCCGGCTCACGATGGGCTGGGCCCTGTTCGGCACCGTGTTCCTGGAGAGCGACGACACCCTGTCTGCGACCACCCGCCTGGGCGTCAACGCCGGCGCCGCACTCGTCATCGCCGGCGCCGCCCTACCGTTGCTGCGCGGCCCCCGAATCGTGGTGAGCCCGGCAGGCCTGAGCATCCGCGCCGGCGGCCGCCGCAAGCTCGGCTGGGACGATCTGGTGCAGGTACCGATGACACCGCTACCACTGACCGTCCGCAGCCCAAAGCTGGCCCTGAGCATCCGCCGCCCGGGCCACGACGAACCCGGCTGGCTACTCGTCCCCCTCGACCTGCTCGCCGTCGAGCCCGTCTTCCTCGGCTCAGTCGTCGAGCACTACGTGGAGCATCCCGAGCGCCGAGCGGCGATCGGCACCCCGCAGGAGTACGCCCGCCTCACCGGCGTCTCACCCTAATCCGATGCTTTGAAGATTCAGTGGTCGTAGGCGATGAGGAATCGCTTGACCGGGGCGCCGATGGTCCAGTTGTGCCAGATCACGGCGGTCAGGGCGAGGATTCGCCGCGCGACGCGGAGGAAGACGCCGGCGAGGGTGCGGCCTGCGTGGGCTTCGAGGTCGAGTTGGCCTTTGAGGGTGTCGAAGACGGCCTCAAGTCACTGCCGGACACGGGCGAGTTTGCCGAACCGGGCCGGTTCGCCTCGGCGGTCGGGGCGCACGAAGCGCGCCGAACGTGGTCGGCTTCAACCTGACCGCCCACACCCTCGCCCGCGCGATCCTGGTCTCATCGTTTCTCATCGTTCGGCTTCTGATCCGCGTTCGTCAGGCCCGCCGAGCACCCGCCGGCGGGCCTGCGGCGCGAATGCCCAGTTCTTGGCTACGAGTGGTAGACGTCGGCACGGTGATCGATGCGCACGACATGTACCGAGCGCCTCTTGTCATCGATGCGGTATACGACGCGGTAGGCGCCGCGCCGGGCCGAGTGGTAGGCGGCCAGCTCGTTGGTCAACGGCTTGCCCACGACGTAGGGCCGCTGCAGCAGTGGTCCGGCGACGAACTCCCCGACGGCAGCGGCCACCCCGATGGGCAGACCGATCGGCGGACCCTCGGTCAGCGTTCGGCGCGCGGCCGGCGCAAGCGACAGCTTGTAGGGCTCCTCCTCAGTCACGCCACTCCCGCTCCGCGCGGGCGGCGAGCTGGCGGCGGAGCTCGGTGGCGTCGATCGCGTCGCCGGCGGCGATGTCGGCCTCGGCCTGGCGTATCTGCTCCAGCGCGCCCGGGGTGGACAGCAGATCCAGTGTCTCCTCTAGCGCCTCCAGATCAGACACGGCCATCAGGACCGCCTCTGGCCGCCCATTACGGGTGATCACCACACGTTCATGGGTGTCGCGGACCTCGTCAAGGACAGCCGACAGCCTCGCCTTAGCATCAGCCAACGGAATCGTCGTCATGACCAGGATTCTAGTCACGTCGTGCTACTTCGGCAACCGCATGCCACTGCAGGGCATTCGGCGATGCGCTGGTCCGATGGCCTCGACCACCTCCGACCGCACGCCCTCCCGCCGCCGCGAACCCGGTCGGTTGTGTCGCTCGTGACAGGGAGTATCAAGGGCAAGCCGTTTGCAAGCCGCCCGGTGGATGCTCGGTTCGTGACCGCTTTGCTGCTTGTGCGCCGGGTGCCCCCGGGCCGCTTGGACCTCACCCGTACGACCGCGCAGCAGTGGAACGACGGCCTCGCCCGCGATGCGACGCTGCAGTGGTGGGAGCTGGTCGACCCGGCCGCCGAAGACGGCCAGCCCGCCGCCGCCCTGGCCGCGGTCCGCCCGGACGACGCCGTCGTCCGGCTGGCCGGGCTCGCCACGCCGCCCGGCCGGCGCGACCGCGCCGTCCAGGTGCTGCTGGCCCTGGTGGATGCCCTGCGGGCCACCTCCGCCCGAACGCTGGAGGCGGCGCCGTCCAGCGAACTGCTCACCATCCTGCGCGAGGTGGGTTTCCGCCCGGGCGCGGACGGCCGGGAGGTCGTCGAGCTGTAAGCGGCGGGTACCGCCTCGTGTTTCACAGCTTGGAACAACCTTGCCTATCTAACAAGACGGACGTACGGTTTTCTTGATACCCCGAACCCCGCGGCTTCGGCCGCCGCGCGCTGGGGAAGACTGGCGTACGGGAAACACGAACTTGACGGAAGAGGAGCACACGCCGTGGCGAGCCTCGACTCCTTCGGAGCAAAGAGCCAGCTGAGCGTCGGCGACGCCAGCTACGAGATTTACCGGATCGGCAAGGTCGAGGGCGCCGGGCGGCTGCCGTACAGCCTGAAGATCCTGCTGGAGAACCTGCTGCGCACGGAGGACGGCGCGAACATCACCGCCGAGCACATCCGCGCGCTCGGCGGATGGGACGCCTCGGCCGAGCCCAGCGTGGAGATCCAGTTCACCCCCGCGCGGGTGCTGATGCAGGACTTCACCGGCGTACCGTGCGTGGTCGACCTGGCCACCATGCGTGAGGCGGTCGTGGAGCTCGGCGGCGACCCGACGCGCGTCAACCCGCTCGCGCCGGCCGAGCTGGTCATCGACCACTCCGTCATCGCCGACCTGTTCGGCCGCCCGGACGCCTTCGAGCGCAACGTCGAGCTGGAGTACGGCCGCAACCGGGAGCGCTACCAGTTCCTGCGCTGGGGCCAGACCGCGTTCAACGAGTTCAAGGTCGTACCGCCGGGCACCGGCATCGTGCACCAGGTCAACATCGAGTACCTCGCCCGGGTGATCATGGCGCGCGGCGGCCAGGCCTACCCGGACACGGTCGTGGGCACCGACTCGCACACCACGATGGTCAACGGCCTGGGCGTGCTCGGCTGGGGCGTCGGCGGCATCGAGGCCGAGGCCGCGATGCTCGGCCAGCCGGTGTCGATGCTGATCCCGCGGGTCGTGGGCTTCAAGCTCTCCGGCGAACTGCCCGAGGGCACCACCGCCACCGACCTGGTGCTGGTCATCACCGAGATGCTGCGCAAGCACGGCGTGGTCGGCAAGTTCGTGGAGTTCTACGGGCCGGGCGTGAGCGCGGTGCCGCTGGCCAACCGGGCCACGATCGGCAACATGAGCCCGGAGTACGGCTCGACGGTCGCGATCTTCCCGATCGACGACGAGACCATCAAGTACCTGAAGCTGACCGGCCGTGACGAGGCGCAGGTCGCCCTGGTCGAGGCCTACGCCAAGGAGCAGGGCCTCTGGCACGACCCGGCCGCGGAGCCGGACTACTCCGAGCGCCTCGAGCTCGACCTGAGCTCGATCGAGCCGTCACTGGCCGGCCCGAAGCGGCCCCAGGACCGGGTGCCGCTCAAGAGCGCGAAGCCGCTGTTCCGTTCGGTACTGAAGGACTACGTCGGCGACGGCGTGGAGGGCCCGGCCGACGAGGCCAGCGCCGAGTCGTTCCCGGCCAGCGACCCGCCGGCCAACCACCAGGTGAGCAACGGCGACCGCCCGCACGAACTGGTCTCGGCGGCCTCCGGGTCGAACGGCCGGGTGTCCAAGCCGGTCCGGGTCGAGGACTACGAGCTCGACCACGGCGCGGTCGTCATCGCCGCGATCACGTCCTGCACCAACACGTCCAACCCGCAGGTCATGATCGGCGCGGCGCTGCTGGCCCGCAACGCCGTGGAGAAGGGCCTGGCCCGCAAGCCGTGGGTGAAGACCACCCTGGCCCCGGGCTCGAAGGTGGTCACCGACTACTACGATCGGGCCGGCCTCACCCCCTACCTCGACAAGCTCGGCTTCAACCTGGTCGGCTACGGCTGCACCACCTGCATCGGCAACTCCGGCCCGCTGCCGGAGCCGATCAGCGCGGCGGTCAACGAGCACGACCTCACCGTCGTGTCGGTGCTGTCGGGCAACCGCAACTTCGAGGGCCGGATCAACCCGGACGTCAAGATGAACTACCTGGCCTCGCCGCCGCTGGTGGTCGCCTACGCGCTGGCCGGGACGATGGACATCGACCTGATCAACGACCCGCTGGGCGTCGGCTCCGACGGGCAGCCGGTCTACCTGCGCGACATCTGGCCGGACACGAAGGAGATCGAGGACACCATCGCCGCGGCCATCG
The DNA here is from genome assembly GCF_040689395.1 of Dactylosporangium sp. NPDC051484. Taxonomy (NCBI): domain Bacteria; kingdom Bacillati; phylum Actinomycetota; class Actinomycetes; order Micromonosporales; family Micromonosporaceae; genus Dactylosporangium; species Dactylosporangium sp. NPDC051484. The sequence goes on along the minus strand of NZ_JBFAZX010000004.1, from coordinate 172,825 downwards.
GCGCCGACCTGTTCTCGACCCGCTACGCCGACGTGTTCGCCGGCGACGAGCAGTGGCGCTCGCTGCCGACCCCGACCGGCGACACCTTCGACTGGGCGGGCGACTCCACCTACGTGCGCAAGCCCCCGTACTTCGAGGGCATGGCCACGCAGCCGGCCCCGGTGAACGACATCGCCGGCGCCCGGGTGCTGGCGAAGCTCGGCGACTCGGTCACCACCGACCACATCTCGCCGGCCGGCTCCATCAAGGCCGACTCCCCCGCCGGGAAGTACCTCGCCGGGCACGGCGTGGACCGTAAGGACTTCAACTCCTACGGCTCCCGGCGCGGCAACCACGAGGTGATGATCCGCGGCACGTTCGCCAACATCCGGCTGCGCAACCAGCTCGCGCCGGGCACCGAGGGTGGCGTGACGGTCAACCACCTCACCGGCGAGCAGACCACCATCTACGACGCCTCGGTCGCCTACGCCGAGGCTGGCGTGCCGCTGGTGATCCTGGCCGGCAAGGAGTACGGCTCCGGCTCCTCGCGCGACTGGGCGGCGAAGGGCACCGCACTGCTGGGCGTGCGGGCCGTGATCGCCGAGTCCTACGAGCGCATCCACCGCTCCAACCTCATCGGCATGGGCGTGCTGCCGCTGCAGTTCCCGCAGGGCGAGTCGGCCGACTCGCTGGGCCTGTCCGGCACGGAGACGTTCACGGTCAGCGGGGTCGAGCAGCTCAACGAGGGCTCCACCCCGCGCACGGTGAAGGTGAGCACCGACACCGGCGTCGAGTTCGACGCGGTCGTGCGCATCGACACCCCCGGCGAGGCGGACTACTACCGCCACGGCGGCATCCTGCAGTACGTGCTGCGCAAGATGATCGAGGCATAACCAACCGCAAGCGAGCGGCGGGCGTCCACTATGGACGCCCGCCGCCGTCGTCTCCGCTCAGAGCCGCCAGCCGCAGCACGTCGATCGCGTGCAGCGGCGCGCCGGCGTCACTTCGGGCCGGGGATGCCGTACCGGTAGATCTTGCGGTTCTTCTCGTCGATGAGCACGACCGTGTCGGCGCTCATCGACACGTCGGTGAGGATGTTGTCCTTGTCGTAGTCCGCGGAGCCGACAATCTTGCCATCGGCGGTGCCGACCACCGCGACCTGCCACATCGAGCTGAAGCCGCTGACGTGGATGGTCACCATCGCGACCCGGCCGCCCGCGCCGGCGTAGGCGTTCTTCGACGACAGGGGGCCGCCCAACGCGTACTTGTCGTTGCCGTTGGCCGGGTCGCTCACCGTCGGGTTCTCCACCGACGTGAACGTGCCACGGCCGAGCACGAGCTTGTCGTCCAGGACATACCAGTTGGGCTCGCGCTGCTGCGGCTTGGTCCACTTCAACTGGCCGTCATCCATGCCGATGGCGATCAGCGTGTAGCTGGACTGCTTCGCCTTGATGCAGATGAGCTTCTCGCCGCACGGCCGGAAGTCTTCGATCTTGACCCCGGCGGTGGTCTTGTACTCCCATGCCTGGCCGAAGTCGGAGAGCCGGTAGGCGACGATCGAGTTCTCGGCGTCCTTCTTCTTGAAGATCGCCATTCCGCCGTAGACCAGCCACGGCAGGTCACCGGCCGAGGCGACGCTGCCGTTGGCCTTCAGCGCGCCGTTGGACAGGTCGATGACGCCGGCCTTGCCCTCCGACTGCATCTGCACGACCACGCCTGGATCAACGTCGATCGACTCCTGGAACGGGATCCTCTGCTGGAAGCCGATCTGGTAGCTCGGCACGAGCGCACCGCTGCGCTTCTCGCCCGGCCACACCAGCGACGGATGGACCAGCCGGTTGCCGGAGGTGATAAAGCCGCCCTTGCCCTTGTGCGACCAGCGGGTCGCGCCAGTCAGCAGGTCGACGCGCTGGACGGCGGTGTCGCGGGCACGGACCTCGGTGATCGCGTCGGTGCCGACGTAGAACAGGTCGAGCTTGTCGGGCCACTTATCGGTCCACTTGATGGCACCGTCGCCGATACTGAGGACGCTTCGCGCGTCGACGCCGTCGCGCTGCGTGTCACGCTCGCCGTCGACGAGGAGCAGATCGCCCACGACACGCAGGGAGAGGTCCTCCGGCTCCATCGGCACGTTAGCCGTCCACCGCTTGTCCCCAGTGACGGCGTAGGCGTCGACGTCGACCTTGCCGGAGCTGACCACGGCGGTGAAGACCATGCCTTTGCCGGCCACCGCGGTGACCTTGCCGCCGCTGGCGAGGCTGATCGGGGTGCCAACGTCGAGCCCGTCGACCTTGCCCGACCCCGAGTCGCCGCTGCCGCCGGGCAGGCCGTCTCGCACCGACTGGACCTGATCGCCGACCCAGTTGAAGATCTTGTTGCCGCCCCACACGCACGAGCCGATGATGGCCAGCACGACGACGAGCGCGATCCACGGCCCGGTGCGCCGCCGCGGCCGCACCACCGGCGGGGTCGGGCCGTAAGCGGGCGGCGCCATGGCCGGCGCCGCCATCCCGGCCTGGGCCATCCCGGGCTGAGGCATCCCAGGCTGAGGCATCCCGGGCTGGGCCAACCCGGGCGGGGCCGGTGGGCTGACCGGGCGCTGGGGGGACAGCGGCGGCGGGCCGCCGGGGGCGACGCCGGGCGAGGCGGGCGCGACCGGAAACGTCGTCGAGGCCATGGACGAGGCCGGGCCGACGGGCGAGCCATAGGCGCCCGGGGAGGTCGGCCCGCCCGGCACAGCGGAGACCGGAATGCTGCCCGAAGGGGGGTAGGGCGGGCTGGGAGCGAAGGCCGAAGGGGAGATGGGCGCGCCGGAGCCCGGGCGCGGGCGCGGCACCGGTGGGGCGTTGAACTGCTGTTGCGGCGAGGCGCCCACGGCGAGCATGCCGCCGTAGGCGACCGGGAGCTCGGGCTGCTCGGGCACGACCGGGGCGACCCCGAACCGGGCGTGCAGGCGGCTGGCCACCAGCGGGATGCGGCTGGAGCCGCCGACGAGGAAGATGCCGGCGAGCTGGCGCACGTCGACCCCGGCGCGCTCCAGCACCCGGCGGGTCTCGTCGACGGCCCGGTCGATGAGCGGGCCGGCGACTCGATCGAGCTCCTCGCGGGTCAGGTGCAGCGCCTCGTCGGTGCCGGGCAGGTGCACGGGCGCGGAGGCGGCCCGCGACAGCATCTCCTTGGCCGCGCGGACCTCGCTCCACAGCTCCCGCCGGTCGCGGTGGGCGGCGGTGCTGTCCGGGTTGGACAGCCGCTGCCACAGCTCCGGGTTGCGCAGGTGGATCAGCTGGCCCAGGTGCCCGACGAGGGCCGCGTCGACGTCGACGCCGCCGAGGTCGTCGAGGCCGCCGAGGCCGAGCACGCGCAGCCCGTCGAACTCGCGACGCACCACCGACACGTCCAGCGTGCCGCCGCCGAAGTCGAACACGGCGAGGGACTGCAGCGGGGCGACCTGGTGGCCGAGCACGCGCAGGCAGTAGGTGGCGGCGGCGATCGGCTCGTCGACGAGCACGACCGGGCCGAGGTTGGCCGCACGGGCGGCCTCCAGCAGCACGCCCCGCCGCTGGCCGCCCCAGTCGGCGGGGCAGGTGAGCACCGTGGAGCCGACCGGGTTGACGCCGGCCTGCAGCGACTCCTCGGCGGCGCGGCGCAGCAGGGAGGCCAGCATCTCCACGACGGTGACCTCGGCCTGGCCGAGCAGGACCGAGCCCGCGTCGACGCTGCGCTTCGGATATGGCTCGAAACGCTCCGGCGCCAGCTGGGAGAGCCGCTCGGCGTCGCGGCCCACGGTCAAGCGGCCGTGCTCGTCGGCGTAGATGCCCGACGGCATGACGGGCGAGCCGTCGAACAGCAGCGCCCGGGGCGCCTCCTCGCCGCGGTGCACGACCGCGACGGTGTGGCAGGTGCCCAGATCAATCGCGAGACGATGGGTCGGGGTCGGCCCCACGCGCTCACCTCCAAAGACCCCCGGATGCTACGGCAGCGGTACGACAATTCCGATCAGTGGCTGAGGTAGACAAGAAACCTGACATTTCGAGGAGGCAACCCGATGCGCGCGGTGGTGTTCGAAGAGTTCGGCGATCGTTCGGTACTGCGGGTGCGGGACCGCCCCGACCCGGCGCCCGACCCGGGCCAGGTCCTGGTGCTGGTCGGCGCCAGCGGGGTCAACTACGTGGACGTGTACCAGCGCAGCGGCATCTATCAGGTGCCGCTGCCGGCCCCGCTGGGCAGCGAGGGCGCGGGCACGGTCCTGCGGCTGGGCGGCGGCGTGCGGGGCATCTCGCCCGGCGACCGGGTGGCGTGGACGGGCGTGCCGGGCAGCCACGCCCAGCAGGCGCTCGTGCCGGCCGAGCGGCTGGTGCCGGTGCCGCAGGAGATTTCGACCGAGCAGGCGGCCGCGGTACTGCTGCAGGGGCTCACCGCCCACTACCTCACGCACGACTCCTTCGCGGTGCGCCCCGGCGCCACGGTCCTGGTGCACGCCGCGGCCGGGGGCATGGGGCAGCTGCTCACCCGGATCGTCACGCACCTCGGCGGCCGGGTGGTCGCGACCGCCTCGACGCCGGACAAGCGGGCCCTGGCGGAGGCGGCGGGTGCGGTACGCGCGGTGGAATACTCCGCGGTCCTGGACGCGGTACGCGAGCTGACCGGCGGCGCCGGGGTGGACGCGGTCTACGACGGGGTCGGCGCGGACACCTTCGACACCAGCCTGCAGGCCCTGCGCCCGCGTGGCACCCTGGTGCTCTTCGGCGCGGCGAGCGGAAAGGTCCCGCCGTTCGATCCGCTGCGCCTGATGGCCGGTTCGTATTTCCTCACCCGCCCGACCCTGTCGCATTTCATCGCCACCCGGGCGGAATTGCTGGAACGCTCGGAAACGCTCTTCCGATGGGTGGCCGATGGCGTTGTCGACGCCGCCATCACCGGCCGTTATCCGCTTGACGAGGTCGCCGACGCATACGGCGCGCTGGAGGGGCGCCAGAGCACGGGAAAACTGCTCATCATTCCGTGACGGCGGTCCGCGAATACAAACCCGCCCGGATCCACGCGGCCGCGCCGCGGCGGCCCGCCCGGCCACGAAGCCGGGCGGGCCGCGGCCCCGTCAGCGCGCCCCGGCGTCGTGCAGCAGCTCGACGATCAGCGGCTCCGGGTCGACGGGCAACCCCTTGCCGGTGAACCAGCGCGCCACGTTGGTGACGTCGCGGGCCAGGAACTCGGTGCCGTTCGGGTTGATCACCACGTCGACGATCTGTGGCAGGTCGATGAGCACCAGGCGCTCACCGTCCACCAGCAGGTTGTACGGCGACAGGTCCCCGTGCGCCAGCCCCGCCCGCGCCAGGACGCGCAGCGCGTCGACGAGCTGCCACCACAGGCTCTCCAGCGCCGCCCGGTCGGGACGGGTCTGTGCCAGGCGCGGCGCCGCGGTGCCGTCCGGCGCGCCGACGAACTCGAGCATGAGCTCGGTGCCCAGCAGCTGCACCGGATACGGCACGGCGACGCCGAGCTGCCACAGGTCTGCCAGCGCGGCGAACTCGGCCGCCGCCCATTGGCCGGCGATCACCTCCCGGCCGAACTCGGTGCGCCCGGCCATGGCGCGGGTGACCCGGGAAGCGCGGACGCGCCGGCCCTCGAGGTATCCGGCATCGCGGTGGAACATCCGGTGCTCGGCCGCCCGATACCGCTTGGCGGCGAGCAGCGTCCGCCGGTCGGTGCCCGGCACGCCGCGCTCCACGAGGTGAACGTCGGCCTCCTTGCCGGTCTTGAGCACGCCGCGGTCGACGTCGCGGGCACCGAGCTCAGTGACCACCCAGTCGGGGACGGGCTGCGGGCCGTGCTGGACGCCGGGCGAGTCCCAGCTGGTCCACTCGCCCTCACCGGCCTCGTCGGCCGGCTCCTCGGCGACGTCCCACGCGGTGTCAAAATCGCGGGAGAGGCGCTTCAGGAAGGTCGGGTCGTCGTCATCGAAGCGACGACGACGCGGTGAATCGAAGTCTTGGTCGCGCAACGCGAGTTCTCCTGAGTCGAGAGAAAGGAATCAGTCCGGGCATGCGAAAGCGCGCCGTGACGGCAGCCATGCGAACCAACCCCCTCTCGACTCGAAGTTCAGCTCACCATGAGGTACCGGATGAAATGGCGCAACGGAATTACCAGGGCGAGGCCATGACCTCGGCGATCGCGGCGATCACGCCGTCGGCACTGCGGGTCGGCGTGTAGCGCCGCTCGCTCCAGCGGCGGCCCCGGTGCAGCCAGACGCTGCGCACGCCGGCCGCGTCCGCGCCGCCGATGTCCGCCTCGGGACTGTCGCCGATGAGCCAGGCGCCGCCGAGGCGCATCCGGGCCCGCTCCGCGGCGATGGCGAAGATGCGCGGGTTGGGCTTGCGCACCCCGGCCTCCTCGGAGATGACCCAGTCGGCGAGGTACCGATCGAGACCGGTCTTTCTGAGCTTCTCCTCCTGCGTTCGCGACTCGCCGTTGGTCACGACCACCGGCACCCAGCCGGAGTCCTCGGCGATCGCGAGCGCGCAGGCGGTCAGCGGGTCGAGCCGGATCCGCTCCATGATCGCGCGACTGATCTCCTCGACGAGGTCCGGCGCGTCGCACCGCAGGCCGTAACGTTTGCGCAGCGCCTCGGCGACATCCCAGACCGAGCCGATGCCGTCGGCGTCGACGGACAACAGCCAGTCGATGTCGTACTCGGGCGCGCCGAGCCGCCCGAGGAACTCGCCCGCCCACGCGCGGAACGCCCCGGCCCTGTCAAGCAGCGTGTCGTCCAGGCTGAGCAACAACAGGGGCACGCGGGCAGGGTACGTGACCGAGATAGATATCGAACAGATCCTCTTTTGGGCACTGGCCTCGACAAACTACCGCAAACGCGACCCAAGTACGTGCAAGAAACGCGCCTGTAACGCCCCGGTATGCAAACCGTATGTACGGCTTGCATAATCGATCCTGTGCCAAGGGTGAGCCAGGACCAGCTCGATGCGCGCCGGAAGGAGATCCTCACCGGCGCCCGGACCTGTTTCGCCCGCCACGGCTACGAGGGCGCGACCGTGCGGCGGCTCGAGGAGGAGATCGGCCTCTCCCGCGGGGCGATCTTCCACCACTTCCGCGACAAGGACTCGCTCTTCCTGGCCGTCGCCGAAGACGACGCCGCCACCATGGTAGCCACCGTCGCCGAGCACGGTCTCGTCCAGGTCATGCGCGACCTGCTCAGCGCCGCCTCCATCGCGGCGACCGACACCGGCGAGCCCGACGTGACCGGCTGGCTCGGCAGCCAGCTCGAGGTCTCCCGGCGGCTGCGCACCGACCCCGAGTTCGCCAAGCGCTGGGCCGCCCGCTCCGAGGCGGTCGCCGCCGCCACCCGCGAGCGCCTGCATCGCCAGCTCGAGGCCGGCGTGCTACGCGCCGACGTGCCGATCGGCATCCTCGCGCAGTTCCTCGAGCTCGCGTACGACGGGCTCGTGCTGCACCTGGCGACCGGCCGGCCCGTGCAGGACCTGGAGGCCGTGCTCAACCTCGTGGAGGCGGCCGTGCGGCGCAAGTGAGCCCGCCATCCACCACAAGGTTTCCTCAAGTGTCCAAACGGTGACATGCCGCGCTCAGCACTCGCACCCACACTGAGCTCATGACGACATCGATCGTGGCGGGACCGGGCGACACCTGGGGGATCCCGGGCCCGCAGTTCCTGTGGCTGTACTTCGGCCTCGCCGCTGTTGCGATCATCAGCGTGCTCATCTGGCGGCGCGGATACACCGCAGGCCCGTCGCTGCGCAGCGCCCGCGACCTCACCGCAACCCAGGCCGCATTGATCAACGGAGATCGCCGCCTCGCCGTCTACAGTTCCCTCGCCGCGCTGCGGGCCGCCGGCTGCGTCGAGAGCGACAAGCGCGGCTACCTGCACCAGGCCGCCCATCTCCCGACCGGCGCCTCCGAGCTGGACCGGGCCGTGTACGCGGTCACTCGCAACGGCATCACCACCACCGGCGTGCAGACGCACCACAGCGTGCGCGAGGTGCTCGACCGTACCGAGGCCGAGCTGGCCCGCGACGGCTGGATCCTCGACGACCAGGCCCGCCGCGCGGTGCGGACGGGCGCCCTGGTCGTCTTCGCCGTCCTCGCGATCGGCATCGCCCGCCTGTTCGCCGGCATCAGCAATGACAAGCCGGTCGGCAACCTCGTCCTGCTGCTCATCCCCATCGGCATCGCCGCGTTCGCGCTGCTGTCCGTGCGGCGCGTCTCCGGCGCCGGCAAGCGGATCCTCGCCAAGATGCGGCGCGACGCACAGCACCTCTCGCCGAGCCAGAAGCCGTCCTGGACCACATACGGCCCGCAGGCCGCGGCGCTGAGCGTCGGACTCTTCGGCGCCGGCGCGTTCTGGCTGGCCGACCCGGCCTTCGCCCAGCAGGCCGAGCTGCAGCGCAATATCGCCCAGACCGGCCTGTCCTCGTCGTCGTACTCCGGCAGCAGCTGCTCCTCGTCCTCCAGCTGTTCGTCGTCATCCTCCAGCTGCTCCAGCGGCTCGAGCTGTGGCGGTGGCAGCAGCTGCGGTGGCGGAGGATGTGGGGGATGACGACCTCCGCGTTCGGCGTCGGCATCGGGTGGCGCCCCGAGATCGCCGGTTACGTGGCCGGCCTGCCCGGCCTGCGGTTCACCGAGGTCGTCGCCGAGTCGCTGCACACGCACGCGCCCCTGCCCGACGGGCTCGCCGAGCTCGTCGGGCGCGGGGTCCGCGTGATCCCCCACGGCGTCAAGCTCTCCCTCGGCGGCGCCGAGCCGATCCGCGACGAGCGCGCCGCACACCTGCACCGGTGCGCCGAGCTGCTCGGCGCACCGCTCGTCAGCGAGCACATCGCGTTCGTGCGCGCCGGCGACCTGGAGGCGGGCCACCTGCTGCCGGTCCCCCGCACCCGCGAGGCGCTCGACGCGATCGTCGCCAATGTGCGGCGCGCGCAGGCGGCGCTCGGCGGGGTCCAGCTCGCCCTGGAGCCGATCGCGGCCCTCTTCGACTGGCCCGACCCGGAGCTCACCGAGGGCGAGTTCCTCACCGAGATCCTCGACCGCACCGGCTGCGCTCTGCTGCTCGACATCGCCAACGTGTACGCCAACGCCCGCAACCGCGGCGAGCCCCCGGCCGCACTGCTCGACGAGCTGCCGCTGGAGCGCATCGCGTATGTCCACGTCGCCGGGGGCGTGCAGCAGGGCGGCTACTACCACGACACGCACACCGACCCGACGCCGCCGGAGGTCCTGGCCCTGGTCAAGGAGCTCTGCGCGCGCACCGTCCCGCCCGCGCTCATGCTCGAGCGCGACGGCGACTACCCGCCGGCGGCCACCCTGACCGCCGAGCTCGACGCGATCGCCGCCGCGGCGGGCTGGCCGGCGATCACGTGACCCCTCCCCCGGACCTCGCGGCCCGGCAGCGGGCGCTGGTGGCCGCGCTGGTCGCCGGCGGCGAGGTGCCCGCCGGTTTCGATGCCGCGGCGGTACGCGCGACGACCGCCGCCCTCCGTCGCAAACGGGCCGGCGAGGTGGCCGCCCGCTGGCCGTTTCTCGCCGCGTCCTACGGCGACGCGTGGGTGCCGACGTTCGCCGCGTGGGCCGCGAGCCGCCCGCCGAACGGCTCACTGCGCGACGGCTGGGACTTCGCGCTCGCGGCTGGCGACACCCTGCCCGGCCTGGCCCGCGAGGAACTGGCCGCGCGCGAGGCTGAGTACGCGTACGACGGTGAGTCCGCCCCCGTCCCCCGCCGTCGCGGCCTCCTGTCCCGCCTCCGCCGCCGCTGACCTTCTCCGCTTCACGTCCTGTGCCTCGTGTTGTTCGGAGGCTGCTGCCCCGTCTCGTGCCCGGCCGGGTGCGGCACCTGCCGACCCCCGTCTGCCTTCCTAGGAGGCTAGGTCATAGGCATGGGAGCACTTCGCCCGATGCGCGGCGAACATCAGGATCCAAACGACGACGGATTCCTGCCGGGCCGGACGTCAGGATCCGAACGACAGGGCCGGACGGCCTCGCCACCGTGTCGAAATCCGGACGCCAGGCGGCCGGCCCTGATCGACCGGCGCGGGTCGAACGGCGCGGGTCGAACGGGCCCGAACGACAGGAACCCGACGATCTGCGCCGCCGTGTATCAGGGGCGTCGAGCCGGCCCTCTTCTCAGCTGAACCGGCGCCGCCCCGCAGCGGCGGCGCCCGCACGGGGACGGAGACCTCCATGCAGCCACGCCAGCGCCGCGGATCGGGCGCCGCAACCGCGAACGAGCCCGCCGGCAACGCACGTCCGGGCCGCATACGGCCTGCCAGATCATGAGCGCCGCCGACGACGCCGACGAGGCGCTGCTGGCCGAGCTGCGCCGGGTGGCCGCGTTGGCCGATCCGGCTCCGCCACGCCGGCGCCACCGCGCGGCGCCTCCACCCTGGCGGGCCGATGCGCCCGCCGGCACGACTCGGCCCCCGCGCCGCTCACCCCCGGGAGCGTGACGCCTTCCGGGACCCCACCGCATTACGCCCGATTTGCGCGTTTCGGCAACGGGCGTCGATTCGCGGGTATCGCTGCCAACCTTGCCCACCCTACGTGACGCCCATCCGTACGTAAGGTCCGCTTCGATCCCACGGGGGAACGATGAAACTCGCACTGTGTATCGGGATCAACGACTATCCCGGCACCGAGAACGACCTCACCGGCTGCCGCAACGACGCCGACGACTGGGCCGCCGCGCTGATCGCCCGAGGTTTCGACACCCGTCGCCTCATCGACAGCGCCGCGTCGGGTGCCGCGATCCGCGCGGGCATCCGCGAACTGCTGGGCCGGTCGACCGGCGGCGACGCGGTCGTCATCACGTACTCCGGCCACGGCACCTGGGTCCCGGACGAGGACGGCGACGAGCCCGACCACCGCGACGAGGCACTGTGCCCGCACGACATCGCCGAGAACGGCCCGCTGCTCGACGACGAGCTGCACGAGCTGTTCGCCCTGGCCGCTCCGGGCGTGCGCACGGTGCTGATCTCCGACTCCTGCCACTCCGGCACCCTGACCAGGCTCAACCACCCGATCGGCGACCGCCCTGGCCGGACCCGCTTCCTGCCGCCGTCGACGTTCCTGACCCCGCGGCAGCGCCTGCGCGCCTCGCTGACGACCGGCCCGGGCAACTCCCGCAACGAGGCCTCGACCACGGTGCTGCTCGCCGGCTGCCGCGACGCCGAGTACTCCTACGACGCCTCCTTCGGCGGACGACCGAACGGCGCCTTCACGTATGTGGCGCTGTCGGCGCTGGCCGCCCTGCCGGAGTCGGCGACCTACCGCGACTGGCTGCACGCCATCCGCGGCCGGCTCCCCAGCCAGGACTACCCGCAGACCCCGGTCCTGCAGGCCACCAGGGCCCAGCTGGCCTGGCCCGTCCTGTCCTGACGGCCGTCACGGCCGCAGCTCGATAATCGATCCGAACCGTTCACGCCAGCGGTGCCCGGAAATATCCGGATGTTTCCGGGCACTGCTCGGTGAGGTGGCGAGCCGGATCTCCCGGCGCCGTGTTACGGCGTCGGGACCGCCGGGACCGCCGGGACCGCCGACACCGGGGAGGCTTCGGGAGCCGGCGGGTGCGGTAGCGGGGAATCGACGACGGCGAACTGGGTGCGATAGAGCTCGGCGTAAAGGCCTCCGGCCGTGACCAGCTCCTCGTGGGTGCCGCGCTCCACGATGCGGCCCGCGTCGACGACCAGGATCTGGTCTGCGTCGCGGATCGTCGAGAGGCGGTGGGCGATCACCAGGGCGGTGCGGCCGGTCAGGGCCTCGGACAGGGCGCGCTGCACGGCGGCCTCCGACTCGGAGTCCAGGTGGGCGGTGGCCTCGTCGAGGATGACGATCGACGGGGCCTTGAGCAGCAGCCGGGCGATCGCGATTCGTTGCTTCTCGCCGCCCGAGAAACGGTATCCGCGCTCGCCCACGACCGTGTCCAGGCCGTCGGGCAAGGACTCGACGAGCTCGCCGACCTGGGCGCGGCGCAGCGCCGTCCACAGCTCGTCGTCGGTGGCGCCGGGCTTGGCGTAGCGCAGGTTTTCCGCGATCGTCTCATGGAACAGGTGTGAGTCCTGCGTGACGACGCCGATGGTGTCGCGCAGCGACTGCAGGGTCGCGTCGCGCACGTCGATGCCGCCGACGAGGACCGCGCCCGAGGTCGCGTCGTAGACGCGCGGCAGGAGCATCGCGGTCGTGGACTTGCCGGCGCCGGACGGGCCGACGAGGGCGACCATCTGACCGGGCGCGACGCGGAACGTGACGCCGCGCAGCACCTCCTCGGTGACCGTGCGATCGAGGCCGGCGACGTCCTCGAGCGAGGCCAGCGAGACCTCCGCGGCGCTGGGGTAGCGGAAGTGCACGTCGCGGAACTCGACGGTGGCCGCACCCTTGGGCACCTCGCGGGCGTCGGGGCGCTCGGCGATCGACGGGGCGAGGTCGAGGACCTCGAAGACGCGCTCGAAGCTCACCAGCGCGCTCATCACGTCGACACGCACGTTGGACAGCGCGGTGAGCGGCCCGTAGAGCCGGGTGAGCAGCAGGGCCAAGGCGACGACCGTGCCGGCGGTGAGGCTGCCGCGCACGGCGAGCCAGCCACCGAGGCCGTAGGTGAGCGCCTGAGCCAGCGAGGCGACCAGCAGCATGCTCACGAAGAAGACGCGGCTGTACATCGCGGTCTGGATGCCGATGTCGCGGACCCGCCCGGCCCGCTCAGCGAACCGCGCGGCCTCGTCGTCGGGGCGACCGAAGAGCTTGACGAGCAGGGCGCCGGCGACCCCGAAGCGCTCGGTCATGGTGGCGTTCATCTTCGCGTCGAGCTGGTATGCCTCGCGGGTGATGGCGGCCAGCCGCCGGCCGACCCGGCGGGCCGGCAGGATGAACACCGGGAGCATCACGAGCGACAGCAGTGTGATCTGCCACGACAGGGTGAGCATCACCGCGGCGGTGAGCACCAGCTGGATGACGTTGCTGACCACCCCGGACAGGGTCGAGGTGAACGCGCGCTGCGCGCCCTGCACGTCGTTGTTGAGCCGGCTGACCAGTGCCCCGGTCTGGGTGCGGGTGAAGAACTGCAGCGGCATGCGCTGGACGTGGTCATACACGAGTCGGCGCAGCGTCAGGATGATGCCCTCGCCGATGCGCGCCGAATACCACCGCTGGACCAGCGACAGCAGCGCGTCGGCGATGGCGAGGCCGCCGATGAGCAGCGCGACCCGCACGACCGCCGTCCCGGCGCCGGGCCCGCCGATGTTGATCTTGTTGATGACGACGCCGGCGAGGTAGGGCGTGGCGACCCCGGTCGCGGCCCCGAGCACGACGGTGACCAGGAAGACCGCGATGTCGCGCCGGTAGGGCCGGGCGAAGCGCATGATCCGCCGGGTGGTGTCCCGGCCGAGCCGCTTCCCGGCGAGCTCGTCGGCCTTGCGCAGCGCACGCAAGGTCTCCCAACCCGCCATGCCGCTCATGGGCGAGGACATGCCACACACCTCCGGAAGCCAGCCGTACCTGCCGGGCTAAGTGTGCCCGGCAGGTACGACAACTTTTCGGGGGCGGCGTAGCTTCCCGGTGGCGCGCAGGACCTTGGGCCTACTCGCCGAGCCCCGACAGGTCCGCGATCCGGCGCAGCTGCGCGGCGCGCTCCGCCGCCTCCTGCTGCGCGAACGTGTGCGCCGCCGCCTGCCCGATCAGGGCCTTGATCTCGATCACGGCGTCGCGCGGGCCGGCGAGGACGGCCGCCACGAGATCCCGGGCCGCGGCGTCGAGCTCCGCACGCCCCACCACGACATTGGCCAGGCCGATCTGTGCGGCCTCAGCGGCCTGCACGCGCCGGCCGGTGACGCACAGCTCGAGCGCCCGGGCGTAGCCGACGAGCTCGACCAGCCGCTTGGTGCCGCCGAGGTCGGGCACGAGGCCGAGCTTGATCTCGGCCATGCTGAACGAGACGTCCTCGGCCACGACCCGGAAGTCGCAGGCGAGGGCGAGCTGGAAACCGGCGCCGACCGCGTGCCCCTGCACGGCGGCGACGGAGATGAGCGACGGCCGGCGCAGCCAGGAGAAGGCCTCCTGGAATGTGGCGATCTGCGCATCGCCGCCGGGCGAGGTCGCGAGCGCGCCGAGGTCCTTCGCCGCGGCCGCGGTGTCGAGGCCGGAGGAGAAGGCCCGCCCCTCGCCGCGCACGATGACCACGCGCACGTCGCCCGGCAGCGAGCGCCCGAACTCACGCAGGGCCGCCCAGAGTTCGGGGGTCTGCGCGTTGAGGACCTGGGGCCGGCACAACGTCACTGTTGCGACCGGCCCGTCGAGGTCGAATCGCGCCTCTCCCGGAGTGGGATCGGCGCTTGCTGAGAAGAGACTCGCGTTCACGCCTTCTTGCGACGCCGGGCGCCGCCACGTTGACGAAGCTGAACGCCGGATTCGGTCAGCACACGGTGCACGAATCCATAGGAACGGCCGGTGGAAGCGGCGAGTGCACGGATACTCTCACCGTTCGTGTACCGCTTCACGAGGTCCTTCGCCAGCGTCTGCCTTTCGGCGCCGACGATCCGGCGACCCTTCTCGGTGCTGGTGGTGGCGGTGGCTGCCATGCTGATCCCTCACGTCCCAGACAGAGCGGTTGGTGCGGTCCCACCTATTAGACCGCCTCGGACGATCATGCGCTAGATATCGACGGGACGCCAACCGACACGCACAGCATTGTCGCCTACCCGATACCGTGATGCGCCGTGATGTGCGAACCGCCCACCGGCCGACCGCGAAGTGCGCTCCGTGAGCGCCGCGATGCGTTGCGCTGGCTCCTGCTCGCCCTCTTCGGACTCGCCCTCGCCGCGCTCGCGGTGCAGCTAGACGCACGTCTGGGCACTGCCAGCGCACCCTTCCTCGGCAGGTACGAAATCAGGGTCGGCGTGGGGTCGATCCTGGCGCCCGCCGTCGCCGTCGCGACGCTCTGGATCGCCGCGGCGGGCCGGTTCACCCGGCTGAGGTGGCCAGAAATTCAGTTATTCGGGTATGCGGCCGGCCTGGCGTGGGCAATTGCTTTGGCGCTTGTCGATGGTTGGTCAGGCCTTACGAAAGCCCTCGGCTCCCCGGAGGAATATCTCGGCGACGTAAGGCAGGTGGGCGCCGAACCGCTCAGATACATCAGACATTTCACGACGGACGCCGTGACCCACTCGGTGGCCTCGCGCGGCCATCCGCCGGGCCCTGTGCTCTTTTTGTGGGCGCTGGAGCGAATCGGCGTGACCGACCCCATTGGCCTCGGGTTCCTCATCACCGCGGTATCGGTGCTGACGATTCCGCTGGTGCTCGCCGCAGTGCGCGACTCGGTCGGCGAGGAAGCCGCGCGCCGATACCTTCCGTTGCTCGTGCTGGCCCCTTATGCGATCTGGACCGTGGTCAGCCTCGACGGCCTCGTGGCGGTCCTCGGCGCGGCCGCGATCGTCTCCGGGCTACGCGCGAGCCGCCGCCGGGTGCGCGGCTGGGCGGCCACCGGCTGGGCGGTGCTGGCCGGCCTGCTGATCGGCGTAGCCTCGCTGTTCTCCTACTCCGCGCCCTGGCTCGGGCTCTCGCTCGTCTGCGTGTACTTCGCCCGCCGCCGCGCCTCGCTCAACGTGCTCAGCGGCGTGGGAGCCCTGCTGCCGGTGCTGGGCGCCCAGCTGCTCGGCTTCGGGTGGGCGGACGGCCTGGTGGCTGCGGAGACGGACTACGCGAGCCGGGTGGCGCCGTACCGCTCGGCGCTGTGGTGGAGCGCGATCAGCATGGTCGTGCTGCTGCTGGCGGCGGGCCCGCCGCTGGTGGCCAGCGCCCGCAAGATTCGCCGCACGGCGATGTGGCCGTTTCTGGTCGGCGCGGGCGCGGCGGTGGTGTTCTCGATCGCGGCCGGCCTGGCCCGCGGCGGCGTCGAGCACGCCTGGCTGCCGTTCTTCCCGTGGCTGACGGTGGCCGCGGTGGCACCGGAGGTCGCCGGCGGCGACCCGCCACCGGCCCCGCTCCTGCTGGCGGGCATCGGGGCGGTGGCCGCGGTCGTGATCGAGGGACTACTCGTCACGCCCTGGTAGCGACACATGATGACATGTGTCGAGAAGCCCGGTGCCGGTGCACCGGGCTTCTCATGGAACGCGGGCAGGTCAGGCGAGTTCGACGAGCTCCAGGAGGTCGTCGCTCCAGGCGTCCTCCACCCCGTCGGGCAGCAGGATCGCGCGGTCGGGCTTGAGGGCCTGCACCGCGCCCGGGTCGTGGGTGACGAGCACGATCGCGCCGGGATACCGGGCGATGGCGTCGAGCACCTGCTCGCGGCTGATCGGGTCGAGGTTGTTGGTCGGCTCGTCGAGCAGCAGGACGTTGGCGCCGGAGCAGACCAGGGTGGCCAGCGCTAGCCGGGTCTTCTCGCCACCGGAGAGCACGCCGGCGGGCTTGTCCACGTCGTCGCCGGTGAAGAGGAACGCGCCGAGGATCTTGCGCAGCTCGGTGTCGTTCTGCTCCGGGGCGGCCGAGCGCATGATCTCCAGGATGGTGCGCTCGACGTCGAGCTGCTCGTGCTCCTGCGCGTAATAGCCGCGCTGGAGGCCGTGGCCCGGGATGACCTCGCCGGTGTCCGAGTCGAGCTCGCCTGCCAGCATGCGCAGCAGGGTGGTCTTGCCGGCGCCGTTGAGCCCCAGGATCGCGACTCGGGAGCCGCGGTCGACGGCGACGTTCACGTCCATGAAGATCTCGAGCGAACCGTACGACTTCGACAGCCCGCGCGCGGTCAGCGGGGTCTTGCCGCACGACTTGGGCTCGGGGAAGCGCACCTTGGCGACCCTGTCGGCGACGCGCACGTCCTCCAGGCCGTCGAGCATGCGCTCGGCCCGGCGGGCCATGTTCTGCGCGGCGATGGTCTTGGTGGCCTTGGCCCGCATCTTGTCGGCCTGGGCGAGCAGGGCGCCCGCCTTCTTCTCGGCGTTGGCGCGCTCCCGCCGCCGGCGCTTCTCGTCGGTCTCACGCTGCTGCTGGTAGAGCTTCCAGCCGACGTTGTAGAAGTCGATGGTCGAGCGGTTGGCGTCGAGATACCACACCTTGTTGACGATCGCGTCGAGCAGCTCGACGTCGTGGGAGATGACGACGAGCCCGCCCTTGTGGGTGGACAGGAACCCGCGCAGCCACGAGATGCTGTCGGCGTCGAGGTGGTTGGTCGGCTCGTCGAGCAGCAGGATGCCGCCGCCGGTGGCGCTCGCGTCGCGGAACAGGATGCGGGCCAGCTCGATGCGGCGGCGCTGGCCGCCGGACATGGTGCCGATGGTCTGGCCGAGCACCCGGTCGGGCAGGCCGAGGTTGGCGCAGATGCGGGCGGCCTCGGCCTCGGCCGCGTAGCCGCCCAGGCCGGCGAACTGGTCCTCGAGCTGCCCATAGCGCCGGATGAGCCGCTCGTCGTCGCCGAGCTTCGCCTCCAGGGCCTTCATCTCGGCGTAGATAGTGTCCAGCCCACGCGCGGAGAGCACCCGGTCACGGGCGGTGACCTCGAGGTCGCCGGTGCGCGGGTCCTGTGGCAGGTATCCGACAGAGCCGCGCCGCTCGACCTGGCCGGCGTGCGGCGTGCCTTCCCCCGCGAGCACCTTGAGGGTCGTGGTCTTGCCGGCGCCGTTGCGCCCGACGAGGCCGATGCGGTCCCCCGGCTGTACGCGCAGGTTGATGTCGCTGAGCAGGATGCGCGCGCCAGCACGCAGCTCAAGTCCGGTCGCCGTGATCACAGCGGAAACTCACTCTCGGGCAGAGGTCGGAACAGGACAGACTCCGGGTGTAGTACCGCGGGTCACTCCCTCTGCGTGATCACGGCGATATTCTACCGTGCGACCCGGGTTGCCCCGCCACAGGATTACGTCACAAGATCAACGGGTACCTTGCCGCTCAAGCCGACGCCGGTCGATACCAACCCCCGAGGTGTGCGATGCAGTTCAACGACGACGCCGATCTCGATACCAGCCAGGTCAACGACCTGCGCGGATCGGGCGGCGGCGGTGGTGGTGGTAGCGGCTTCGGCGGCTTCGGCGGCCTGGGCGGCCTGCCGATCCCGCTCGGCGGGGGCCGCGTCGGCTGCCTGATCACGATCATCATCCTCGCCATCGTGATCTGCGGCGGATACTTCGGCCGCAACATGCTCGGCGGGGGCGGCAACACCGCGAAGCCCGACAACAGCAAGATCAAC
Source organism: Dactylosporangium sp. NPDC051484 (assembly GCF_040689395.1). Lineage (NCBI taxonomy): Bacteria > Bacillati > Actinomycetota > Actinomycetes > Micromonosporales > Micromonosporaceae > Dactylosporangium > Dactylosporangium sp. NPDC051484. Next base: position 154,668 of record NZ_JBFAZX010000004.1, on the reverse strand, counting down.
CAGCAGTGCGACAAGTCGAACCCCAAGCGCTTCCAGAACGCCGACTGCCGCAACGTGCTGTACGTCAACTCGGTGCAGGCCTACTGGAAGACCGAGCTGCCCAAGGCGTTCGGCAAGCAGTACCAGCCGGCGAAGACCAACTTCTTCAAGCAGTCCGTCAACACCGCGTGCGGCGCGGCCGACTCGGGCGTCGGGCCGTTCTACTGCCCGGGAGACAGCCAGGTGTACATCGACCTGACCTTCTACAACGACCTGTCGAGCCGCTTCGGCGCCACCGGTGAGTTCGCGGCGCCGTACGTGATCGCCCACGAGTACGGCCACCACGTGCAGAACCTGCTCGGCACCAACGCGCAGGCACAGCAGGGCGCCCAGAAGGGCGCGAGCTCCGCGTCGGTGCGCCTGGAGCTGCAGGCCGACTGCTACGCCGGCGCGTGGGCCAACCACGCGACGGAGACGAAGGACCCGAAGGGCGACGCGCTGTTCAAGTCCATCACCGAGCAGGACATCGCCGAGGCGATCCAGGCCGCGGAGGCCATCGGCGACGACACGATCCAGAAGAAGGCCGGCGGCCGGGTCAACCCCGACGGGTTCACGCACGGCACGTCCGCCCAGCGCAAGAAGTGGTTCCTGCAGGGGTACAACACCGGCGACCCGCGACAGTGTGACACGTTCCACACGAACAGCCTGTGACCGACGCGCTGCCGGAGCGCCTGCGCTCCGCGTTCGGCGCGGCCGCCGACCCCCGGCGTGCCGCGGCGATGAAGGCGTACATGCGCGACCGGTTCGAGTTCCTCGGCATCCCCAGCACGCCCCGCCGGGAACTCACCCGCCAGGTGCTGCACGGGCTGCCCCGCCCGAGCGAGCGCGACCTCACCGAGGTCGCGCTCGCGTGCTGGGCGCTGCCGGAGCGGGAGTACCAGTACTTCGCCTGCGACCATCTGCGCCACCACGCCGCACTGCTCACCCCCGCGTCGCTGCCGGTCGTCACCGCGCTCGTCACGACGAAGTCTTGGTGGGACACGGTCGACGTCCTCGCCGCGCACGTCATCGGGCCGATGGTCGCCGCGCACCCGGCGCTGGTGTCGACGATGGACTCCTGGACGGAGCCCGGGACCGACCTGTGGCTGGTGCGCACGGCGATCCTCCATCAGCTGCGCTACCGCGGCAGGACCGACTTCCCCCGCCTGGCGGACTACTGCGCGCGCTGGGCCGGCGAGCGGGACTTCTTCATCCGCAAGGGGATCGGGTGGGCGCTGCGCGAGCACGCGAAGACGGACCCCGGCGCGGTGCGCGACTTCGTGGCCGCGCACCCCGCCCTGTCACCGCTGTCGGTGCGGGAGGCGCTCAAGAACCTCCCGAGACCACCAGCAGCACCGCCACCAGCACCGCGATGACCGCGCTGGAGGTCAGCGCCGTCCACAGCCGCCCCCGGGGGCCGGTCAGCAGCCGGCCGAGCAGCGTTCCGCCGCCGGCGAGCAGCAGCTGCCAGCTCGCGGACGCGGCGAACACGGCGCCGACCCACACGGCCTCGGCCCCGGCGGACAGCCCGTCGCCGGCGCGGCGGCCGAGCACGAGCGCCCCGAAGTACACGATGGTGGCCGGGTTGAGCAGCGTCAGGCCGAGCAGCGCCAGGTAGGCGCCGCCGGGCCGGGCCGTCCGCTCGTCCGCCCGGCGGGCCGTGGCCGCCTCGCCCCGGCGCCGAAGCGCGTCCCGGGCCGTCTTCGCGGCCAGGCCGAGCAGCACGGCCGCCGCGACCCAGCGCAGCGGCCCGGAGATCGGCGCGATGAGCCCGGCGAGCGCCGCGCCGCCGAGCACGGCGACGACGGCGTAGATGGCGTCCGCGCTGGCCACCCCGAGGGCGGCGGCCGCACCGACCTTCCAGGACGTGCGGGCGGCCAGGCTGACGATGAGCGCACCGATGGCGCCGACGGGCACGGCGACGCCATACCCGGCGAGGAGGCCGCCGACGACCACCTCACCCAGGCCGGCGCTCACGAGTGCTGCTTGTGGCTCGCCTCCGTCACGGCGCCGGACTGTCGCTTCGAACCCTCGCCGGCGGCGACGGGTCGGGGCGGCGATGGCGGGCGGAGACGACTCATGCCGGGCATGATGCCCGGCACGAGTCGTGCTCCGCCAGCGGTTTAGACGTTGAAACCCAGGGCGCGCAGCTGGTCGCGGCCCTCGTCGGTGATCTTGTCCGGGCCCCACGGCGGCAGCCAGACCCAGTTGATGCGGATGTCGGACACCAGGCCGCCGCCCGGGCCGGTGCACAGGGCCTGGCGGGCCTGGTCCTCGATGACGTCGGTCAGCGGGCACGCCGCCGACGTCAGGGTCATGTCCAGCGTCGCGACGTTCTCCTCGTCGACGTGGATGCCATACACAAGGCCGAGGTCGACGACGTTGATCCCGAGCTCGGGGTCGACGACGTCCTTCATCGCCTCTTCGATGTCGGCGAGCGCCGTTGTCATGGGGTCTCCTCAGCAGGTGGTGCAACCGAACCGGCGCGCGCCAGTGCGTCCTTGTACGCCATCCAGGGCAGCAGGGCGCACTTCACACGGGCCGGGTACATCGCCACGCCGGCGAACGCCACGGCGTCCTCCAGCAGCGCCTCGTCCGGCTCGACCTGGCCACGCCCGCCCATGAGCTCGGCGAACGCCTCGTGCCGGCGCAGCGTCTCCTCGACCGCGGCCCCCTTGAGCAGGTCGTAGAGCACGCTCGCCGACGCCTGGCTGATCGAGCAGCCCATGCCCTCGTAGGAGATGTCGGCGACGCTGCCGGCCTTGAGCGCCACGCGCAGCGTCACCTCGTCACCGCAGGTCGGATTGACGTGGTGCGCCTCGGCGTCGAAGGGCTCGCGCAGGCCGCGGCCGTGCGGGCGCTTGTAGTGATCCAGGATGATCTCCTGGTACAGCTGGTCCAGCTTCATCAGGCGAAGACCCTCCGCACCCGCTCGACGCCCCGGACCAGGGCGTCGATCTCCTCGGTGGTCGTGTAGAGGTAGAACGACGCGCGGGTCGTGGCCGGCACGCCGAAACGCACGCAGGTCGGGCGGGCGCAGTGGTGCCCGACGCGCACCTGCACGCCCTCGTCGTCCAGGATCTGCCCGACGTCGTGCGGGTGCACGCCCTCGACGGCGAACGAGATGGTCGCGCCGCGGTCCACCGTGGACGCCGGGCCGATGATCCGCACGTCCGGGATCGAGCCGAGGGCGTCCAGCGCGTAGGCGGTGAGCGCCTTCTCGTGCGCCACGATGTTGTCCATGCCGACCGCGGTCAGGTAGTCCACGGCCGCGCCGAGCCCGACGGCCTCCGCGATCGGCGGGGTGCCGGCCTCGAAGCGGGCCGGCGGCGGCATGAAGGTCGTGCCGGTCATCGACACGGTCTCGATCATCGAGCCGCCGCCGAGGAACGGGGGCATGGCGTCGAGCAGCTCGAAGCGGCCCCACAGCGCGCCGATGCCGGTCGGGCCGAGCATCTTGTGGCCGGTGAACGCGACGAAGTCGACGCCGAGCGCGTTGACGTCGACCGGCACGTGCGGCACCGACTGCGAGCCGTCGAGCAGCACCAGCGCGCCCACCTGCCGGGCCTTCGCGACGAGGACGTCGACCGGGTTGATCGTGCCCAGGATGTTGGAGTAGTGCACGACCGACACCAGCTTGGTACGCGGCGTGATGAGCTCGTCGATGTTCGACAGGTCGAGCCGGCCCTCGTCGGTCAGGCCGAACCAGCGCAGCGTCGCGCCGGTGCGCTGCGCGAGCAGCTGCCACGGCACGATGTTGGAGTGGTGCTCCATCTCGGTCACGACGATCTCGTCGCCGGGGCCGAGGCGCAGCCGCGGGTCGTCGGAGGCGGCGGTGAAGGCGTGCGCGACGAGGTTGATCGCCTCGGTCGAGTTCTTCGTGAAGACGATCTCGGCCGCGGAGCTCGCCCCGACGAAGGCCGCGATCCTCTCGCGGGCCCCCTCGAAGGCCTCCGTGGACTCGGTACCCAGGGTGTGCACCGACCGGGCCACGTTCGCGTTGTGCCGCTCGTAGTGCTCACGGACCGCGTCGATCACCTGGCGCGGTTTCTGCGAGGTGTTCCCGGAGTCCAGGTAGACCAGCGGGTTGCCGTTGATCGTGCGGTCCAGGATCGGGAAGTCCTTGCGGATCGTCTCCACGTCGAGAGCGTTCAATGTAGGCCCCTATGCGATCGATGCCGGGCCGGCGCCGGCGAGGTAGCGCTCGTACCCGGTGTTCTCGAGCTCCTCGGCGAGCTCGGGCCCGCCCGCCTCCACGATCCGCCCGCCGACGAACACGTGGACGAAGTCCGGCTTGATGTACCGGAGGATTCGCGTGTAGTGCGTGATCAGCAACAGTCCGGTGTCGCCCTGCTCGCGGACCCGGTTGACGCCCTCGCTGACGATGCGCAGCGCGTCGATGTCCAAGCCGGAGTCGGTCTCGTCGAGCACCGCGATCTTCGGCTTGAGCAGCTCCAGCTGCATGATCTCGTGACGCTTCTTCTCGCCGCCGGAGAAGCCCTCGTTGACGTTGCGCTGGGCGAACGCCGGGTCCATCTGCAGCTTCTCCATGGCGCCGCGCAGCTCGCCGGCCCAGGTGCGCAGCTTGGGCGCCTGGCCGTCGATGGCCGTCTTCGCGGTGCGCAGGAAGTTGGCCACCGAGACGCCGGGGACCTCGACCGGGTACTGCATGGCGAGGAAGAGCCCGGCCCGGGCGCGCTCGTCGACGCTCATCGCGAGGACGTCCTGGCCGTCGAGGGTCACCGCGCCGCCGGTCACCTCGTACCGCGGGTGCCCGGCGATCGAGTAGGCGAGGGTGGACTTGCCGGAGCCGTTCGGCCCCATGATGGCGTGGGTCTCCCCCGCGCGGACGGTGAGGTCCACGCCAGCGAGGATCGGCTTGAGCTCACCGTCGGGCAGCTTCACCGAGACCTGCAGGTTGCTGATCGAAAGTTCGCTCACTTCGTGACTCCGTTACTCGGGTTCAGGTCGATGTACACGTCGCCGTCGCGGACCTCGACGGGGTAGACCGGGACCGGCTCGGTGGCCGGCAGGCCGGTGGGCTCGCCGGTGCGCAGGTCGAAGCGCGAGCCGTGCAGCCAGCACTCCAGGGTGCAGCCATCGACCTCGCCCTCCGACAGCGCGACCGCGGCGTGCGAGCACTCGTCGTAGACGGCGTAGAAGTTGTCGTCGTCGGCGTGCACCAGTGCGATCTCGGTCTCCTCGACCGTGACCTGCACAGCCTCGCCCTTCGCCACGTCGGCCGCGGCACAGACTCGGATCATGCTCCGGCTTCCTCCAGCCGCGCCTCGATCGCCGCGCCCAGGCGGTCGCGCAGCTCCTCGACCGGGATCTTGTGCAGCAGCTCGTGGAAGAAGCCGCGCACGACCAGCTTGCGGGCCTGATCGTCCGGGATGCCCCGGGACATGAGGTAGAACAGCTGCTCGTCGTCGAAGCGGCCAGTGGCGCTGGCGTGCCCGGCGCCGGCGACCTCGCCGGTCTCGATCTCCAGGTTGGGCACCGAGTCGGCGCGCGCCCCGTCGGTCAGGACCAGGTTCCGGTTGATCTCGTACGTGTCGGTGCCCGTGGCCTCGGCCCGGATCAGCACGTCGCCGACCCACACGGTGTGCGCGCCGTCGCCCTGCAGCGCGCCGCGGTAGGCGACGTAGCTGCGGCAGTCGGGCACCGAGTGGTCGACCAGCAGCCGGTGCTCCAGGTGCTGGCCGGCGTCGGCGAAATACAGCCCGTACGCGTCGATCTCACCGCCGCGGCCGGCGTAGTCGACGCTGGTGTACTGCCGCACCAGGTCGCCGCCGAGGGTGACCTGGATGTGGGTGACCTTCGCGTCGCGGCCCAGCCGGAACCGCAGGTGCTGCGCCTGCACCGCCTCGGGGTCCCAGTCGGTCACGGTGACGAGGGTGAGCTGGGCGCCGTCGCCGACGAGCACCTCGACGTTGTCGGCGAGGGTTACCGTGCCGACCTGCTCGATCACCACGGTCGCCTCGGCGAACTGCCCGATCTGTACGACCGTGTGGCCGTAGGCCAGCTCGCTCGTCGAGCCGGACAGCCGCACCTGGGCCGGTGCGTCGAGGACCGCGCCGCTGGCGACCGAGACGACCAACGCCTCCGCGGCCGCGCCGGCGGCCAGCGCGCTGATCCGGTCGAACGGGGTCAGCGCCGAGCCGACCCGCGGGTCGCCGCGCTCGACCATCGTGACCTCGACGCCGGCCGGCAGCTCGCCGGCCAGCACCTTCGGCGCGGGAGCGCCGGGGCCCGACGTCGCCGCGGCCAGCCCGCGCAGGCGCTTGAGCGGCGTGAACCGCCACTCCTCCTCACGGCCGGTGAGCGCCGGGAAGTCCTCGACGTCGAACGAACGGACCTGCTGGGCGCGGGTCTTCGGTGGGACCAGTACCTGGCCGTTGGCGGGAGCGCTCATCCGACCGCGCCCTCCATCTGCAGCTCGATGAGCCGGTTGAGCTCCAACGCGTACTCCATGGGCAGTTCCTTGGCGATCGGCTCGATGAAGCCGCGCACGATCATCGCCATCGCCTCGTCCTCGGTGAGGCCACGCGACATGAGGTAGAACAGCTGGTCGTCGCTGATCTTCGACACGGTCGCCTCGTGCCCCATCGACACGTCGTCCTCGCGGATGTCGACGTAGGGGTAGGTGTCCGAGCGGGAGATCGTGTCCACCAGCAGCGCGTCGCACTTGACCGTCGACTTCGAGTGGTGCGAGCCCTCCAGCACCTGCACAAGGCCGCGGTACGAGGTGCGGCCGCCACCGCGGGCGATCGACTTCGACACGATCGTCGAGGAGGTGTGCGGCGCGCTGTGCACCATCTTCGCGCCCGCGTCCTGGTGCTGGCCCTCGCCGGCCATCGCGACGCTCAGCACCTCGCCCTTGGCGTGCTCGCCGACCATGTAGACGGCCGGGTACTTCATCGTGACCTTGGAGCCGAGGTTGCCGTCGATCCACTCCATGGTCGCGCCCTCCTGGCAGACGGCGCGCTTGGTGACCAGGTTGTACACGTTGGTCGACCAGTTCTGGATGGTGGTGTACCGGCAGCGGGCGTTCTTCTTCACGATGATCTCGACGACCGCGGAGTGCAGCGAGTCGGACGAGTAGATCGGCGCGGTGCAGCCCTCGACGTAGTGCACGTAGGCGCCCTCGTCGACGATGATCAGGGTCCGCTCGAACTGGCCCATGTTCTCGGTGTTGATCCGGAAGTACGCCTGCAGCGGGATCTCCACGTGCACGCCCTTCGGCACGTAGATGAAGCTGCCGCCGGACCAGACCGAGGTGTTGAGCGCGGCGAACTTGTTGTCCCCGACCGGGATCACGGTGCCGAAGTACTCCTTGAAGAGCTCCTCGTGCTCCTTGAGCGCCGTGTCGGTGTCCAGGAAGACGACGCCCTGCTCCTCGAGGTCCTCGCGGATCTTGTGGTAGACGACCTCGGACTCGTACTGCGCGGCGACACCCGCGATCAGCCGCTGCTTCTCGGCCTCGGGGATGCCCAGCTTGTCATACGTGTTCTTGATGTCCTCGGGCAGCTCTTCCCAGCTCGCTGCCTGCTTCTCGGTGGAGCGGACGAAGTACTTGATGTTGTCGAAGTCGATGTGCGACAGGTCGGCACCCCACGCCGGCATGGGCTTGCGGCCGAACAGGCGCAGGCCCTTGAGCCGCAGGTCGAGCATCCACTGCGGCTCGTTCTTCTTCGCCGAGATGTCGCGCACGACGTCCTCGTTCAGGCCCCGGCGCGCCGAGGCCCCTGCCGTGTCGGAGTCGGCCCAGCCATACTCATACCGGCCGAGACCGGCAAGCTGCTCGGCAGTCGTCATCTCACGATCCTTTGCCTATCGGGACGGGCTCCGGGCTGTACCGGGGCCGGAATGTGGGTGGTGCATATGCCGTCGCCGTTGGCGATGGTGGCGAGCCGCTGGACGTGCGTGCCGACGAGCCGCGAGATCACCTCGGTCTCGGCCTCGCACAGCTGGGAGAATTCCGCGGCGACGTGGGCCACCGGGCAGTGGTGCTGACACAGCTGCCCGCCGGTCGCGATCGTCGTCGCGCCGGCAGCGTAGCCCTCTGCGGTCAGCGCCCGGGCGAGGGCCTCGGCCCGCGCGAGCGGGTCCACGCCGGCCTCGGCCATGGCCGCCCGGCAGCGCTCCTCCAGCCCCGCGACCTGCGCGGCGGCGAAGGCGGCGACCTCGGCCGGCCCGCCGTGGTCGGCGATCCAGTGCAGGGCGGCGGTGGCGAGGCCGTCATAGGTGTGCGGCAGCGTCTCCCGCGCGGCCGCGGTCAGCGTGAACACGCGCGCCGGCCGCCCCCGGCCGCGCCGGCCGCGCTCGGGACGCTCGCGACTCTCCACGAGGCCCTCGGCGAGCATGGCGTCGAGGTGGCGGCGCACGCCGGCCGGGCTCAGCCCGAGGGCGTGGCCCAGCTCGGTCGCGGTCGCGGAGCCCTCCTGCAGCAGCAGCTCGGTCACGCGGTCGCGGGTGCGGACGTCCAGCGCGGCCGACGGAGGGCACGTCTCGGCAACGTCGTGCGGCACGGGTGCCGTTCGCACCTGCGCACGCTGCGCCGCCGCACTGAGCATGGCGTCGGCGTTTTTCACAACACCAACGTTACGTAATTCACCGAGCACGGGCAAACCGCCGCCCGGGTGATCCACCGCACGGAAGGTAACCCTAACCAAACCGGCCCGCACCAGGCACTCGACCCGGGGAACGGCCGTCTCGCGCGAGCGCCCGGCCCGAGGGCGATATGTAGCCTCGCGTAGTATCGCCGCCGTGGGGCGAATCGTGAGCAGGGTGAACGAGTGGCTCGACCGGCCGGCGACGCTGCGCCGCGCCGCGCTCGCGTTGCTCGTGGCCAACATCGGCATCGTGTGCACCGGCGGGCTCGTGCGGCTCACCGGTTCGGGGCTGGGCTGCCCGACCTGGCCGCGGTGCACCGACGAGTCATACGTGACCACGGCCGAGATGGGCTACCACGGCGTCATCGAGTTCGGCAACCGGACGCTCACGTTCGTGCTCAGCGTCTTCGCGCTCGTCGCGCTCGCCGCGGCATGGCGGCAGCGGGCCCGCTCGCGCGGGGCGTTGCGCGGTGCCCTGTGGGTGCTCGCCGGCATCGCCGCGCAGGGCGTGCTCGGCGGGATCACGGTGCGCATGGCGCTCAACCCGTGGACGGTGGCGGCGCACTTCCTGCTCTCCATGGCGCTCATCGCGGTGGCGTTCCTGTTCTGGGACCGCACCCGGCCGGAGCGGCCCGCCTGGAGGGCACCGCGGGCGATGCGCTCGGCCGCGGCGGTGATCACGGCGGTGTCGGCCGCGGTGCTGGTGATGGGGACCGTGGTCACGGGCAGCGGGCCGCACTCGGGCGACACCACGGCCAGCCGCACCGGCTTCGACCCGGAGGCGATGTCGCAGTTGCACGCCGACGTCGTGTTCGTGCTCGTCGGGCTCTCGGTGGCGATGTGGTTCGGGCTGCGCGCGCTCGGCGCGCCGCTGCGGGTCACCCGTGCGGCGGCGATCCTCGTCGCGGTCGAGCTCGCGCAGGGCGTGGTGGGCTTCGTGCAGTACTTCACCGGCCTGCCCTGGCCCGTCGTGATCCTGCACATGCTGGGCTCCTGCCTGGTCTGGACCGCGACGCTCAACCTCATGGCCGCGGTGACGCGGGGCCGGGCTCAGGCCGGCTCCGAGGACCGGGACCACTCGCTGGCCAGCACGGCGTAGCGCAGGTCGTCGGTCCACTCCCCCTTCCACCAGCAGCTCTGTAGCTCCAGACCCTCGCGCCGGAACCCGCACCGCTCCAGCAGCCGGGCCGAGCGGGCGTTGCGCGCGTCGAGCGAGGCGTGCACCCGGTGCAGCCCGTCGGTGACCAGCAGGTGCGCCACGACCCGCCGAACGGCCTCCGCGCCGTACCCGCGACCCTGCGATGCCGGCGCGAGCGTGAAGCCGATCTCCGCCTGGCGGCCGGCGTCGTGGCGGTTGACCCCGACGTCGCCGACCAGCACGCCGTCGTCGCGGCGCTCGATGGCGTACTGGAACCAGCCCTCCGCCCCCGGGTCGCTGCCGGCCAGCCCCTCGACGAACGCGACGGCGGCGCTGCGCGGGAACGGGGCGTCCCAGGACTGGTATCGGGCGACGTCCGGGTCCGAGCGGTAGGCGGCCAGGGCGGGCGCGTCATCGGCGCGGAACCGGCGCAGCAGCAGCCGTTCGGTCTGCAACAACATTGGCCGACTGTACGGCGAGGGCTCCGGCCAGCGGCCCGACGGTGCCCGCCGCGATGAGCCGGACACCGAGCACGTGCACGTGCTGGGGGGAGCCGAGCCACGGCCAGGCCAGGCCGTGGTCGCCGAGGGCCCACGTGAGCAGCACGCCGGCGGCGGTGACGGCGGCCGTGACGCTCCAGAAGAGGACCGGGCGCCGTGACACCGGCGGCGGGTCGCCGTGCCACTGGCGCAGCAGGTGGCGACGGCCGCAGTACCACAGCAACAGCGGCATCAGCACGAGCGCGGCACCGTCGCTGGCCTGGCGGATCGGCCACCACGCCGCCACCGGGCCCGGGTGCGTGACGAGGTCCCACAGCAGGTGGCTGACGGCGCCGAGCACGGCGGACAGCGCGGTGACGTACCAGGCGTGGCGGACCCGGCCGAGCACGCCGTACTCGCGCAGCCTGCCGGGCAGGTGCGCGGCGACGACGGGCGCGCCGCGGCGGATGAGCCACGCGGTCGCCACCGCGCAGGGCAGGCTCCACCACAGCACCGCCGCGACGGTGTGGCTGTGGATGCGCACGCCGATGCCGTCGAGGGCGTAGGCGTAGTCGGGCGCGCACGCCCCGGTGGCGAGGGCCACCCCGTCGAACCAGCGGGGGCGCCAGAGCTTCAGCGGCAGTACGGCGAGCGGATGCGTCGGCAGCGTAGAGGGCACGGCCCGATGCTGTCAGCGCAACCGGCCCGATCGGGCCGCATCCACCGGATCATCACCAACCTCTCACACGCCAGCATTGCCAGGAGGTAAATTCATCTGCACTTTCTGGAGCGCCGGATCATTGTTGTGCAACCCTTCTGCAATGGGGCACACGGAACCGCTCATCATGCAGATCTACTGCCGCCTGGAGGTTGCGGTCACCGATCCGGAGACCGTTGCGAAGCTGGCCGGTCAGCAGCTGCGCGAAGCAGACATCGACTGGTCACGACAGGAGGAGGACCTCGAAGAGGCGGTCCACCAGCTCGAGTCCGATCTAACACAGGCATTGGCGTGCGTCATTGAACACGATCGCATGATCGAACACCTGCCGGGCGTGGAACCGCGCGGCGGACTGGCGTTCACCACATTCGGCAAGCCCGATGACCGATTCCGGCCGGGATTCACCGATTTCCTGTAGGCGCTCCGGCGCCGGCCAGTGCGGGCCGGCGCCGGGCGCGCAGTCGTGACCCGGCCGGCACCTGGCCAACCGACGGGCGGCACCGAGGCGTTCGTCCCAGTATGGTGAGGCACGTGGAGTACGGCCTGGCGCACGGCGCCGGCTGCGCGCTGCTGCTGGTCGGCCTGACGGCGACGCTGACGTCGGTGCGCCTGCGCCGCCGCCGGCACGTGCGGCTCAGCTCGGCGGCCTGAGCACCAGCGGCGCTCGCGCCGCGGAGTCCGCGTCGCGGGTCTGCCCGTGCAGCACCTCGGCGTCGCCCGCGGCTGCGCCGCCGTCTCGCGGGCCGCGTCCAGCAGGAAGGCCCGGCCGGCTCAGAGTGTGTGGCTGATGCCCTCCGCGCCGGCGCGGGCCCGCAGCGCCTCCTTGGTCGCGTTGGCGCACACCACGACCGAGGCCCCCGCGGACAGCGGCGCGAGCAGCCACTTGACCGGGTGGTCGTCCTCGGCGGCGTCGACCAGCAGCCGGTCCCCCGCCCGCAGCCCGAGCCGCTCCGCGATACCGGCGGCGATGGTGCCCCACTGCCCGTAGCTGATCCCGTCGACGCTGGCCGCATCGCTGCCGCGGGTGCGCCCGTAGGCCGGCACGTGCGGCGAGTACGCGGCGAGGTCGGCACGGAAGTCGCGGTACCCCTCGGGCGGGCTCCCGGTGCAGAACGCGAACTGATGGGTCGCCGCGGGGATGTCCTCCAGCCACGAGCCGATCCGGTCGGCGGCGACGAAGGTCGCGTCGAACGGCCCGTCGCCGCCGGCCTCGAGCACGGGCAGCCCGGCGGTCGCCCGGCCCCGGAATGACAGCGCGATCCCGGCGGACCAGGCGCCCAGCAGCGCCGCGGCGGTGAGCCAGTGCGGCGGGAGCAACACCGCGGCGCGATCGCCGGCGCCGAGGCCGCAGCCCTCGCGCAGCAGCCCGGCGGCGCGGGCGGCCCACCCGCCGAGCTCGGTCGCGGACAGTTCGGTGCGCTCGCCGGTGGCGTCGTCGCAGTAGGTGAGCAGGGGCGCCTCGATGCCGGCGGGCGCCGCCGCCCGCTGGAGCACTGGGTTCTCGGACATGCGTGCCAGCCTATGCGTCACCGCATGCGCACCCCCTTCGCTGCCAGCCACCTCGGGGCGCCTCCGGGCCGGCCCGCGCTATCCCAGGAGCCGTTCGACCGCGGCGGCGAAGCGGTCGGCCGAGCCCGGGGCCTGCGCGAAGAACAGCGAGGGCTCGGTCAGCTCCACCTCGATCACGACCGGGCCGTCCGGCGAGGGCAGCAGGTCGACGCGCGTGTACAGCAGCTCGCTCGCCGGCACCGGCAGCGCATCGAGCACGCGCGCGCCGAGCGCGAGCTCCTGCTCCGACGGGGTGCGGGGCGAGATGTTCTCGTTCTGGTACAGCCTGTCCACGCCCACGTACGGGCCGGTGAGGATCGCGCCCTTACGGATCGCGTGACTGAAGACGCCGGCGAAGTAGAGCAGCGCGGTCTCCCCCGCCGTGTCGACGGCGCCGAGGTACGGCTGGATCATCACCAGGCGGCCGGCGCCCTGCAGGCGCCGCACGTGCGCGACGGCGAGGCCGGCCTGGGTGAGCGGGTCGTACCGGCCGGTGTCGATGCTGCCGACGCTGACCGCGGGCTTGATGACGATCTCGCGCTCGCCCTCGGGCTTCCACTCGTCGCCGGGGTGAACCCAGGTGGTCGGCACGATCGGGACGCCGGCGGCGGACAGGTCGAGCAGGTAGCGCTTGTCGGTGTTCCACTCGATCACCGCGGCCGGGTTGGCCAGGCGGGGCACCGTGGCGGACCAGGCGACGAACTCCTCGCGCCGCCTGGCGTAGTCCCAGGTGTTGCGCACGACAACGAGGTCGTACGCGGCCCAGTCGGCCTCGGCGGTCCAGACGACCGGCTCGGCGGTGATCCCGCGCGCGGCGAGGGCGGGGATGAGCGCCCGGTCGTCCTCGTCGAGGTCGGGCAGGTCGGCGCAGGTAACGAGAGCGACCCGGGCGGCGGCCCGGGTCGCGGCTGATACGAAGGTCGAGCTATGACGATCTTGGTTCACCCGGCGAAGATACCCACGGAGGGCGGGCTCGGCGCTATCGGGAGAGCGTGCGACGCCCCATGGAGCGCCACAGGTCGTTACTGGGCCGCATCTGCTCCAGCAGCTCGCGCTCCCAGGCGTTCTCGATCGTGACTCCGGCCTGCGCGCAGGCGGAGCGCGCCACGTCCGTGCCCTCGGCCATCTGGTCGCCCCAGACGCCGTCCTCTCCGACGAGCACGATGCGGGCACCGCGCCGGCCGACGTACTCGATGACTGCCTTGGCGCCGCCGTGGTCGTCCGCGAAGGACTTGATGCCGGCGATCAGACTGCCGGGCACCGGGCGGCTCAGGGTCATCGTCGTATCGGAACCATCTGCCATGAGCGCCACATTAGAGGGACTTAAAGCAAGCCGCGGGTGTACTGCGCGCCGGTTGTGATCGTTGTAACCAAAAGGTTTACAGGGGCGATCGTCGATTCGCCCCACCATGTCAGCAAATATCCGGATTTTTCGCATGGCGTGTCGCGCCGGAATCCGAGACATGGCTCACGTGCCGTACGCCGTGATGAACTTGGCGAAGAATTCGGGCGTTTCTGGTTTAACTTTCGCTTAGAGCCGCATTTCGCACGCGGTTGGGGCCATCGGTACTTGTCGTAGCGCGGGGCCGGCGATCACTGGATCAGCGCGTCGATGGCTACCGCGACGAACAACAGCGTCAGGTACGTCACCGACCAGTGGAACAGCCGCATCGGCTTGAGCGGCTCCTCGCGCCGGGCCCGGCCGTGCAGCCGGTGCGCCTCGACCAGCAGCAGCGCGCCGACGACGACCGCGACGACGCCGTACACCGGGGTCATCCCCAGCGGCCAGAGCGCGATGGAGGCGGCGACGGTGAGCCAGCTGTACACCACCGTCTCGAGGCCGACCCGGCGCATGCTCGCCACCACGGGCAGCATCGGGATGCCGGCCCGCGCGTAGTCGTCCTTGAACTTGATGGCCAGCGCGTAGAAGTGCGGCGGCTGCCACAGGAACACGACCGCGAAGAGCACCCACGCCTGCCACGACAGCCCGCCGGTGACCGCGGCCCAGCCGATGAGCACCGGCGCCGCCCCGCAGGCACCACCCCAGACGGTGTTCTGCGGGGTGGTCCGCTTCAACCACATCGTGTAGACGAGGTCGTAGTACGCGATCGCGCCGACGGTGAGCAGCGTGGCGAGCAGGTTGGTGAAGGTCGCCATGAGCACCGTGGACACGACGGCGAGCGTCAGGCCGAAGATCAGCGCGCTGCGCGGCGACACGGTGTGCGTGGCCAGCGGGCGCCGCGACGTGCGCTTCATCACCTGGTCGATATCGCGGTCGATGTAGCAGTTCAGCGCGTTGGCCGCACCGGCGGCCAGGGAGCCGCCGACGAGCACGACCACGACCAGCCAGAGCGACGGCAGGCCGCGGGCGGCGAGGAACATCGCCGGGACGGTGGTGATCAGCAGCAGCTCGACGATGCGCGGCTTGGTGAGCGAGACATACGCCTTCACCACCGCGGCGACGCCGGCACGCCGGCCGGCCTCCCGCGCTTGCTGTGCCCGGGCCAGGGCTGCCGCCGACGTGGGACGGACCGGCTCGGACGCGCGCTTATCAACGACTCCATGGTCGACGAGCTGCGTCACGTCTGGGTTGCCACCTTCCGGCGTCGGCCGCGCTCGCTTCCCGGCGGCCCTGGCCTGGCGACAGGCCTTGCGACCGGCGGGACGAGGTGTGTGCGGCGGAGCGAGAGTCCCACCGCGTCGGCGGTCCCCTCCTGTTGGGACGCATCGTAGAACAGGATCGGCGCAGGTCGGACGGCGCCCCCGGCCGTGTGTGCGGTCGCGGGGTGGCGCGGATCACGGCGTACCGAATCCGGTTGATCGCTGATGGACGGCGGTCGTCGATTTCGCGCAAGGCTGAACCGGCCGAGGCTTGAAGTCCTCACCCCCGCCGCGGCTCATCGGGCCGGTCGGGCCCGATGCGACCATCGACTACGGTGGCCGCAGACAGTGCCGCCGATGTCCGAAACATGGTCGAAACATGGTCGGCGAGCGTGCGGCCACCCGATCATGGGTAGGGTCGACCTGATAACCCTTCGAGGAAAACAAGCAACCTCGCCGTTCGACAGGAGCAGCACCGCCGTGAGCGATGAAGAGGTCAAGGGTCCCGAGTTGTCCTGGTCCGACGTCGACCGACGCGCGGTCGACACGGTCCGGGTGCTGGCGATGGACGCCGTCGAGAAGGCCGGCAACGGCCACCCTGGCACCGCCATGAGCCTGGCACCGGCCGCCTACCTTCTGTTCCAGAAGGTGATGCGGCACGATCCGGCCGACCCCACCTGGCTCGGCCGCGACCGCTTCGTGCTCTCCTGCGGTCACTCGAGCCTGACGCTGTACATCCAGTTGTACCTGGCCGGCTACGGGCTGAGCCTGGACGACCTGAAGTCGCTGCGGCAGTGGGGCTCGCTCACCCCGGGCCACCCCGAGCACGGCCACACCGCCGGCGTGGAGACCACCACCGGCCCGCTTGGCCAGGGCATCGGCAACGCGGTCGGCAT
The DNA here is from genome assembly GCF_040689395.1 of Dactylosporangium sp. NPDC051484. Taxonomy (NCBI): domain Bacteria; kingdom Bacillati; phylum Actinomycetota; class Actinomycetes; order Micromonosporales; family Micromonosporaceae; genus Dactylosporangium; species Dactylosporangium sp. NPDC051484. The sequence continues at coordinate 138,655 of NZ_JBFAZX010000004.1, read as the reverse complement.
GGCGATGGCGGCCCGCCGCGAGCGCGGCCTGTTCGACCCGGAGCCCGCGCTCGGCGAGAGCCTCTTCGACCACCACGTCTACGTGCTGTGCTCCGACGGCGACATCGAGGAGGGCATCAGCCACGAGGTCAGCGCGCTCGCCGGACACCAGAAGCTGGGCAACCTGGTCGTCATCTACGACGACAACGAGATCTCGATCGAGGACGACACCAAGGTCGCCATGAGCGAGGACGTCGCCAAGCGTTACGAGGCGTACGGCTTCCACGTGCAGGTCGTCGACTGGCGCAAGGGCCACGACTCGGGCGATGGCGTGTACGCCGAGGACGTCCACGCGCTGTGGGACGCCATCCAGGCGGCGAAGGCCGTCACCGACAAGCCGTCGTTCATCGCGCTGCGCACGATCATCGGCTGGCCGGCGCCGAAGAAGCAGAACACCGGCAAGATCCACGGCTCGGCGCTGGGCGCCGACGAGGTAGCGGCGACCAAGCAGGTCATGGGCTTCGACCCGGCGCAGTCGTTCGAGGTCACCGAGGAGGTGCTCGCGCACACCCGCGCGGCCATCCAGCGCGGCCGGGCCCTGCACGAGCAGTGGGAGAAGTCCTTCGCGCAGTGGCGGTCCACCGCCGCCGACCGCGCCGCGCTGCTGGACCGGCTGCTGGCCGGCGCCCTGCCGGAGCACTGGGAGAAGGCGCTGCCCGAGTTCCCGGCGAGCGAGAAGGGCGTCGCGACCCGCAAGGCGTCCGGCGACACGCTGGGCGCGCTCGCCGCGGTGCTGCCTGAGCTGTGGGGCGGCTCGGCCGACCTGGCCGAGAGCAACAACACCACGATGGAGGGCGAGCCGTCGTTCCTGCCGGCCGAGTACTCCACCAAGGCCTTCCCCGGCCACGAGTACGGCCGCACCCTGCACTTCGGCATTCGCGAGCACGGCATGGGCGCGATCCTCAACGGGATCAAGCTGCACGGCCCGACCCGGCCGTACGGTGGCACGTTCCTCGTCTTCTCCGACTACATGCGCCCGGCGGCGCGCCTCGCCGCGCTGATGAAGCTGCCGGTCGTCTACGTGTGGACGCACGACTCGATCGGCCTGGGCGAGGACGGCCCGACGCACCAGCCGATCGAGCACCTCTCGGCGCTGCGGGCGATCCCGGGCCTGGCGGTGGTGCGCCCCGCCGACGCCAACGAGACCGCGCAGGCGTGGAAGGCGGCGCTGGAGCGCCAGGACCAGCCGGTGGCCCTCGCGCTCACCCGGCAGAACCTGCCGGTGCTGGACCGCACCGTCTACGCGCCGGCCGAGAACGTCGCCAAGGGCGGCTACGTCCTCAAGGACGCCTCCGACGGCCAGCCGAAGGTGATCATCGTCGCCACCGGCTCCGAGGTGCAGCTCGCCGTCAAGGCGCAGGAGCGGCTCGAGGCCGACGGCACCCCGACGCGGGTGGTGTCGATGCCGTGCCAGGAGTGGTTCGAGGAGCAGGACGCGGCGTACCGCCAGCAGGTCCTGCCGACGGGCGTCAAGGCCCGCGTCACCGTCGAGGCCGGCATCGCGATGTCCTGGCACAAGCTGCTCGGCGACAGCGGCGTAGCCGTGAGCATCGAGCACTACGGCGCGAGCGCCCCCTACACGGTGCTGCTCGAGCAGTTCGGCTTCACTGTCGACAAGGTCGTCGCGGCCGCCAACGCCTCCCTGGCCAAGGCGGACGAGATCACCGCCGGCGCCACCGGCAACTGATAACCAAGGAGACCTCGATGAGTTCCGATCGGCTGGCCGAGCTCGCCGCCGCTGGTGTGGCGATCTGGCTCGACGACCTCTCCCGGCAGCGGCTGAACACCGGCGGGCTGGACAAGCTCCGCCGTGAGCAGCACGTCGCCGGCGTGACCACCAACCCGACGATCTTCGCCAAGGCCGTCACGGCGGCCGAGGACTACGCCGACCAGGTCCGCGAACTGGCCCTGCGCCAGAGCTCCGTCGGCGAGGCGATGCGCTCGATCATGGGCTACGACGTGCGCTGGGCGTGTGACGTCCTGAAGCCGGCCGCGGACGCCAGCAAGGGCATCGACGGCCGGGTGTCGATCGAGGTCGACCCGGCGCTGGCGAACGACACCGCTCGCACCGTCGCCGAGGCGAAGGCGCTGTGGTGGCTCGTCGACCGCGACAACCTGTTCATCAAGATCCCGGCGACGAAGGAGGGCCTGCCGGCGATCACCGCGACGCTGGCGGAGGGCATCAGCGTCAACGTGACGCTGATCTTCTCGCTCGAGCGCTACGGGGCCGTGATCGACGCCTTCTTCACCGGCCTCGAACAGGCCAAGGCCAACGGGCACGACCTGTCCAAGATCGGGTCGGTGGCGTCGTTCTTCGTCTCGCGCGTCGACACGGAGTACGACAAGCGCCTCGACAAGATCGGCACGGACGAGGCCAAGGCGCTGAAGGGCAAGGCGGCCGTCGCCAACGCGAAGCTCGCCTACAAGCTCTACGAGGAGAAGTTCTCCTCCGCGCGCTGGCAGGCGCTGGCCGACGCGGGCGCGAACCCGCAGCGGCCGTTGTGGGCCTCGACCTCGACGAAGAACCCGGAGTACCGCGACGTCATCTACGTCGAGGAGCTCGTCGCCCCCGGCACGGTCAACACCATGCCGGAGCCGGTGATCCACGCGTTCGCCGACCACGGCGAGGTGCGCCTGGACGCCGTCACCGGTGGGTATGCCGAGGCCCAGCAGGTCATGGACGCGCTGGCCGCCCTCGGCATCGACTACGACGACGTCGTCGAGGTGCTCGAGCGCGAGGGGCTCGAGAAGTTCGGCGTCTCGGGCAAGGAGATGATCGAGACGGTGCAGAAGGCGATCGGCTCGGCGTCCGCGTCCTGATCGGCCCCGCTGCGCCCAGTCCGGGGTTTCACGGGTTCTTGTGAGCACACAGGGGGTGGGCGGGTGTCTGACTTGCTCGACGACGTCGTGGCGGCGGCCGGACTGACGGTGTTCGGCGCCGCCCCGGCGGCGGGCCCGGTCGGCGCCCGTAGTCCGCTCGCCGGCCCGCTGCCGGATGCCGCGCTGGCGGCCCGCATCGATGCTCTGCGCGCCGAGCTGCGCGCGCAGAGCCTGGACACCGTCGTGCTCTGCGCCACCGGCACCGCGGCGGCCGCCGCCGCGGCGATCGCCCGCACCCTCGGCCTGCGGCTGACGGTGCTCGACGCCGCCGACCCGCACCGGGCACGCTCGGCCCTGGCCGACCGCCTGGAACGGACGGTGGTGGTGCTCGCCGCCGCTTCCGGCCCGCCGGTGGACACTGACGCCTACCGCCGGGCGTATCTGCAGGCGTTCGAGGACGCCGGCCTGCACGACGTGGGCCGGCGTTTCGTCGTGGTGACCGAGCCGGGCTCGCCCCTGGAGACTCTCGCCCGCGAGACCGGCGCCGAGATCTTCCGCACCGGCGCCGCGCCGGAGTCGGCCTTGAGCGCATATGCGCTGGTAGCGGCCGGCCTGGCCGGTGCCGACACGGGCACGCTGCTGGCCGAGGCGGCCGCGCTGCTGACCCCTCCTCCCCCGGCCGTGCACGCCGCCGCGGGCTTCGCGATGGCCCCGCCGGCCCGGCAGGCCGTGACCGCTTCCGAAGCCCGCCCCACGCCCGGCTCGCAGGACGGCGGCCGCGCGCCCGGGATCGCCCTGGGCGACGCGATCGCCGCGGCCGCGCGCGAGGGGCGGGACAAGCTCGCCGTCGCGCCGGACGGGACCGGGATCGTCGGGCTCGGCGAGTGGATCGAGCGGCTGTTCGCGGCCCTCGCGCCCGGGGTGGTACCGGTGACGCTGGAGAATCCCTCGTCCTGGGGGCACGAAGGCCCCGACGTGCTCGGCGTGACGGTCGGCGGCGTGCTCGGCATGGGGCTCATGCCCGGCGGCGGCATCGCCCCCGACCTGTCCGTCAACGGCCCGCTCGGCGCCCAGTTGCTCGCCTGGGAACAGGCCGCCCGGGTGGCCGGCGCGGGTTTTCCGGCCGGCCCTGAGACCGGTCCAGAGCACGACGACGAGCGCACGCTGCGCGTCCTCGATGCCGGGCCACCGGCGCGGACGCCCGCCTTGGTCGAGGGGGCCGTCGAGGTGTACGGCGAGACGAGCGCCCCGACCCTGATCGACGCGATCGACGCCCTCGTGCGCGGTGTGCCGACGGGCGGCCACGTGGCCGTCGCCGCCTACCTCGACCGGGACGGCGACGCCGCGGCGGCCGGCGTGCGCGACGCCCTCGCCGGGCGGGTCGCGCGCGCCGTGACGTTCGGCTGGGGCTCACCCGCGCCGCGGCCCGGGCTCGGCGCCACCCTGCAGATCACCGGCGTGGTGACCGGCGACGTGCGGGTGCCCGGCCGGCCGTACACGTTCGGGGAGTTGCAGGCGGCGCGGGCCGCCGGTGGCCGCGGTGCGGCACCGCTGCTGCGGCTCCATCTGACCGACCGGGCAACCGGTATCGAACAACTGTTGGCCGCCCTCGGAGGGTGAGAACTGATGACCAATCCGCTGCGGGACCCGCAGGACCGGCGACTGCCTCGGATTCCCGAGCCGTGCGCGCTGGTCATCTTCGGCGTCACCGGTGATCTGGCCCGCAAGAAGCTCATCCCGGCCGTCTACGACCTGGCCAACCGGGGTCTGCTGCCACCGAGCTTCGCCGTGTTGGGGTTCGCCCGGCGCGACTGGGGTGACGGGGACTTCGAGGACCTGGCCCGCAAGGCGGCCCAGAACGGCGCCCGCACGACGTGGCGGGAGGAGGTGTGGTCCAGGCTGGCCAGCAACATCAAGTTCGTGCCCGGCTCGTTCGAGGACGACGCCGCCTTCGACCAACTGGCGCAGACGCTCAACGACCTGCACGACGACGCCGGCATCCGCGGCAACGCCGCGTTCTACCTGTCGATCCCGCCGTCGGCCTTCCCGGTCGTGCTCAAGCAGTTGGAACGCACCGGCATGGCGGACAACGCGAAGTCCGGCGGGTGGCGCCGGGTCGTGGTGGAGAAGCCGTTCGGATACGACCTGGTCTCCGCCCGCCAGCTCAACGACCTCGTCGACGACGCGTTCACCGCGCAGGACGTGTTCCGCATCGATCACTACCTGGGCAAGGAAACCGTCCAGAACATCATGGCGCTGCGCTTCGCCAACAACCTGTTCGAGCCGGTGTGGAACTCCAACTACGTCGACTCGGTGCAGATCACGATGGCCGAGGACGTCGGCATCGGCACGCGCGCCGGCTTCTACGACACGGTCGGCACCGCCCGTGACGTGCTGCAGAACCACCTGCTGCAGCTGCTCGCCCTGGTGGCGATGGAGGAGCCGACGGCCTTCGACGCCGACGCCATCCGCACCGAGAAGCTCAAGGTCCTCAACGCCATCAAGGTGCCGGCGGACGTTTCCACGCAGACGGTTCGCGGGCAGTACCTGACGGGCTGGGTGGCCGGGGAGCGCGTGCCGGGGTACCTGGAGGAGAAGGACGTCCCGGCGGACTCCAGGACCGAGACGTACGTCGCGGTGCAACTGGGCATCCAGAACCGTCGCTGGGCCGGGGTTCCGTTCTACATCCGGGCCGGCAAGCGCCTGCCGCGGCGGGTCACCGAGCTCGCGGTGCTGTTCAAGAAGGCGCCGCACCTGCCGTTCAACGACGCGGACGTGGAGATGCTCGGCCACAACCAGCTGGTCATCCGGGTCCAGCCCGACGAGGGCGTGATGCTGAAGTTCGGCTCGAAGGTGCCGGGCACCACGATGGAGGTCCGCGACATCGCGATGGACTTCCAATACGGCGAGGCGTTCACCGACGCGAGCCCGGAGGCGTATGAACGGCTCATCCTCGACGTGCTCATCGGCGACAAGACGCTGTTCCCGGACTCGGCCGAGGTCGAGGCGAGCTGGAACGTGATCGACCCGCTGGAGGCGGCGTGGGCGGGCTCGACGCCTGAGCCGTACCGCGCGGGCGAGTGGGGTCCCCGGGCCGCCGACGAGATGCTCGCCCGCGAGGGCCGCGCCTGGCGCCGGGCCTGACACCGCACAGGCGTGGACAGGGCCCAGAGCGTCGGCCAATAGAGGGAGAACATAGACATGATCGGTTTGTGGGACACCACCGGCATCGAGGTCGTCAAGGCGCTCGCCAACGAGCGGCGCAGCGCCGGCGGGCTGACCAGCGGCCTGGCGCTGACGCTGATCTCGGTGGTCGACGAGCGGCAGGTCCGCGAGGCCGAGGCGGCCGCCACGATCGCCGCCTCCGCGCACCCGTGCCGGCTGCTCATCATCGTGCGCGCCGACGTGACCCAGCAACGGTCGCGGCTCGACGCGGAGATCGTCGTCGGCGGGCGCCTGGGCCCGTGCGAGGCGGTCGTGATGCGCATGCAAGGCCGCCTGGCGCTGCACGCCGAGTCGGTCGTGATGCCGCTGCTCGCCCCGGACGTGCCGGTGGTGACGTGGTGGCAGTGCACGCCACCGGATCGCATCGCGTACGACCCGCTCGGCGTCGTCGCCGACCGCCGCATCACCGACAGCGCCCAGGCCGACGATCCGGTCGCCGCGCTGCGGGTGCGCTCGGACGACTACGTGCCCGGCGACACCGACCTCGCCTGGTCGCGGATCACCCCGTGGCGCACCCTGCTGGCCGGGGCGTTCGACGGCAACCGGGTCGGCGTGCGCTCGGCGACGATCGTGGCGCCGGAGCACGACCCGACGGCGCTGCTGATGGGCGGCTGGCTGGAGGCGCGCCTCGGCGTGCACCCGGCGCGCCGCACCGGCACGAGCAGGATCATGGAGGCGGTCGAGCTCGAGTTCGAGGACGGCGACGCCATGAGCCTGGTCCGCGACCTCAACGCGGGCATCGTCCGGCTGCGGCGCACCGGCCAGCCGGACCGGATCCTGCCGCTGACCCGACGGCCGCTCGGCGACGAGCTCGCCGAGGAGCTGCGCCGGCTCGACCCGGACCAGCCGTACGCCGCGGCCCTGGCGGCCGCGACCGGCAAGCGCAAGCTCGACGAGCACACCGCGCCCCGGGTGCACATCTGGAAAGACCCGGCCCTCGCGGAACGTCCCGAGCCGGCCGACACCCCGCTACAGGAGACCGTGGCATCGTGACCCAAAGCAAGGCAGTAGTACACACCGAGCCGAAGCTGCTCGCCGAGGCCGCCGCCGCGCGGCTCATCGTCCGGCTCACGGACGCGCAGGCCGAGCGCGGCGAGGCCACCCTCGTGCTCACCGGCGGACGCATCGCGGCGCAGATCTACCAGGCGATCCGGGACAGCCCGGCGCGCGACGCGGTGGACTGGTCGCGGGTGAACCTCTGGTGGGGCGACGAGCGGTTCCTGCCCGCCGGCGACCCGGAGCGCAACGAGACGCAGGCCCGTGCGGCGCTGCTCGACGCGCTGAAGCTCGATCCGGCCCGCGTGCACCCCATGCCGTCCTCGGACGGCCCCGACGGCGACGACGCCGAGGCGGCGGCCGCACGCTACGCCGCGGAGCTGGCCGAGGCGGCCCGCCCCGGGCACGCGGAGCTGCCGACCTTCGACGTGGTACTGCTCGGCGTCGGCGAGGACGGCCACGTGGCCTCGGTGTTCCCGGAGCACCCGGTGACCTTCGAGACGCGGCCGGTCTCGGCGGTGCGTGGCAGCCCGAAGCCGCCGCCGGTGCGCGTCACGCTCACCCTGCCCGCGATCAACACGGCCCAGGAGATCTGGCTGATCGCCTCCGGCTCGGGCAAGGCGAGCGCGGTGGGCCTGGCGCTCGCCTCCGCGGGCCCGCGGCAGATCCCGGCGGCGGGCGTGCACGGCCGGGATCTCACGCTGTGGCTGCTCGACTCGGCCGCCGCACACGAGCTGCCACCGAAGTTCCGCAGCCTGATCTGAGCTCTTCAGCGCTCTGGGGCCCCACAGCGCGGGGCCCCAGAGGCAAACCACTACGCACGAGCGCCCGGAACGCCCCGCGCCGCTGACGCAACCGCTGCGCGCAGCGCCCGCGAAGTGCCCGCGAAGCGGACGTGGGGGGCTCCGAGGTGGGAACCCCGCCCGCACCGCACCGCTGAAGCAACCACTGCGCGCAGCGCCCGCAAAGTGCCCGCGAAGCGGACGTGGGGGGCTCCGAGGTGGGAACCCCGCCCGCACCGCACCGCTGAAGCAACCACTGCGCGCAGCGCCCGCAAAGTG